>NZ_JABXFH010000017.1:0-108863 GCF_013372745.1 Janthinobacterium sp. BJB401 | reverse complement strand
AACCCTCTGGGTGGCACCCCAGTAGTTGCCTCTGGGTTTCATTTGATTAATAACAGGAGCACCATGACCACCTACCAACGCATCGTCCTCGCCTCGCGTCCCGCCTCCACGGAGGAAGTCAACCCGGCACATTTTCGTCTGGAAAATCAAGACCTTCCCGCCATCAAGGATGGTGAATTGCTGGTACGTAACCAGTACCTGTCGCTCGATCCCTACATGCGCGGGCGCATGAGTGCCAATAAAAGCTATGCGGCGCCGCAGGCTTTGAATGAAACCATGATCGGCGGTACGGTGGGCGTCGTGCTGGAATCGAAGCATCCGAAGTTTGCCGTGGGCGACACGGTCGTGGGTACTTTGGGCTGGACGGAAGTGGCCGTGTCGGATGGCACCATGCTGCGCAAGGTCGACACGACACACATTCCTGCCTCCGCCTACCTTGGTTCCGTCGGCATGCCGGGCATGACGGCCTGGTATGGCTTGAATCAGATCATGGCGCCGAAGGCGGGCGAAACTGTGGTCGTGTCGGCCGCCAGCGGCGCCGTGGGCAGCGTCGTGGGGCAACTGGCTAAGTTGAAAGGCTGCCGCGTCGTCGGCATCGCCGGCGGCGCGGACAAGTGCGCCTATGTGGTGAATGAACTGGGTTTCGATGCCTGCGTCGATTACAAGGCGGGCAATCTTGAGGCCGATTTGGCGGCGGCCACGCCGGACGGCATCGACGCCATCTTTGAAAACGTGGGCGGCGCCATCTTCGATGCGGCGCTGGCGCGCACCAACGCGTTTGGCCGTGTGGCCGTGTGCGGCTGGATCGCCGGCTACAACGGCGAACCGACGCCGCTCGACAATGCGCGCCTGATCCTCACCAACCGCCTGACCGTGCGCGGCTTCATCGTTTCGGAACAGCCGGAATTCTGGCCGCAGGGACTGGCGGAACTGGGAACGCTGGTGGCGACGGGCAAGCTGAAATTCCGCGAATCCGTGGCCGACGGCTTGGCCAGCGCGCCCGAGGCCTTCATCGGCCTCTTAAAAGGGCGCAACTTCGGCAAGCAGCTGGTGAAGTTGTAAGCGGGCCGTCCTGAAAAGTGACCGGGCGCGCCCGGTAGCGCAGCAAAGCTTTCAATAGATCGGGAGCGTGAAATCCTCGTCGATCCTGCGCGCCTTGCTCGTGGCGTTCGCTTGCAACAGCGACTGGATCAGGGCGCTGCCGAAGCACCGTTGCAGCAGGTGCGCGATGGCGATGCCGAACCGCGTCCGCACGTGCATGAGCCGGATGAGGCGAGGGCTCAGCTCCCGCTGTGTACGCTCGGCATACGGGCGAAGGATGCGTTCGTATGCCTCGAAAGCCTCGGTGTGGGTCGCGCATCTCTTGATTTCCCCCGCCAGCACGTAGGCTCCCACCAGCGCCAGAGCCGTGCCCTTGCCCGTGAATGGCGTCGGGCAGTGCGCCGCATCGCCCAGCAAGACCAGCCGGCCTTTTGACCAGGTGGAAGCTTGTACCTGGCTCATCGGCCCGAAGTAGAAGTCCTGGACATTATCAAGCTCGGCGATGATACGATCGGCCACCTTGCCCCGGCCCACCAGTGCCGCACGCAGCATCTCGCGCCGCGACGGCGCCGTCGGACTTCGCAGGCCAGGCTCAGCGGCAGGAAAGGTCATCAGCACGGTAGTGTGTGTCAAGCCACCTGGCCTGAGGTTGATCATCGTCCCGCCTATGCCATTGACGGAGCAGGCCCAGAAGTCGTCCTCCGGTCGCCGGGGAATGTTGAAAAACGCCATGTAGGCACCGAGGTAACGCATGCGCGTTTCAGCAGCCAGCGCCAGGTCTCTGGTCGGCGAGCTCACGCCGTCGGCGCAGATCACCAGTTCGAAGTCCTCTGCCGTGCCATCGGCAAAGATTGCCCGCACGCCATTTTCAATCTCTTCAACGCCACTGACGCACGTGCCAAAACGGTATTCGCAAGTGCCGTGGGTAGCATCGAACAAAATACGGGCGAAATCGCCGCGCAGGATTTCAAAATCGCAGGTCAGTCCGCCGATACTACCTTTGGGAAAAACAGCCACCACCTTGCCGGCCGCGTCGAGCCACTTCTGGCCGCACTCCAGCGTGTCGCGCGCCTCGACCTGTGATGTCAAACCCATGAGCTTGATGACCTGCTGCGCGGCATCCTTCACATCGATGTTCTGCCCGCCGACCCTGAGCGCGCCAGCCTTTTCGACAAGCACCACGGAGTAGCCGTACCTGCTCAGCCACCAGGCACACGCGGGGCCGGCGATGCCGCCGCCGCAGATCAGGATTTTCTTCGTTTGTTCCATGTGACAGCTTTCGTGGTTGTGATGTCAGCGTCCATGTTAGGCGCGCCACGTGTTGGTCACAATGAGCCAACAGGCCATGTTATATCGCGTCCGTCCGATCCCGGCAACATCGAATCATGGGCGCAGCGGATGGGCATCAGTGCGCGCACGCTGTCACGCCTGGTGTCCCGGGAAACCGGCATGAGTTTCGGACGCTGGCGCAGGCAACTGCATATCCTGCTCGCCTTGCAATGGATGGCCAGGGGGGCCACGGTCCAGCATGTCGCAGAGGGCCTGGGCTACGAGAACGCGAGCAATTTTGTCGTCATGTTTCGCAAAATACTCGGTGAAACACCTGGACGTTACTTGAAATCGAACGCTTGAGCCGCACCACCTGCCAAGGCGTGGCAGGCCGTGCGACAATGGCGGCCCCTCTCTTATTACCGCATGCCATGACCAAGCACACCATCCGCCTCGGCGACTGGGCCACCCTGGGCTCCGACGCCACCGCCATCCGTTTTGAAGTCTTTGTCGATGAACAGAAAGTGCCGGCCGAGATCGAACTCGACGACATGGACGCCGTCTGCCTGCATGCCGTTGCCTATGACGACGTTGGTGCCGCCATCGGCACGGGCCGGTTATTGCCCGATGGCCATATCGGCCGCATGGCCGTGCGCCAGCCGGGCCGCGGCACGGGCGTGGGCGGCGCCATTTTGACTTTGCTGATGGAGAAGGCCCGCGAACGCGGCGATGCAGCGGTGGTGCTGAATGCGCAAACCGTGGCCGCGCCATTTTATGCGCGCCACGGTTTCGTGCAGCAGGGGGAACAGTTTGAAGAGGCGGGGATTGCGCATGTGGAGATGCGGCTGGTGTTTTAGGGTGTTGTCGGATTACGGCCTGCGGCCTAATCCGACCTACGCCTGTCGTTGCACGTAGGTCGGGTTAGCGCAAAGCGCGTAACCCGACACCACCAGCACAATCAGTTCTGCGCGTGCGACTGGCGCCATTTGTCCAGAATCACCGCCAGCACGATCACGACACCTTTCGCCACATACTGCCAGAACGACGACAGCCCCAGAATCGTCAAGCCATTGTTCATCACGCCGATGATCAGGGCGCCGATGACGGTGCCCCAGACGGAACCCACGCCACCCATCAGGCTGGTGCCGCCGAGCACGACGGCCGCAATCGCATCGAGTTCATAACCGGTACCCCAGTTGCCGTTGGCCGCGTACAGGCGGCTGGCCGACATGGCGCCGCCCAGGCCGGCGAACAGGCCGCTGATGGTGTAGACAAACATCAGCACGAGGCCGACCTTGATACCGGTCAAACGTGCCGCCTGGATATTGCCGCCGACGGCGTAGATATGCAGGCCCAGGGTTGTCTTGCGCAAAATAAACCACGTCAGCACGACGACGGCCGCCGCCAGCCAGATCAGCCAGGGCACGGCCAGGAAGCTGCCGTTGCCCATCCATTCGAAGCTCGGGATTTCCGTGTTCAGCACGCTGGTGCCATCCGCCAGCAGGTAGGCGGCGCCGCGCAGGGCCGTCATGGTGCCCAGGGTCACGACAAATGGGTTCAGGCCGACGAGGGCGACCAGCACGCCATTGAGCGCGCCCAGCAGCAGGCCGACGATGAGGAAGGCGGGAATCGAAAAGCCGGCGAACTGGGCCGACAGCGACATCAGCATGCCTGCCACGGCCGAGACCGCCAGCACGGAGCCGACGGACAAATCGATGCCGCTGGTCAGAATGACAAAGGTCATGCCGGACGCCAGCACGATGTTGATCGACACCTGGCGGAAGATGTTCATGGTGTTATTGCTGGTCATGAACGTCGACGTGCCGTCGGCCGAGAAATACACGGTCAGGCCGTACATGGCCAGGTAGAGCACCACCAGCACGGGCAGCATGCCCAGGCGGCGCATCAGGTTCGAGGCATTGAAGGGTTCGCCGGCGCGCGCGGCGCCGCTGGTGGTACTCGTTGTCATGTTAAATCTCCTGAATGGTTGTTCTTTTATGCCGCTTCCAGCTGGGTGGCATAGGCAAGGATGTTTTCCTGCGTGATGTCGTCACCCGTCACTTCGCCGGTGAGCCTGCCTTCGCACATCACCATCACGCGGTCGCAAATGCCTACCAGTTCGGCCAGTTCGCTGGAAATGCACAGCACGGCCGTGCCCGCGTCCGCCAGCTGGTGGATGATCTTGTAAATTTCGCTCTTCGCGCCCACGTCCACGCCCCGCGTCGGTTCATCGAGGATGAGGACCTTGGGCGCGATGGCCAGCCAGCGCGCCAGCAAGACTTTCTGCTGGTTGCCGCCGGAGAGTCCGCCGACGATGCCGTCCGGCCCCGACACTTTCACGTTGAGGTTGCTGATGGCCTCGCGCGTGAGCTGGGTCAGGGCGCCACGGTTGACCACGCCCGCCGTCGCATGCTTGGACAGGATATTCATCGACATGTTTTCCATGGCCGACAATTGCATGAACAGGCCCAGACTCTTGCGGTCTTCGGGCAGGTAGCCGATGCCGTGGCGGATGGCCGCCAGCGGCCGGTGGATATGCACTTCCTGGCCGTCGAGCCATACTTGCCCCGATTGCTTCTTGTCCGCGCCAAAGATCAGGCGCGCCAGTTCCGTGCGGCCTGCGCCGACGAGGCCGGCAAGACCCGTCACTTCGCCCGCATGCAGGGTGAACGAGGCCGGCTTGACCTTGCCGCCGCCCACCTTGTCCACGCGCAGGCGCTCGGCGCCCCGGGTGGTGCGCCGCTGGTGCGAATAAAAGTCGTCGGCAGGGCGGCCCACCATCATTTGCACGACTTTCTTTTGATCCAGCTCATCCTTGCCCAGCTCGCCCACATAGGCGCCGTCGCGCAGCACCGTGATGCGGCGCGCCAGGCGTTCCACTTCGGCCATGCGGTGGCTGATGTAGAGTACGGCCAGGCCCTTGTCGCGCTGTTCTTCGATGATGCGGAACAATTGTTCTGTTTCCCGGTCGGACAGGGCGGCAGTGGGCTCGTCCATGATCAGGATGCGGCTTTCATGCACGAGGGCGCGGGCGATTTCCACCTGCTGCTGCTCGGCGATCGACAGGGTCGAGACCATGGTGTCGGCGTCGAAGCGGGAACCGAGATCGGCCAGGATGGCGTTCGTGCGCGCGCGCATTTCGCCGCCCTTGACGGTCCAGAACGGTCCCTTCGGCTCGCTGCCCATGAAGACGTTCTGCGCCACCGTCATGTTCTTGGCCACGCTCAGTTCCTGGTAGATCAGGTTGATGCCCAGCGCGCGTGCCTCGCCCGGGTTGCGGATGCGGATCGGCTTGCCGTCGAGAATGATCTCGCCCGCGTCCGGCGTGTACACGCCGGATAAAATCTTCATCAGGGTACTCTTGCCGGCGCCGTTCTCGCCCATCACGGCATGGATTTCGCCGCTGCGCACCGTCAGGTGCACGCCGCGCAGCGCGCGCGTGGCGCCAAAGCGCTTCTCGATGCCGCGCATTTCAAAAATAATATCATCGCTCATGACTGTCCTTCCTTGCTTGTGAAACTGGCGCCGCCTGCCATTGGCTGGCGGCGCCTCGTGGTTCAGGTCAGGCAGATCAGTTCTTTACCCAGCCCGTGTAGGTGGCGACGTTTTCCTTGGTGATGGCCGGGGTCGGCAACAGCACCATGGTCTGCTTCGGCGTGCGGCCGTTCATGATGTCGTAGCCCATCTGCACGGCGTCGGTCGCCATGCGGTACGGGTTTTGCGCCGAGGTGGCGGCAAACAGGCCGGCCTTGTTTTTCAGGGCGTTCTGGCCGTCGGGCGCGCCATCGACTGCCGTGATCAGTTTCACGTCCGTGCGCTTCGACTGCTTGATCGCCAGTTCGGCGCCGATACCGGTTGGGTCATTGATGGCGAACACGCCGTCGATCTTCGGATGGGCCGTCAGCAGGTTCGACATCACGGTCATGCCGCCGTCGCGGCTGCCGCCGGCGTTCTGGTTGTCGGACAGGATCTTGATATCCTTGAACGCGGCCAGGGTTTTCTTGCAGCCATTCACGCGGTCGATCACGGACGTGACCGGCGGGCCGTTCAGGATCACCACATTGCCCTTGCCGCCGATCTGCTTGGCCAGGTAGGCGCACGAGACGTCGCCCGCCATGGTGTTGTCGGACATCACGGTGGCCGAAGCGCCCACGGCGCCCACGTCGACAGCGATCACGACCACGCCCGCATTGCGCGCTTTCTTGATGGCTGGCGCGATGCCCTTGGAGTCGACGGCGTTCAGGATGATGATGTCGGTCTTGTTGGCAATAAAGTTCTCGATCTGGTCCACCTGGGTGTTCAGGTCATACTTGCTGGAAACAGTGGTGACTTTCACGCCAGGGCCGCCCAGCTTTTTCGCGCTTTCTTCCGCGCCGCGGCCAATGGCGACAAAAAACGGATTGGCCAGGTCGCCCACGCTCACGCCGATCGATTTCAGCGGTTTGTCAGCAGCGAAAGCGCCGCAGGCGGCGGACAGCAGCAGGGAGGCGGTAATGACTTTTTTCATGAGGATCTCCAAGGGTTTTTATTGTGAAAAACAAACGGTGCTACGGGTGAAAAGGGGTGCCAACTTATTGACTGCGTAATTTCTCGATCATGGCGTCCAGCTTGCCCGCATCGACGGCAAAGCCGCGGATGCCTTCGGCCAGCTTTTCGGTGGCCATCGCGTCGTCGTTCAAGGCGTAGCGGAAAGCGGCTTCGTCATACGTGATGGCCGGCTGCGCCTCGCCCAGGTCGGCGCCCAGGGCCCGCTCGAACGGTGCATCTGCCGTTTCGAGTTTCGCCAGCAGATCGGGGCTGATGGTCAGCAAGTCGCAGCCGGACAGGGCCGTGATCTGGCCCACGTTGCGGAAGCTGGCGCCCATCACTTGCGTGGCGATGCCATGTTGTTTGTAGTAATTGAAGATGCGCGTGACCGACTGTACACCTGGATCGTTGGACAAGCTGCGCGCCGCTTCGTCCCATGCCGCGCCCAGCGATTTTTTATGCCAGTCGTAGATGCGGCCCACAAAAGGCGAAATCAGCCGTACTTTCGCATCAGCGCAGGCGACGGCCTGGCAAAATGCGAACAGCAGGGTCAGGTTGCAAAAGATGCCGTCTTTTTCCAGTTCGCGCGCCGCCTGGATGCCTTCCCAGGTGGCGGCGACCTTGATCAGCACGCGCTCGCGACCAATGCCGGCTTGCTCGTACAGGGCGATCAGGCGGCGCCCGCGGGCCACGGTGGCGTCGCGGTCAAAGCTCAGGCGCGCATCGACTTCCGTCGATACGCGGCCCGGCACCACCTTCAAAATTTCCAGGCCGAAGCGCACCAGCACCTGGTCGACAATATCGTCCAGCGACGCGTTCTTGTGCGCGGCGACCGTGCTTTCCAGCAAGGGTGCGTAATCGGGCTGCAGCACGGCCTTTAAAATCAGCGACGGATTGGTGGTGGCGTCCTGCGGCGCGAAGCGCGCCAGTTGCAAAAAGTCGCCCGTGTCGGCGACGACGGTGCTGTGTTGTTTCAATTGTTGCAGCTGATTCATTACTCTTCCTTATCACTGAGTTGGTGCAAGGCTTGCACGGCGGGAAACAAGCTACGGTAGCGGCTGTAGCGGATGCTCAAGGCTGCGCTGTGCGCGGCATCGGGCAAGAAAGTGTTTTTGATGGGTAACCCTTGCGTCAGCAGGCTGGCGTCACCGATGGCGGCAAAGCCCAGCTTGGCCGCGCCCAGGCTGGCGGACAGTTCGCTGTTGTGCAGGGTGCGCATTTCGCGTCCCAGCACATTGGCCAGCAGTTGCGCCCAGTACTGGCTGCGCGCGCCGCCGCCCACCAGCATGCAGTGGGGAACGACGGCGCCCGTCGACGTGACGGCCGCCATGGCGTCGCGCAAGGCAAAGGCCACGCCTTCGAGTACGGCATAGCCGAGCTGTGCCGGCGTACTGTCATGGCCCAGCTGCAAAAAGGCGCCGCGCACTTGCGGGTCGTTATGCGGCGTGCGCTCGCCAGACAGATACGGAAGGAACAGCGGTGCCGATGGCGCGACGGGGGCGTCGAGCGGCAAGAGCGCTTCCACCAACGCCAGCAGGGCTGCCTCGTCGGGCTGGCCCAGCACGCCAGTGGCCCAGCGCAAGCAACTGGCGCCGGACAAGATCGCGCCCATCGCATACCAGCGGCCGGGCAGGGCGTGGCAAAAGCTGTGCACGCCGCCGGCCGGATTGCCCAAAGGCTGTTCTGTGACGGAAACGATGGCGGCGCTGGTGCCCAGCGAAATGAAACTGTCGCCGCCATTGACGGCGCCGATGCCCACGGCCGAGACGGGGTTGTCGCCGCCACCGGCCGCCACCACCACATCCGATGACAAGCCCAGTTTGTCTGCGACGGCGGCCAGCACGGTGCCCGTGGCGGCGTCGCCTTCGGCCAGCGCCGGCATCTGTTCCGGTATCAAGCCGCAGGCGGCCAGCATGGGGGCGAACCAGGCACGGTTGGCCTCGTCCAGCCACAGGGTACCGGCCGCGTCGGACATGTCGGTGACCTTGTTGCCCGTCAGGTGCAGGCGCAGGTAGTCTTTCGGCGACAGCACGCAGGCGATGGCGGCAAAGGCGTCAGGCTCGTGGGTTTGCAGCCACAGCAGTTTTGGCGCCGTCAGGCCCGCCATGGGCAGGCTGCCCGTCACGTCCGCATACGCGGGATAGTCGCGCGCCAGGCTGGCCGCTTCGGCTTCGGCGCGCGCATCGTTCCACAGGATGGCGGGACGGATCACGGCGTCTTGGTCGTCGAGCAGCACAGCGCCGTGCATCTGGCCCGACAGACCGATGCAGGCGATCTGTGCGTATTCCTGCGGCCAGCCGGCGCGCAGCTGCGCCAGGGCGTTGACGCAGGCGGCCCACCAGTCTTGCGGCGCTTGTTCGGACCAGCCCGGCTGTGGGCGGCTGGTGTCGACGCGCACGGACGCCTGGCCGCGCACGGCGCCAGTGCTGTCCATCAGCACGGTTTTCAGTTCGGAGGTACCGAGGTCGATACCGAGGGAAATCGCTGGATGCATGTTTGGTTGTACTGTAAAAGGTCAGAGGCAGCCGCAAGAATTGCGTACGCGCAAGGTCGGCGACAGGCGCTGCACGTGCTGGGCACGGCCGGGATGGGCGATGCGCTCGATTAGCAGGTCGACGGCCATGGCGCCCAGCTCTTCGAGCGGCTGCGCCATCACGGTCAGGCGGGGGCTGAAATAATCGGCCCAGTCGAAATCATCGAAGCCGGCCAGGGCGACGTCTTGCGGTACCGCAATGTGGGCGTCGCGCAAGGCATGCATGGTGCCGATGGTCATCAGGTTATTGCCGGCCACGATGGCCGTCGGGCGCTGTCCGGCAGGTAAGGCCAGCAATTCGCGTGTGGCCGCGCCGCTGCGCTCCAGATTGGAGTCGCCCGAGCGCAGCAGCTCCGCATCGAAGGTGATATTGGCGCGCTGCAAGGCCAGGCGGTAGCCTGCGATACGTTCATCCGTCGTGGACAGGCCGGGCGCGCCCGCGATGAAACCGATGCGGCGGTGGCCGTGGGCCGTGATCAGGTGGCTGACTAGCTGGGCCGTCGCCTCGATGTTTTCCACACCTACCTGGTCGAACGGCTGTGGCGACATGCGGTCGACCAGCACGGAAGCGATCTTGTTGCTGGTCAAATAGTCGAGCGCGCGGTTGTGCGGATCGCCGGACGGCGCCAGCACGATGCCGTCGACCCGGCGCTGGTGCAAGTTCTGTACTACTTTGAGTTCCTGCTCGGGATCGTCATGCGTATCGGAAAACAGCATCATCAAGCCATGGCGCGTGCAGGCCGCCTCGATGGCGCGCACGGTTTCACTGAAGTAATGATTGGTGAAGGCGGAAATGGCCACGCCGATGGTGCCCGACGAGGAGCCGGCCAGCGCGCGCGCCAGCATGTTGGGCACATAGCCGATCTGCTGCATGGCCGCATTGACGGCGGCGACGGTTTTCGGGCTGACCTTGCGGGTGCCGTTGACTACGTGAGAGACGGTCGACAGCGATACGTCCGCCGCCCGCGCTACATCTTCCATGGTGGCCATGGTGTCTCCTGAGGTTTTTTTATTATTGTGTACTGCGATAGTGTGCGGCTGTGTCGCCGCGATTGAAGCTATCGTAAACAAAAGAAAGCGCTTGCGCAAGCGCTTTCTTTTTTGTGCGAGCGGATGTCGAGTGAGTTTTTGATGAAGAGAGGGGAAGCTTGCGTAGGTCGGATTAGCGCGCCGCAGGGGCGCGTAATCCGACATTGTGGACGGTGGTGATGCCGGTTGAGTGTGGTGGTGTTGTCGGGTTACGCGCTTGCGCGCTAACCCGACCTACCCCGACCTACCCGGACCTACTGTATCACCAGCTCATGCAATTCGCCGGGAGAATCCGGGAACAATTTGACGACGGTGGAGGCGCGCGTGCCGTAGCCCGGCGTTTCGATGCAGACGGCGGACAGCACGCGTTCGAGGTCGAGCGGCACGCCCGTGTCCGGCAAGCGGAAGTCGGGTGCGCGCGTGGTGTCGGCCAGCATGTCGAAATACGCTTCGTCGGGCGCGCCCTGGCACAGCAAGCTGGCGAACTGGGCCTTGGTCTTCAGGACCTTCGGCCATGGCGCGTCGAGCAGCGCGTTGGACAGGCCGTAGATGCCTGGCTCCAGAGGCTGGCCGTTGCGCGCATCGCCATCGCCCCGGTTGGAAAACCAGATCAGGGTATCCGCGTCGCCCAGCACCAGATTAAAACCGTTGTAGGCTTTGCATCCGGGGCGGATTTGCGCGATGTAGTCTTGCGGCGACATATTGCCAGCCAGGTAGTCGGCCACCAGGGCGCCGCGCGAGGGGGCGTCCGGGTTGCGGTCTTGCGGGCTGCGGATATTCGTGATGGCGGCAAAGCGCGAGCTGCCGGCGCCGGCTTGCGTGATACCCATCCAGCTGCCGCCCGCCTGCAGGTCGCGGCCAGCATACACTTGCGGGTGCTCGGGCCAGGCACCAGCGGGGGCGCTGGCGCGTTCGTAAAATTCGTCGCGGTTGGCGGCGGCAATCAGCGGGATGTGCGGATTGACTTTCCAGGCAAAAACGATCAGGCACATGGAGGCAAATCCATGAACACTTCCGTATGGCGCGCGCCGGCCGTCAATGACAGCAAGCCCGCTTCGTCGGCTGCGCTGGCCAGCAGTTCCGTAAAGCCTTCGCCGACGACGGGATAAATTTCCATCCACGTCTGCAAGCCATCCTTGGCGTCAGGACGGCGCTTGAGTTGCGGCGCCACGCCGGAGGCGGCCGCCAGTTTTGCCTGCAAGGCACGCACCCTGGCTTCCAGCGCCTGGGCGTGCTCTTCTTTTACCTGATAGTAAACGTACAGATCTTTCATGGCATTCTCACAAGTCGAGTGCGTCGAGCACGTAAGGCATGGTCAGGAATTGCACGGCGGCGCCCTGGGCCGAGCCGTAGCGCACGGCGCCGGCGGCGCTTGCACCTTCTGCTATGGCCCCCAGCTTCATTTCAACGAGGGCGTCGATGCCGCCCACGCCGTTCGGAGCCGCGTTGACGACCATGCCGCAAGGCTGCTCGGGGTCGCTGATGGCGAATAGTTCGCCGCCGGCCACGACCGAGGGATCGGCAATGCTGACGAGGGTGGTGCGGCGCTTGAGCTTGCCCAGATACTGGCTGCGCGCGACGATTTCCTGGCCCGGGTAGCAGCCTTTCTTGAAATTGACGCCGCCCAGCAGCTCGAAGTTGACCATTTGCGGCACGAATTGCTCTTGCGTGGCGGCCGTGATTTGCGGGATGCCCGCGTGGATCTCGGACAATTGCCAGGCGTCATTGCCGCCCTTGGCCAGCTGTTGCGTCAATGGGGTCCACACGTCGCGCGCCGTGGCGGCAGACGTCAGCCATTCATAGCGGGCGCTGCCAAATGCATCGGCCACGCGCAGCAGCGTGCCCAACTCATGCTCGACCTTGCTGAACGGCGTGGCGGGCAGTGCCGGGAACCAGGCGGACAGGGCCGAGCTGGCCTTTTGGCCGCCGAGGCCCAGGACGACCTGGTTCGCTTCGTCAAAGGATGCATCGTGCAGCTTGGCCTTGGCGCGCAGCACGAACATTTGCAGCCGCTTCTGGATGGCTGGCTGTATGGTGCGCGGCAATTGCAGATAAATGGTGGTGGCGTTGCGCCACATCAGGAAACTGGCCAGCAAGCGGCCCTTCGGCGTGCAGTAGCCGGCCAGGCGCACTTGCTCCTGGCTCAGGTGTTCCACGTCGTTGGTCAGCTGGCCGTGCAGGAAACTGGCTGCCTCGTCGCCGTTCAAGCCGATCAAGCCCTGGTCCGTGATGGCCGCGACAAAACCTTCTTGCAGCTGGGGCACGGTCAGGGACTGGCCGAAATCATGGATAGGGGCGGCGGCGATGGGGGCGGTGCCGTCAGGCGCGCCATCGATGGCAACGGGGCGGGCGCCTTGGGCGGTTAAAAATTGATTCCAGTTATTCATAATTTCCATTAGATCAGCGATTAAGCATTATCATTACGGGTTCATTATAGTGATGTCGCGCAAATTGCGTCGGCAGCGGCAAGATTGCCAGTGTTGGCGCCGCTTTGCGCGGACTTGCTTCACAAATGAACGATCATAACAAGCGCGCGTTGCCCGCCAGCGAGCGCATCACAAGAATCGGAACAATGGCTTTCTTTAAAAAACTTGTAGTCAGCTCAGTCATCGCCGCCATCGGCGTCGGCGGTACTTTTGTGTATTGGGCGCAGCAGCCCATCACCACGGACGGCGAGGCGATCCCGTTTACGATCGCGCCGGGCAGCGGCGCGCATGCGGCCGGCCAGCAAATCGCGGACGCGGGCGTGCCCATCGTGCCCATCCTGTTCAACATGCTGGCGCGCATCGAAGGCAAGACCTCGAAGATCAAGGCCGGTTCTTACGAGTTGAAACCGGGCACCACGCCGCAGCGCCTGATCACGCAGCTGGCGCGCGGCGAATTCGCGCAAGAGGCGCTGACCATCATCGAAGGCTGGACCTTCAAGCAGATGCGCCTGGCGATGGCGAATCACCCTGGCCTCAAGCACGATACCGTGGGCCTGTCCGACAAGGAACTGATGGCGAAGATCAGCCCGGAATACGTGCACCCGGAAGGCTTGTTCTTCCCGGATACATATTTGTTTGCCAAGGGCGCCAGCGAAATGCAGATTTTCAGGCAGGCGCACACGGCCATGATCGGCCGCCTTTCCGAAGCGTGGGACAAGCGCGATCCGGCCTTGCCATATAAAAACCCGTACGAGGCGCTGATCATGGCTTCCATCGTGGAAAAAGAAACGGGGCAAAAGTCCGAGCGCGCGATGATCGCCGGCGTGTTCGTCAACCGCTTGAAAACAGGCATGCTGCTGCAGACGGACCCGACCGTGATCTATGGCATGGGCGATAACTACCAAGGCAAGATCCGCAAACGCGACCTGGAAGCGGACACCCCTTACAATACCTACACGCGCGGCGGCTTGCCGCCCACGCCGATCGCCCTGGCTGGCGCGCAATCGCTGACGGCGGCGCTGGCGCCGGCCCGCACGCAAGCGCTGTATTTCGTTGCGCGCGGCGACGGCACCAGCCAGTTCTCGGCCAACTTGCCCGACCATAACCGCGCCGTGAACCAGTATCAGCGTTAATATCATCACAAGATTAAGAGTTTCATGACACAACACTATCAACCCCGCTTCATCACCTTCGAAGGCATCGATGGCGCGGGCAAGTCGACGCATATCGGCTTTGTGACCGACTACCTGCAGCAGCGGGGCGTGAGCCTCGTTTCATCGCGCGAACCGGGCGGCACCAGCCTGGGCGAAAAGCTGCGCGAACTGCTGCTGCATGAAAAAATGCACCTGGAAACGGAAGCCTTGCTGATGTTCGCCAGCCGCCGTGAACACATCGCGCAAGTCATCGCCCCCGCCCTGGAACGGGGCGAGTGGGTCATTTCCGACCGCTTTAGCGATGCCAGCTTCGCCTATCAGGGCGGCGGGCGTGGCATGGACTTGCGCAAGATGGATGCGCTGGAAGCATGGGTGCACCCGCACTTGCAGCCGGACCTGACATTCCTGTTCGACGTGCCGCTGGCTGTCGCCAGAGCCCGCCTGGATGCCACGCGCGCGCTCGACAAGTTCGAGCAGGAGCAGGCCGATTTCTTTGCCGCCACGCGCAACGAGTATCTGCGCCGCGCGGCCCAGTTCCAGGAACGTTTCCGCATCATCGATTCCACGCAAAGCATTGCCGATATTCAAGTACAGCTGGCAAAACTGCTGGATATTTTGCTCGAACAAAGCCCTGTAATACGCTGATTTAAAAGAATAAAATGACCAGTTCTCTCTATCCGTGGCAGCAGGATGCCTGGCAGCAATTGCAAGCCTTGCGCCCGCGCATGCCGCACGCCATTCTGTTCCATGGCGCGCAGGGCATCGGCAAGGCCGACTTCATCGAGCATTTCGCGCAGGCTTTGCTGTGCGAAGACGTGCGCGCCGATGGTCATGCGTGCGGCGCGTGCGCCTCGTGCGGCTGGTTTAGCCAGGGCAACCATCCCGATTACCGCCGGGTCCGTCCGGAAGCGCTGGAAGACGAGGTGGCGGACGACGGCGAAGAGGGCGAAGGCGCGAAGAAAAGCGCCAAGACCAAGACGCCGTCGAAAGACATCAAGATCGAGCAGATCCGCAACCTGGCCGACTTCATGAACATTTCCACGCACCGGCAAGGCTTGCGCGTGGTGGTGCTGTACCCGGCCGAGGCGCTGAACACGCCGGCCTCGAACGCCTTGCTGAAAACCCTGGAAGAGCCGCCGCCGGGCACTTTGTTCCTGCTGGCATCGAACAGCCTGGACCGCTTGCTGCCGACGATCTTGTCGCGCTGCCGCAAATTCGCCTTGCCCATGCCCAGCCACGAGCAAGCCTTGACGTGGCTCAAGCAACAAGGCTTGAACGATGCGGACAGCTGGCTGCGCGAGCAGGGCGGTGCGCCGCTGGCCGCGCTGGCCCAGTCCGAATCGGGCGGCCGCGAAGAAACGGAACAGTTGCTGCAAGTGCTGGCCAATCCCGGCGTGGAAGCGGCCCTGAAGGCGGCCGATAAATTGCAGAAGGCGCCGCTGGCACCGCTGGTTGCGTCATTGCAGCGCTGGCTGTACGACGTGTTTTCCGTCAAGCTATCCGGCACCATCCGCTACTACCCGCGCCACCGGCGCGAGCTGGAAGCCTTGGCAGGACGCATCAACGTGAGCCGGCTGATGGCCGCCATCAAGGCCGCGAATGAGCGCCGGGCGATTGCCGAGCACCCCTTGTCACCGAAGCTGTTCCTGGAAGACATGCTGCTCGACTACGCATCCAGTTGCCAATAAAATCAAGCGCTTGCATTGTCAAGTTAATCCAAATTCTTTGAATATTGGCGCACTTGGAACTTAGCCGCAGGCGCGCGTGCAACTGCGGTATTGCACTTCGCACGCTTGCTGGCGTTCGGCGCGCCGGGCGCGGAAGGCCTGGGCTTCGGTGGGGCGCAGCTGCTCCGCTTGCGCGTCGACATTCCTGCCGGCCGCGACGTAGGGATTGCTGCTGGGCTTCATCGACAAGATGGGGCCGGTATCGTTTTCCGTGGCGCCTTGCGCCTGCGCGCGGCAATCCTGGCGCGCCGACGCGCAGACGGGCTGGCACAGGCCCGCCTCGGCGGCAGGCTTGGGCACGCCGCGTTTATCCTGGGCATGCGCTGTCAGGGCCAGGCAGGCCAGCAGTATCAAAGGGCGGGCAACTTTCAGCATGAACACTCTCCACGTATCCGCGCGCAACCCCATGGTTGCGCTGCGGTAAGCCACTATACATCTTGATAATATTTTTGCCTATCAGGCATACCCGTTTGCCACGCCTGGCCCCCGGTGATACAGTCAGGACACTGGACAGCAACGGAGGCGGGCATGAAACGAGTCACTGGCATCGGCGGCATCTTTTTCCACGCGCAAGACCCGGCCGCGCTGCGCGCCTGGTACCAGCGCCACCTGGGCCTCGACGTGCAGCCGTGGGGCGGCGCCGCTTTCAGCTGGACGGACGCCGACGGCAAGCCGACTGGCGGCACCACCATCTGGTCCGTCGCGGCCAATGACAACGAACAATTCGCGCCCGGCAAGGCATCCTTCATGATCAACTACCGGGTCGACGACCTCGACGCGCTGCTGCAAGCCCTGCGCGACGAAGGCTGCAACGTGCTGGAAAAGGCGCCCGATTCCGAGTATGGCCAGTTCGGCTGGGTCATCGATCCCGAAGGCAACAAGGTGGAGCTGTGGCAGCCGCCGCAGGGACAGTAGACAGCAGCATCCTGGATTTAAGGTTCGCGGCAGCCGCCAGGTGGCGAATTGGCTGGGCATTTCCATTTCCAGTCGACGTAGGCCTGCTGGCTCAGTCTGACGGAAAAGCTGATTGAAGGTGACGTAACGGAAAGCGTTACGACGTTTTCATCGAACTTCGTGATTTGCGGTGCGCTGGTGCCAGGCACCGTTTTGGGATTCATGCCTAGTCCGAATTGCAGGTCGATCTGGCTATTGCCGAGCAAATAGGGCAGGTTGTTGGCGATGATCTGGCCGATATTGAAGGTCCTGCCATCGGCCGCCGTTATCTGCATTGTATTGGGTACCAGGCGCAGCATGCCGATGCCCCATGCCGGATCCGGCACATACAGCAGCTTGTTCTTGACCTCGTTCATGGCGCCGCGCACACCGTCTTCGAGGCGGTTGTCGAGTATGCCGGTCACCTTGTTGACCAGCATATCGCCCACGATAGGCAGTATCCATCCCAAGTTGGTGTCGCAATCGGTAGAGGAATTGATGTTCGAAGTGAGGCCGACGGAAGGCAGCAGCACGCCGTTGTTCGCGCCGTACTGACCTGTCAATGAAATATTATTGGCAGAAAATGTATTGGTGCAATCGAAGCTGAGGATACCCCATCTTTTTCCGGAATAGGTGCTGAGGGCCTCGTAACTGATGCCATCGATACTCATTAATAATGTATCAGGCGCCGCAGGCTGGATGCGGGCATGCAAGTTGCCGCTGAGGCTGCCCCCTCTGAACGTGATGCCATTTGCTGCAACGGTGGCGCCAACCACGCTGTTGAGCTTGTTTCCCAGCCCTGTGCGGATACTACGCATGTCGCCGATGAATGGCGACAGCCGGCCATCATATATGGAGGCACTTTCCTGATACGATGCCGAGCCGCCGTTGTAGCTGACAGTCACGACGTTGTTATTTCCCCTTAAAACGGGAACCCAGTCGGCATGTGCTGCGCCGCTGACCAAGATCGCGACCAAAACAAAAGTATGACGCATACGTGTTCCTTTTTTTATGAGTGCCGGCACGACATTGTGTTTCCATGCCGGTCAATCGGTTTCGATATGTCCGAAAATACGAATTTATGGAAGACAAGCTAGCCGATGTTGCCATAAATGGTTTTAAAATGGTAAACATTGTTATGGGGAATTTTTTGGCGCATATTCTTGGTCGACGACGGCGGCCGTTGTTGGGCGCATCAGGGGGGGCACGGCGAAACCATGTCCGCCAAGTCTGGTGGAACGAATAAATATTTCCTCTCAGCCGCCGCTCGCGCCACTGTTCCACCCTGCCAGATTCCGCTCCCTCCGGTACAATCCCGCCTTATGTATATCGATTCCCATTGCCATATCAATTTCCCCGAGCTGGCTGCTCGCATGCCCGAGATCCTCGCCAAGATGGCCGAGAACAAGGTGACCCATGCCTTGTGCGTGTCCGTCGACTTGCCGGACTTTCCACAGGTGCTGGCCCTGGCCGAGCAGTATCCGCACATTTTCGCTTCCGTCGGCGTGCATCCCGATTACGAGGACACGCCTGAACCTTCCGTGGAAGACCTGGTGCGCCTGGCCGACCATCCGAAGATCATCGCCATCGGCGAGACTGGCCTCGACTATTTCCGCCTGACGGGCGATCTGGAGTGGCAGCGCGAGCGTTTTCGCACTCACATCAAAGCTTCAAGAATCACGCGTAAGCCCTTGATTATTCACACAAGAGCGGCCAGCGAAGACACGATACGCATCATGCGCGAAGAGGGTGCTGGCGTGTCGGACGGCGGCGTGGCCGGCGTCATGCATTGCTTTACAGAATCGCTGGAAGTGGCGCGCGCCGCCATCGACATGGGCTTCTATATTTCGTTTTCCGGCATCGTCACGTTCAAGAGCGCCAAGGATTTGCAAGCCGTGGCTCTGGAAGTGCCGCTTGAGCGCATCCTCATCGAGACGGATTCGCCGTATCTTGCGCCCGTGCCGTTCCGCGGCCGCATGAACGAACCCGGCTACGTGGCCCACGTGGCGGAATACCTGTCGACCCTGAAAGGCATACCGCTGGATCAGGTGGCACGCCAGACGACGGATAATTTCTTCAAGTTATTCAATCAGTTGCCATAACTTCTTAAGGTCAGACATGATGAAAAAACTCGCGCTGGCGATGCTGTTGTGCTGCGCCAACGCCAGCCATGCCAGCCATGCTGCGCCGGAGCCGGACGCATTCTTCCGCGCCGTGTCCGTCAACAACGTCAGCGGCGTGCGCAGCATGCTGCTTGACGGCATGAATCCGAACCAGCCTGACGCGCAGCGGGGCGACATTCCCCTCGTGCTGGCCTTGCGCGACGATGCGGACCGGGTTTTCCAGGTGCTGCTCGAGGCGCCCGGCATCGACATCGAAGCCCGTTCAGCCAATGGCAACACGGCGCTGATGATGGCGGCCTACAAGCACAAGCAGGACGCCGTGAACGCCTTGCTGGCCAAGGGCGCCAAGGTCAACCAGAGCGGCTGGACGGCGCTGCACTATGCGGCCTCGGCGGACGACTTGCCCATCATGAAGATTTTTCTCGACCGCGACGCCGTGGTCGATGCGCGCGCGCCCGCCAACGTCACGCCGCTGATGTTTGCCGCCCGCGAAGGGCAGGAGGGCGCCGTCAAGCTGCTGCTGTCCTGGGGCGCGGACGCCAGCCTGAAAAGCGACCATGGCTGGACGGCCGTGCAGTTTGCCCAGGCGGGCGACAAGCCCGGTGTAGTCGCCATCATCGAAGCGGCACAAAAGGCGCGCGCCGCACGTAAATAAGTCCATGCAAGCAATGCTTTAATTTCAATACTTTCCATGCCAGCGCTGAAACTGGCATGGAATTGCCTCTCACCTCAGCCCTTTGTTCTCCTTGCCGATTAACGATAATGATCGTGTCGCATTAATCAGGAGATACGTCGCATGGGTCATCACCTCACCGTCAGGCGCCGGCTGTATTGTCGCCGCCCCTCGCGCAGCCCGTGCGATATCACTGCTTTCTGGAATGACAAAACCGATCGGCCATCGGAGCCAGACTCCAAGAGGACAGACATGCTGAATGAACGAGAAATCGAGAGTTGTTACCTGGGGCAATTTATCCCCGTCCATTACCACCACAATATGTTGATGGATCAGAACCGCATGCACGGGTTCAAGTCGGCGATCGATTACGCGGTGAAGCCTGGCATGAAGGTGCTGGAGCTGGGCGGCGGCACGGGCGTGCTGTCGTGGTTTGCGGCCGCACGCGCCGACAAGGTGTGGTGCGTGGAGTTCAATCCGGACATGGTCAAGGAAGCGCGCAAGATGCTGGCGCTCAATCCCAACGGTGAAAAAGTCGAAGTCGTCCACGCGGACGCCTTCGAGTACCTGCCGCCCGAGCCCGTCGATGTGGTCATTTGCGAAATGATCCATGTCGGCATGCTGCGCGAAAAGCAGGTGGAAGTGATCGAATCGTTCAAGCGCCGCTACCTGGCCCGCTTTGGCGGCCCGCTGCCCATCTTCCTGCCCGAAGCCGTCATCATGGCCGTGCAGCCGATGCAGCAGGAATACGATTTCGAGGGTTTCTATGCGCCCATCGTGCAATTCCAGGAAACCACGGCCATCCATCCTGGCGTGCTGGAACTGGCGCCGCCTTCCGTCTACAGCATCATCGACTTCAGTCAGCCGACGGACAGCGTGTTCGGCTTTGACGGCAAGTTCGTTGTCGAGCGCAGCGGCACCCTGAACGCCTTGCGTTTCGTCACCAAGAACATTCTGGCCGTGGTGCCCGAGCGCTCGACCACCATCGACTGGCTGAACCACTACATGTGTTTGCCGCTGGCCACGCCGGTGGCCGTGAAGGCGGGCGACGTGCTGCAAGTGAGCTTCCAGTACCGCGCCGGTGGTTCGATCCCTTCGCTGGAAGCGTCAATTCGCGCCCAGGTCATCTATGACGTCAACCTGCAACCCGCGGTACAGAACGCCGTCTACGCCTGACCAGCTGACCAAACCTGCTGCGCGTCGCGATTTGCGGCTTGCGATGCTCACCGTACTAAAGTACGGTTGCGCTTCTTAGCCACAACTCACTGCCGCTCGCGACGGTTTTGTCAGCCGTTCGAAACCAAATTTGGGCAACGCCGCAGCGATTTCGTCCTGCGGCGTTTGTCCATTCAGGGTATATTTCGTCTTTTACCCACTGGACAGCTTTACTATCATGGAACAGATCGATCAGCGTTACCTCGTGCAACAGAACAAAATCAGCGATGGCGAGACCAGGCCACCCGTGTTTGCCAAGGTAATGCGCAGCAAGGAAGGCGTGTTTGAAGGCGTGTCCTTCATCAAGTCCAAGGACAAGGCCACCATCATGACCATCGAAGATGCCAACCAGGCCATCAAATGGGCCACCAGCAAGAAACCGAATGCGCATGAATACATCACGAAAGTGATTTGCGTCGGTCAATAAAGGTACCCGCAGGCCCCGTTCATTCCCGTTTTTGCGCCGTTCATCCCCGTAGCACGCAGTTCATCGCACGGCCGTTGCCGCCGTGGCGGCGCTTTTATATAGTGCTGTCACGGTAGCGGGGCAAGCACGGCTTGCTCCGCACATTTCATTCTAGGGGAACGCGATGCTGGGATTCGTGCTGTGGTTGCTGCTCTTGCTGGTGTGCTGGCCCCTGGCCTTGCTGGCCCTCGTGCTGTATCCGCTGGCCTGGCTGCTGTTGCTGCCATTCCGTTTGATCGGCATCGGCGTGGAAGGCGTGTTCGAATTGCTGCGCGCCATCGTCATGCTGCCGGCGCGCGTGCTGGGCGGTGGCCGGCGATAAACCAGATATTTCCCATAAAAAATGGCGCCCTCGGCGCCATTTTTGTTTGCGTGACTGTGCCGCTTACAGGTCGACCATGAAACCGGCGCCGATCGATTTCTGCGAATAGTTGTAGTCGATCAAGCTCTGGCCATAGCCGGAGAACAGTTGCAGATAGCCTTTCAGGTTGGCCTTCAATGGGAAGGCCCAGCTGGCCTGCATGGAACCATGTTTCTTGCTGAAATTGCGGCGCGCCGTCACGGCGTACTCGTGCCCCTTGTTGCGGTAGCTCACGCGCAAATCGCCATGTCCCATGTAATCGGTGATGTCGATATTGTCATTATCGGTCTTGCCATTGTCGAGGCGGTGCCAGATGCGCGTCGTGACGGCCAGGTTGTCCTTTTCCATACCCAGCTCGGCATACACGCGGTTCCAGCTGCGCGACAGAGTCGACGTCTGTCCGTTGGACTGGTGCACGAGGCCGAAGTTCAGGTAATTGAATTCCACGCCCGCGAAATTCTTGTTGATCGGCATGACCAGCATCAGTTCCGGCTGGTAATTGGTCTCGCGGAACGGGCTTGAGGCCTTGCGGTTATACGCTTGCCAGAAACTTTGCTGCGTGTAGCCGAACCACATGTCGATCGGTGTGCCGGCGATGTCTTCCAGCAACTTCATCTTGAAGCTCAGCTGGAAAGTCAGTTCCACATGCTGGCTCTTGATGCCGCCTGGCGTGAAATCCTGGAACGGTTCGTCGTTCGAGGCGTCGCTGTAATTGGCCAGCAGCAGATAGGTGTCGCGGTGCGGGCGGAAGTTGAACAGGCCGCGCTTCGAGGCGTCGTTCAGTTCCCACGATTGCTGCGTGCGCGAAATCGGCGCTTCCGGTGGCGCGGCGCCAGCCTGCGCGATGGCGGGAATGGCGGCGTTGACGGCGTCCGGCGTGGCGACGCCCGGCGGACTGACCGGCGTGAGGGGCGCGCCCTCGGCCGCTGCTGCCAGGGCGACGGCCGCAGTGGCGGGATCGCCGCCGGCCGCGATGGTGGCCTTTTCCGCCGCCTTGGCCAGGGTATCGAAGCAGCCGAGGCGGGCGCTGGCGTCACCGAGGACGGCGCAACGCTGCATTTGCTGTTCCAGTTCGCCGGCCATGGCCAGCGCCGGCGATGCCAGCAGGGAAGAGAGGATTATTTTTCTTAGTTGGATAGTCATAAGCTGAGTAGGGCATGTCGTTCGGTGCGCACCTGGGCTGCATGCCGGCGGCGTCGCCTTGCATGGCGGGATGCCATGCGTATTGATTTTTATTAATCTTTGTTGAATTAAAGTTCAAAAATTAAGGTCTTGGAAGTATAGCCGAATCTGCAATTAGCCCCCGTGTCCCTGACGTGCGCATGGCGGACAGTGTTGCGCGCTTGGTAAACGGCCCGCTGCCGTGCCGCCCAAATCGATGTCTGCTACACTGGAAAACCGGGCGCCGGGGCTAGCCATGGAGATTGTGATGACCCGCAAAACACCTATCGAGCGCTACCGCAACATCGGCATCAGCGCCCATATCGACGCCGGCAAGACCACCACCACCGAGCGCATTCTTTTCTACACCGGGGTGAATCACAAGATAGGCGAAGTGCACAATGGCGCCGCCACCATGGACTGGATGGAGCAGGAGCAGGAACGGGGCATCACCATCACCTCGGCCGCCACCACGGCCTTCTGGAAAGGCATGGCCGGCAACTTCCCCGAACACCGGATCAACATCATCGACACGCCCGGTCACGTGGATTTCACGATTGAAGTCGAGCGCTCGATGCGCGTGCTCGACGGCGCCGTGATGGTCTACGATGCCGTCGGCGGCGTGCAGCCGCAATCGGAAACCGTCTGGCGGCAAGCCAACAAATACCACGTGCCGCGCATTGCTTTCATCAACAAGATGGACCGGGTCGGCGCGGATTTCTTGCGTGTGCGCAAGCAGATCGCCGACCGCCTGAAGGGTGTGGCTGTGCCCATCCAGCTGCCCATCGGCGCCGAAGAGCATTTCACGGGCGTGATCGACCTGTTGAAAATGCGCGCCATCACCTGGGACGACGCCAGCCAGGGCGTGCAGTTCAGCTATGGCGAGATTCCCGCCGAATTACAGGCGCAGGCGCAGGAGTGGCACGAGCACATGGTCGAGCACGCGGCCGAAGCCACGCTGGACATGACGGAACGCTACCTGAATGGCGACACGTTTACGGAAGCGGAGCTCAAGCAGGCTTTGCGCGAGCGCACCATCCGCAATGAAATCGTGCCCATGCTGTGCGGCAGCGCCTTCAAGAACAAGGGCGTGCAGGCGATGCTCGACGCCGTCATCGAATACCTGCCGTCACCGATGGAAGTACCGCCCATCATGGGCCATGACGAGCATGACAACGAAGTGGAGCGCCATCCGACGGACGACGAGCATTTTGCGGCGCTGGCTTTCAAGATCATGACGGACCCGTTCGTGGGGCAGCTGACCTTCTTCCGCGTGTATTCGGGCGTGGTCAATTCGGGCGACATGGTCTACAACCCGACCAAGAGCGCGCGCGAACGGCTGGGGCGCATCCTGCAGATGCATGCGAACGAGCGCAAGGAAATCAAGGAAGTGTATGCGGGCGACATCGCCGCCGCCGTGGGCCTGAAAGCCGTGACCACGGGCGACACCCTGTGCGCCATCGACCACATCATCGTGCTGGAAAAGATGATCTTCCCGGAACCTGTGATCTCCCAGGCGGTCGAACCGAAGACCAAGCCTGACCAGGAAAAGATGGGCATCGCCCTGAACCGCCTGGCGCAGGAAGACCCGTCGTTCAGGGTGCATACGGACGAGGAATCGGGCCAGACCATCATGTCGGGCATGGGTGAGTTGCACCTGGAAATTCTGGTCGACCGCATGCGGCGCGAATTCGGCGTGGAAGCCAATGTTGGCAAGCCGCAGGTCGCGTACCGCGAAACCATCACGCGCGCGGTGGAAGACGTGGAAGGCAAGTTCGTCAAGCAATCGGGCGGACGGGGCCAGTATGGCCACGTGGTGCTCAAACTCGAACCCTTGCCGCCAGGCACAGGCTACCAGTTCGTCGACGCCATCAAGGGTGGCGTGGTGCCGCGCGAATTCATCCCCGCCGTCGACAAGGGCATCGTCGAAACCCTCAAGGCGGGCGTGCTGGCCGGCTACCCGGTCGTCGACGTGAAGGCCACGCTGACGTTTGGCTCCTACCACGACGTTGATTCGAACGAAAACGCGTTCCGCATGGCTGGCTCCATCGCCTTCAAGGATGGCATGCGCAAAGCGTCGCCCGTGCTGCTGGAACCGATGATGCAGGTGGAGGCGGAAACGCCGGAAGAGTTCATGGGCAACGTCATGGGCGACCTGACGGCCCGCCGCGGCATGGTGCAAGGCGTCGACGACATCCCCGGCGGCGCGGGCCGCATCGTCAAGGCCCTCGTGCCGCTGGCGGAAATGTTCGGTTACTCGACAACGCTGCGTTCGCTGACCCAGGGCCGCGCCACCTATACGATGGAATTCAAGCATTATGCGGCCGTGCCCAAGCATATCCTCGACCAGGTGGCATCTGCTGGCAAAGCCAAGTAGGTCGGGTAGGTCGGATTAGGCCCTCCGGGCCGTAATCCGACACCATTGTTGGCCTGGTCCGTTGATGGTGTCGGCTTACGCGCTGTGCGCTAACCCGACCTACGCCCAAGATGGCGTGCAGGCCTTTCCCATTTTCGGCGTCACTGCTACATTAACTATCAGTCCACCAACACAGGAGAGAGCATGACCACCGCAGAACAGAAGCAGGAAGGACAGCACCGCGACAGCAGCGACTTTGTCATCACGCAGACTTTCGACGCGCCGCGCGAACTGGTGTTCCGCTCGTGGGTGGAGCCGGAGCGCCTGGCCCAATGGTGGGGCCCCGTCGGCTTCGAATTGAGCGTGCTGGCGCTGGACCTCAAACCGGGCGGCGTTTTCCACTACGGCATGCGCGCCGATAATGGCTACGAGATGTGGGGCAAGTTCACCTATCAGTCTATCGAAGCACCTGAACGTATCGTTTCCATCCTGTCGTTTGCCGACAAGCAGGGCAATGCCGTGCAGCACCCTGTCAGCGCCACTTGGCCGCTGGAATCGTTCAATGTCATGACGCTCACCGAGGAAAACGGCAAGACGACGATGACCTTGCGGTCAACGCCGCACAAGGCGACGGATGAGCAGCATCGGACTTTTCTGGAAGGGCATGAGTCGATGACGGAAGGCTTCAAGGCTACCTTTGCCCAACTGGCCCAGTACCTTGCCCGTGTTCAGTAATATTTAAGAACAGCGGGCCAGAGCCGCGGGCCTGAGAAAATGTCCATGGCTGCGTTGCTTGGGCTCGCCGTACATGCGTACTGTCTTCGCCCGCGCGCCTTGCCCTGGCCATTATTCAGGCCCGCTGGGCCCGGGGAGCCTTTGTTTGGGGCGGGGGCCTATTCTTTCTATCGCCGCCCTTTCGAAGGACAAAGATCACAAATGCCGCGAAGGATGGAAGTCTCTTCATATTAGGCGTGCGTCACTCCAGTCTGTAAGAGACCTTTAGTTGCTGCCTCTCCTACAAAACTCAGAAGCGAAAATGGATCTTCTGCCGGCATCGTATTACCGATTACACTGGACAAGGATTGCCCGATAACGACTTCCCAAGGCTTATTAGACCCAGAAATAGCAACTATCAGTTGTCGAATGTTTTTGATCTTGGTATTTCTTAAACGATCATCAGCGGCTAGGAGTTCCTGCAAGAGAGTGATATTTTGGTGTCCCGAGTTCTCATCGATCCAAATATTAGCAAGCTTTTGAAAACCTGCCCAGTCTAGGTTGAGTTTCGCTAAGCATTCAGTTGTTACGAGCGCATTCTCGATGGCGTAACACTGCAGTCGGAATCGCTCGACGCAGCCAATAGCAGCGATCTGTCCTGATACGCCATCGCCATCTCTCAAAGAATAAGCTTTGGGGTTGTCATAGACATTGACCAGCATTTTGTCGCAAAATCGTTCTAACTCAGATTGCTGGTCAACGGATTGCGCCAGTACCGGAAATACACGTATGCGTCCAGACGAAGACCTTGCAGCTTGCTGCCAAACTCGTTCGTCATCTTCTCCTTCCAAAATCAGAATGGGATCGTTGCTCAGGCTTAGTGAAAGTGGATGCCCAAAGAATGGAGCAACTTTCTTGAGGTTGTCGGAAATCGCCCCGAGAGTGATAATATTATTTTCAAATTCTTTCGTTCCCACCGCAACGAGCTGGCTGTTAGCCAGCGAGCAGACCAACGCTGTGCTGTGCGTTGCTATGTGGATGAATACGCGGTTTCTCGTTTCATTCGGCAGTGTGCGCAATAGTTCTAGCAGGTAGTGCCCGAATCGCGCCTGCAAATCAGGGTGCTGGTGTACGTCTGGCTCATCCAAGAGCAATATGTTGTCCTTGCTTGGGTCGACAGCCATGATGAAACTCATCACTTCAGAGGCAAGGGCGATCGTTTCTGATTCCCCGCTACTCAGTTCTCCTGGCGCAACGGGTGTTCCGTTCATGGTTCGAATCAGAAAATCACTACCGCCTTGCTCAATGAAAACATTACCTAACATGCGATTGATAGGCTCAAGGCAATCGATCTGAAAGCTTTTTCCACGGGCGTCGACATCTTGGAGTCGCCGAAGGTATGCTGTCTCAGCATTTCGTAGAGCAAGGTGTGACATAGCTTTAAAGCTGTTGCCATTTACCTGATTAGCGCGTCTGATTTGCCGAATCCAATTAGGATTGGTTGAGGAATTGCTATCAATATTGCCGTCTCGTTGAAAGGTTCCTGTTCTTTCCGGCGTAACATAATTCACGCGGTATTTGGAATTTTCAGCCAGATGGCTGTCGATGGCACGAAGGAAACGAGATTTCCCCGCCCCGTTACGACCTAGAATTATGTTTATGCATTTCAGCCCCTTCAATCCGTAGGGAATATCTTCATTATCTGTGAATGTAAAATCGGTCAATGCGGTACTCCTAATTTATTGTTAAAGGTCTAGGGCAGCAATGAGTCGCGCCGAGGCATCTATTATCATGCGACTTCGTTGTCATGAGTCTAGGAACGCATGCGCAAAATGCGTTAGACATCTGTTTCTCGCTTTGAAGATCTATCGCTGCGCTGATATGAACTGAATGAATCGTTTTCCTCGCTCAGTTGTTCGAGACTCCATCATTCCGTTTCCTGTCATCATTATGTGCAAGAATTGACCTTGTCCCATCAATCCATCGGCTTGTAAATCGCGCACAATTTGGTCGTAGATTTCGCGTTGGCCACGTAATTCTGAAACACAGTGCTCAAGGACGGTAAAAACTCCGCCTGCGCTCCATCCTGGGTTTTGAATTGCATGTTTACGCATCCACAGTTCTGGATTGTCGAGAACAGCTAGTACTCTTAAGTGCCAAGGCGCGAGCTGGTCAATGAGCCGCAGGAATGTCAACTGCTCATCTTCCTGCGGTGCACCTGGCAGGGCTGCATTTAAAACTGCATTACGTAGGGCTTCGAGTTTTGCGTTCTGATGATTTCGAAGAGCAACCTGTGATGCTTGCATTACGACGGTAACAAAAGCTTCGTTGGAAGCTAGTTTTTCCGGCGTCAGACCCTCTATGCGCCGCTCTACTTCAGTCAGGACCTCCGCAAGTTGCTCTAGCCATGCTTCCTTTCGCCTCTCCAACGGTGACGCAAATAGATTTTCAAACGCCACTTGAAGCGGTCCACCTGCTGCTGGGACGAGCGAGACAATCGCTCGTCCGACCTCTCTTGCTACATCACCTTTGCTTCTTGCTACCGGTGGTTTTTCCATATTTGATTTCCCTGATGAGCAGTTGATAACCGTAGTTAATATGTTTGTAGTCGCATCCAGCACCCGTTCAGTTCAACCGGCAGGCACCGGTTGCCCTCCCGCATGGTTCACCTTCATTGCCCGGTTCGAAAACTGCGTATTCGCATGCATTGATCGCGTACCTTATTGATTCTTGTCGCCCTCCATCCCCAACATCTCCCGCACCACCGGCAAAATCATCCCCCAAGCATTCGACGTAGCCGCAATCTCGTCATAATGGCTGGCACCCGGCAAGATCAGCACCTCCGCATGGTCACCGGCCAGCTTGGCCTTGGCCGCATAGTCGTGCGCCACGCGGGGTGGGGAGATGGTGTCGAGCTCGCCTGTGATCAGCACGGTACGGCTGCCGTTGGGGATCAGGTCGGCGGCGTTGGTGTCGCTGTAGATGTCGGGGCGGTCGGTGCTGGCGCTGCCTGCCAGCTGGGCGATGTCGCGCTCGCAGCTGGTTTTGATCAAGTCTTTCTCATGGCGCAGGTCGGCCAGGCCGCCCAGGCTGACGATGTTTTTCACTGGCAGGAACTTGTCGCGGTACAGGGGGCTGGTCTTTGGCAGTTTTTCCCGGCCGGCGATCCATTGCACCAGTTGGCCGCCGGCCGAGTGGCCCATGGCGACGATGCGGTTCACGTCCAGCTGGTATTGGGGCGCGTGCTGCTGCAGGCTGTCGAGCGCCGCGTGCATGTCTTCATAGGTGCCCGGATAGCCGCCGCCCGGCTCGTCCACGCGCCGGTATTCCACATTCCACACGGCGATGCCTTGCGCCACGAGGGCGCCGGCCACGTTGCGCATCTGTTTGATGCCGCCGAAGGCCACCGTCCAGCAGCCGCCATGCACGAGTACGACGACGGGGAACGGCCCGCTGCCTTCGGGCCGGAACAGCTGCGCGTATTGCGACGGCGCGGGGCCATACGCGATCTGCGCCGTGGGTGGCGGGCCGTTCAGGGCCAGGTAGTCGTCCAGGCTCATGGGGGCGGCGACGGCGCCGTGGACCGAGGCGAGCAGGGCGGTGGCGATCAGGGAGGACGGCAGGGAAGTAGGCATGCTGGAATTCGCTTGAGAAGAGAGCAACACTTTAGCATAGGCCCGCAGGGTCGCAGAGATCAAGCAGTGCGCTGTTTTCCTCCTGCAAGAGGGGTGCCCCATGGTATATTCCGGGCATCAGTTTTCCCCTTATCGACACGGTGCACGCAAACAACATTCTTTCCTTGCTGGACGCCGAGCATAGTGCGCTGGGCAGCATTGCGGCCGGCGCCGACCTGGCCCATGCACTGGAACACCTGTTGCTGGCGCTGCAAGACCTGGCTGAGGGCGGCGCGCATGCCTGCCTCGTGCTCATCGACGAGGCCGACCGCTTTTGCGGCTGGTCCGCGCCCAGCCTGCCGCAAGACCTGTGTCTGGCGCTGCGCCACGGCGGCGAGCAGCCATCCCCGTTCGGCACGGCCGCCTTTTCCGGCGCGCCCGTGTATTGCGGCGACATCACGCGCGACGTGCACTGGAGCGCGGGACGCAAGGAAGCCATGCTGCACGGCTACCGCGCCTGCTGGGTTGCCCCCGTCTTCGGCGCCAAGGGACATATCCTGGGCGTGCTGGGCCTGTTTTTCCCCGCGCCATGCCATCCCACGCAACCCGAGATCGAATTGCTGGCGCTGGCCGCGCGCGTGGCCGCGCATGTGATCGAGCGGGGCCAGCTGGAACAGGCGCTGCACGACAGCCGCGAACATTTTCATTACGCCATAGAACTGAACACGCAAGTGCTGTGGACGGCCGATGTCGACGGCAAGCTCGATTATGTGGCGCAGCGCTGGCGCGAATGGACGGGTGGCATCGGCCTGGGCACCAGCTGGCTGGACGCCATCCATCCCGAGGACGTGCCCCATTCTCTGGCGGCCTGGAGCGAAGCGGTGGGCAGCGGTCAGCCTTTCGACCAGGAAATGCGCGTGCGCCGGCAGGATGGCCAGTACCGCTGGGTGCATTCGCGCGCGTATTGCCGGCAGGACGAGCGCGGCCAGCCCGTGAAATGGTATGGCTCGTGCGAGGATATCGACGAGCATTGGCAAGCGCGCAATGCCTTGCTCGACAGCGAAGCGCAGTTCCGTTCGCTCGCTTCCACCATGCCGAACCAGGCCTGGCTGGCGCATGGCAGCGGCGCCACCTACTGGGTCAACGAGCAAGTCTGCGACTACACGGGGCAATCGCTGAAGTCACTGATCACCAGCGGTTTTCGCCACTGCGTGCATCCGGACGACGTGCAGGCCACGCAAAAAAGCTGGGAACGGGCCGTTACCACCGCCAGTGCCTACGAGCACGAATTCCGCATGCGCCGCGCCAGCGATGGCGCCTACCGCTGGTTCCTGGCGCGCGCCTTGCCCCTGTTCGACGAGGCGGGCACGGTGCTGCGCTGGGTGGGCACGAATACGGACGTGCAGGAACAGAAGAACGTGCTGGAAAAGATGGCTTACCTGAATTCCTCGCTGGAAGTGGAAATGGCCAACCGCACGGCCGACCGCGACCGCATGTGGCGCTTGTCCACCGACATCATGCTGGTGGCCGACCTGGCCGGGATGATCATCGCCGTCAATCCCGCCTGGAGCCAGATCCTCGAGCGGCCGGAAATCGAATCGCTGGGCATGGACTTCATCAGCCTCGTGCATCCCGACGACCGCATGGCGGCCTTGAAGGATTTGTCGCGCCTGGCTCATGGCGCACCCACCTTGCGCATGGAAAACCGCTACCGGCGCCGCGATGGCGGCTACCGCTGGATTTCCTGGACGGCCGTGCCGGCGCAAAAGCTGATCCACGCCATCGGCCGCGACGTCACCGATGAAAAAGAGGCGCGGCTGGCGCTGGTGCGTAGCGAGCAAGCTTTATTGCAGGCGCAAAAGCTGGAATCGATCGGCAAGCTGACAGGCGGCGTGGCCCACGATTTCAACAACGTGCTGCAAATTATCTCGGGCAATTTGCAGTTGCTGAAACTGACGGTGGCCGACAATCCGCAGGCGGCCAGGCGCCTCGCTTCGGCCGCCTCGGCCGTGGAACGGGGCGCCAAGCTGTCGTCGCAACTGCTGGCCTTTGCCCGGCGTCAACCTTTGCGGCCGCTGGTGACGGACCTGGGCCGTTTGCTGCGCCGCATGCATGAGCTGATCCGCCGCGCCCTGGGCGAGGCGATTGCCGAGGAAACCTTCATCAGCGAAGGCTTGTGGCATACCCTGGTCGACCCGAACCAGATGGAAAACGTGCTGCTGAACATGGCCATCAATGCGCGCGACGCGATGGACAAGGGCGGGCGCCTCACGTTCACCTTGAGCAACGTCACGCTCGATGCGGACTACGCCAGCCGGCATGCGGACGTGCTGGAAGGGCAATACGTGCTGCTGACCATCACCGACACGGGCCATGGCATGGAGCGCGACGTGATCGACCAGATTTTCGAGCCGTTTTTCACCACCAAGCGCGAAGGCGAGGGCACGGGACTGGGCCTGTCCATGGCTTACGGCTTCATCCGCCAGAGCGCGGGCCACATCAAGGTGCACAGCGCGCCGGGCGCCGGCACGACGTTCAAGATATATCTGCCCCGTTCGCTGGAAAAGCTGGCCGAGCCGCCACCGGGCCTGACGGGCCCCGTGCTGGGCGGCAGCGAGACCATCCTCGTGGTGGAAGATGATGCTCCAGTTCAACATACGGTGGTCGACATGCTGCGCGGCCTTGGCTACGACGTGCTGCATGCGGACGATGGCGCCTCGGCCCTGGCCCTGCTGGGCACGGGAGTGGCCATCGACCTGCTGTTTACGGATGTGGTCATGCCGGGGCCCGTCAGCAGCAAGGAACTGGCGCAGCAGGCCAGGCTGCTGCTGCCGGAACTGGCCGTATTGTTTACCTCGGGCTATACGCACAACGCCATCATGCAGGGCGGGCGGCTCGATCCGGGCGTTGAATTGTTGAGCAAACCCTACCAGCGCGAAGACCTGGCGCGGCGCATCCGCCATGTGCTGGCCGACCGCCGCCTGGTGGGCGCGCCCGACCCGTCCGGACGGCGCATCCTGCTGGTGGAAGACAATGATGATGCGCGCGAAATGACGACCGAGATGCTCAATATGCTGGGGCACACCGTGCACGGCGTGGCCAGCGCCGAGGAAGCCTTGCCACTGCTGGCCATGCCGGGCCTGGATGTGCTGGTGACGGACATCAGCCTGCCCACCATGTCCGGCCTGGAACTGGCGCGCCATGCGCGCGCGCACTGGCCGCAGCTGGACGTGGTGTTTGCTTCCGGGCACGATTGGGGCGCCAGCCTGATGCAGGACGCCAGCGCGCGTTTCCTGCGCAAGCCGTTTGGCCTGGAAGAGCTGGCCGGCGCACTGAAGGCGCGCCGGCTCGACGTCTACTAGGCACCCAAGCTTGGCGGCAACAAGGCTTGCTGCAATTGCTCGACGGTAAATGGTTTCACCAGGAAGCGCGCCTGCGGGTCCAGCACGCCGGAATTGGCGGGCGCGTGGCCCGTGGAAAACACCACTTCCAGCTGCGGATAGTCGCGCGCCGCGACTTTGGCCAGCTCGGCGCCCGACATCCGCGGCAGGCTGATATCGGTCAGCAACAGTTCCAGTCCCGGCGTCCCCAGCAGGGGCAAGGCTTCCTCGGCCGTGCCCACGGCCAGCACCGTGTGTCCCAGCATGGCCAGCAGCTCGCCCGTCATGGCGCGCGCGTCCGCATTGTCTTCCACTAACAGGATGTGACGCACACCCGGCAGCGATGGCACAGGCTGCTGCGGCGCCAGCTGCGCGCGGTACTGGTGCAGGGCAGTCACGTGGCGGCCGTTGGCCAGCAAGTGGCGGATGCGCCGCGCCAGGTCTTCGCGCCGGTACGGTTTGCTCAACAATTCTACGCCCGGCTCCAGACGGCCGCCCTGCATCATGGCGTCCTGCGTGTAGCCCGAGGTAAACAGCACGGCCAGATGCGGCAGCAGCACGCGGGCCTGGCGCGCCAGCGCCGTGCTGGCCACCTTGCCCGGCATCACCACGTCCGTAAACAGCAGGTCGATGGGGACGCCGCTGCCGATGATGGCCAGCGCGCTTTCGCCATCGCTGGCGCGCAGCACGACGTAACCCAAGCCGCGCAGCATGTCGACCACCGTCGTCTGCACCTGCACGTCGTCTTCCACGACGAGAATGGTTTCCTTGCCGCCCAGCACGGGGCCGCCCAGTTGCAGCGGCAGTTCCGTTTCCGCTTCAAGCGAGCGCGGCAGGTAGATGCGGAAAGTGCTGCCATGGCCCGGCAAACTGTCCACCGTCAGGTGGCCGCCGCTCTGGCGCAGGAAGCCGTAGGCCATGCTCAAACCCAGCCCCGTGCCTTCGCCTTCCTTTTTTGTCGTGAAGAACGGTTCGAAAATCTTGTCCAGCAGCTCGGCGGGAATGCCCGTGCCCGTATCCGAGACGGCCAGCTGCACGTAGTCGCCGGGCGCCACGTCCGCATGGCGGGCCGTGTAGTCGCTGCCCAGCACGCTGTTACTGAGTTCGATGGTCAGCTGGCCCTGGCCATCCATGGCGTCGCGCGCGTTGATGGCCAGGTTGAGGATGACGTTTTCCAGCTGGTGCGGGTCGACCAGGGCGCGCCAGCAGTCGTTGGCCAGCAGCAAGCGCGTCTCGATGCTTTCGCCGGTGGCGCGCCGCAGCAGTTCTTCCGTCGCGCGCAGTAGCTGCGCCAGGTCGGTCACCAGCGGTTTCAAGGGCTGGCGCCGCGCAAAGGCCAGCAGCTGGGCCGATAGCTTGGCGCCCCGTTCCACGGCGGCCGAGGCGCTGGCGATGCGCTTGGCAGCCAGCGGGTCGTCATCCAGGCCCAGCTGCAGCAATTGCAGATTGCCGGAGATAATTTGCAGCACGTTATTGAAATCATGGGCCACGCCGCCCGTCAGCTTGCCCAGCGCTTCGAGCTTTTGCGATTGCAGCAGGGCCATCTCGCTGTGGCGCAATGATTCCTGCATGCTGCGCAAGGTGTTTTGCGCCTCTTTTTCCACAGTGACGTGGCGCCCGGTGGCGAAGATCAGGTCGCCTTCGGGGGCCGCCACCCACGACAGCCAGCGGTGGCCGCCATCGCGGTGCCGGTAGCGGTTTTCAAAGCTGGGCATGGATTCCTTGCCGACTTGCAGCAAGGCCTGGCGCGTGGCGGCGGCATCGTCGGGCAGCACGAAGTCGAAGATGCTGCGGCCCAGCATTTCTTCGGGCAGCCAGCCCAGGATGGCGCCGGCGGCCGGGTTGACGGCGGCAAAGCAGCCATCGGCATCGATGGCCACCATCAGGTCTTGCGCGCTGCGCCATAGCCGCTCGCGTTCGCTGTTGCGCGCGGCCAGGTCCGCTTCCAGTTTCTTTTCCACGGTGATGTCGCGCGCACTGCAATACACCTTCTCGCCCTCGGGCACGGCTACCCACGACAGCCAGTGCCAGCCGCCCAGCTTGTGGCGGTAGCGGTTTTCGAAGCGCAGGGCCGGCTGGCCCTGGTTGGCCGCATCCCAGGCCGCATACGTGCGCGGCAAGTCGTCCGGGTGGATCAGTTCAAAAAATTTCGTCGTGCGGATTTCCTCGGCCGACCAGCCCAGAGTGGCTTGCCAGGCGGGATTCGAGTGTTCGAAATAGCCGTCGAGGTTAAGCACACCCAGCAGATCGGGGCTGACGTTCCAGGTACGGCCGAATTCGCGCGTGCGCTCGGCCACTTGCATTTCCATGCTGGCAGTCAGGGTGCGCAAACGCGCTTCCGCCCGCGCCCGCAAAATGGTCGACCAGACCCGTTCCGACACTTGCACGGCCAGTTCGATCTCGTCCGCATGCCACAGGCGCGCAGCGCGGCTGTGCACGACGAACAGGGCCGCCAGCTGGCCATCCTTGGCAATGGGAATGTTCAGAAAGGCACGGATGCCCAGGCGCGCGAACGTGGCCAGCGCGGCCGGCATGGCCGTGCGCGGGTCGCTGGCCACGTCGCTGACGGCCAGCGCCTGGCCGGCGGCAAGCGCATCGGCCAGGCCGGCCGCGTAATCGCCGAGGAAATACTCGCCAGCGGCGCCCGGCGCCAGGCCATCGCTCCACGCATGCTGCAGGGTGGGGCACTGCAGGGTCTGGTCGATATCGAAACAGGCCACTTGCTGCGCGCTCAGGCGCTGGCCCAGCAACTGCGCCGACAGGGACAGGATCTCGCCCGTGTCTTGCAGCAGGCGCAGCCGGCGTTCCAGTTGCAGCAAAAAGGCGACGCCGCTGGCGCCGGTCTGGCTGCGGGGGGCGGGAGTGCTGCTCATGCCGCCTCAGCTGCCGGCCAGCGGCAGGGTGACGCTGAACAGGGCGCCATTGCCGGGCTGGCTTTGCAGGGTGATGGCGCCGCCGTGCGCATCGACCAGCTGCTTGGTGATGAACAGGCCCAGGCCCAGGCCACCCGTGCGGTCCTGGTGGATGACGCGCTCGAAGGCGTCGAAAATGCGTTCCTGGTCGCGCGCGTTGATGCCGATGCCATGGTCGCGCACTTCGATGACGGCGCTGTTTTGCGTGTGCGCCAGGCTGATTTCCACGGGCTGGCCCTGGCCGTAGCGCACGGCATTGCTGATCAGGTTGACGACGATCTGCTCGACGCGGAAGGCATCCCAGTAACCGTGGATGGGCTCGAAGGCCATCACTTCCAGCGTGCTGCCCGTCGTGGCCGCATATGGCGCCAGGTCGTCCGCCACGCGGCGCACGAGGCAGGTCAAGTCGACGGCTTCGCGGCGGATCGACAGCTTGCCGCTGGTGATGCGCGAGACGTCGAGCATGTCGTCGATCAGGCGCACCATGCTGCGGATTTGCCGCCCGTCGCGCGCCACCATCTTGCCCAGCTTTTCCGGCTCGAAAGCGGCCAGGTTGCCCCGTTCCAGGTTGACGGTGCGCATCTGCGTTTCCAAAAACAGCGTGTTCAGCGGCGTGCGCAGTTCGTGCGCCACCATGGACATGAATTCATCGCGCAGGCGCAGCGAGCGCTGCAGTTCCGCCTGCGTGGCGCGCAACTCTTTTAATAACGCTTCCTGCTGCTGGCGGCTGTGCTCGAGCGCCTGCACCTGGCGCCGCGTTTCGCTGCGCTGCTGGTGCAGGGCCACGAAGACGTTGACCTTGCTTTGCACGGCATTGATGTCGAGCGGCTTGTGCAGGAAGTCGACGGCGCCGCTTTCATAGCCCTGGAAGGCGAAATTCATTTCCTTGCCGGCCGCCGTGACGAAGACGATGGGGATGTGGCGCGTCTTTTCCGTGCCGCGCATCAATTGCGCCAGTTCAAAACCATCCATTTCCGGCATTTGCACGTCGAGGATGGCCAGCGCGAAATCGTGTTCCAGCAGCAGGGCCAGCGCTTCTTCGCCCGAGGATGCCTGGTAGACGCTGCGGTCGCTCTCGCGGATCAGCGCATTGAGTGCGCGCAGGTTTTCCGGCAAGTCGTCGACGATCAGCAGTTTGGTACTTGTTTCATTCATCATGTTTCATTCCTGGCATGGCTTTGCCGTCCAGCGTAGTGGGAAGCGGCGTGCGAGGGCGCACGCTTGCGGTAGAGCTTTTCGGGACCCGGCAATGGCTCGAAGTCGGCGGCAAAGCGGGTGAAATGCGTGCTTTCCTTGCTGCCCAGGCCTAGGAAACCCCGATGGCACAGCGAGTCGTGGAACAGGCCCAGGGCCCGCTCCTGCAAGGTTTTGTTGAAATAAATCAGCACGTTACGGCACAAAATCAATTGCGTTTCAATAAACACGCTGTCCGTGGACAGGCTGTGGTCGGTAAAGTTAATCCTGTCGAGCAGGCGCTGCTGGAAGCGCGCAGTGGCATGCTCGACCGTGTAGTAATCGGCCAGCTGGCCCAGGCCGCCCGCGGCCAGGTAGTTGGCGCCGTACTCGTCGAGCCGGTGCATCGGATACACGCCGCGCGCGGCCGTGGCCAGCGCTTGCGGATTGATGTCGGTGGCGTAAATCGTGCTGCGTTCGAGCAAGCCTTCCTCGTGCAGCACGATGGCCAGCGACAGCGCCTCTTCGCCCGTGCAGCAGCCGGCCACCCAGATGGTCGGCGACGGGTAGGTTTTCAGCACGGGCACGACCTGTTCGCGCAAGGCGAGGAAAAAAGCCGGATCGCGGAACATTTGCGTGACGGGCACGGTCAAAATCTGCAGCAGCTTGCCAAAGGCGGCCGCGTCGTCGAGCACCAGTTGCTGCAAGGCGGGCACGTCGGCGCAATGCAAGCGTTCGAGCGCCTGACTCAGGCGGCGCCGCTGCGAGGGTAAGGAGTAATCGCGAAAATCATAGCTGTAGCGCTGATAGATCGCATCCATCAGCGCGTGCAGTTGCGCGTCCGTGGTGCGCAGAGACATCAGATGCGTTCCATCTTCGGCATCCACACGCGCAGCAGCGAATACAAGCGGTCCAGGTCGATCGGCTTGGCCAGGTAATCGGATGCGCCCGCCTGCAGGCATTCTTCCTGGTCATTCTTCATGGCCTTGGCCGTGATGGCGATGATGGGCAGCTTGTTGTAGCGGCCATCGGCGCGTATCAAGCGCGTCGCTTCCAGCCCATCCATGCCCGGCATCATGACATCCATCAACACCAGGTCGATATCGTCCACGCTGTTGAGCTTGCTGATGGCTTCGAAGCCGTTGCGGCCGATTTCCACCACCACGCCTCGCTGTTCCAGCGCATTCGTCAGGGCGAAGATATTGCGCACATCGTCGTCCACCAGCAAAATCTTGCGCCCTTCAAACACGCGTTCGCGGCTGCGTACCTGCTGCAGCATGCCCTGGCGCTCGCTCGACAGTTCGGACTCCACCTTGTGCAGGAAGAGGGTGACTTCGTCGAGCAGGCGCTCGGGCGAACGGGCGCCCTTGATGATGATCGAGCGCGAGTATTTCATCAGGTCCGCTTCTTCCTCGCGGCTCAGGTTGCGGCCCGTGTAGACGATGACGGGCGGGAACGAGCACAGCTCTTCATGTTCCATGCGTTCGAGTAATTCGTTGCCCTGGATATCGGGCAGCTTCAAGTCGATGATCATGCAGTCGAAAATCTGTGTTTTCAGCAATTCCAGCGCTTGCTCGCCCAGCGCCACTGCCGTGATTTCCACGTCGTCGTCGCTGATCAGGTGGACCACGCTTTCGCGCTGGCGTTCGTCGTCCTCGACCAGCAGGATGCGCTTCATTTTTTGCGTAAACTTCGATTCGAGCTTGCGGAACACTTCCTTCAGCTGCTCGCGCGTGCGCGGCTTGGTGGCGTAGCCGATGGCGCCCAGTTGCATGGCTTCCTGGATCTGGTCGTTGCCGGACACGATGTGCACGGGAATGTGGCGCGTCAGCGGGTTTTCCTTCAATTGCTGCAAGACCAGCAAGCCTGGACGGTCCGGCAAGCCCATGTCGAGCAAGATGGCGTCGGGCAGGAATTCCTCGGCCAGGCGCAAGCCTTCATCGGCGCCGTGCGCCACCAGGCAGCGGTATTGCATTTCATGCGCGAGGTCGAACAGGATGCCGGCAAACGACGGTTCATCCTCGATCACCAGCACGGAACGCTGGCCCGTTTTGGCGGCCGGCACGCTATTGCGGTCATCCTCGAAGGTGGGCAGCGGCACGGGCTTGGCGGCAGGCGCCGCCTTGGGTGCGGCGGCCGCGGCGGGCGCTTGCGGCGCGGCGGTGGGCGTCGGCGTCGACGCCGCTTCCACCGCGCGTTCCGGCATGACGGCCGGCAGCACCAGGGTAAACGTGCTGCCCTGGCCCGGGCTGCTGGCCAGTTCGATGCTGCCACCCAGCAAGGCGGCCAGGTCGCGCGAAATCGACAGGCCCAGGCCCGTGCCGCCATAGCGGCGGCTGGTGGTGCCGTCGGCCTGGTGGAAGGCGTCGAAAATCTTGTGCTGCTGGTCGCCTGCGATGCCGATGCCGGTATCCTGCACCTGGAAGCGCACCTGGCCGGCCGCATCCGTGCTCACGTGCAGGGACACCGTGCCCGCATCCGTGAACTTGATGGCATTCGACAGCAGGTTTTTCAGGATTTGCTCGAGGCGCTGGCGGTCGCTGACGAAGGACGGCGGGACGTCCGGCGCCACCTTGACGTCAAACACCAGTTTCTTTTGCTGCGCCTGGGCGCCGAACAGCATCTTCATGCTGCTGAGCAGCTCGTTGAAGGGCACGGCTTCCGGGGTCAATTCCAGCTTGCCTGCCTCGACCTTGGAAATGTCGAGGATATCGTTGATGAGGGTGAGTAAATCGTTGCCGGCTGAATAAATGGTTTGCGCAAACGTCACTTGTTCCGGCGTCAGGTTGCCGCTGGTGTTGTCCGACAGCAGCTTGGACAGGATCAGCGAGCTGTTCAGCGGTGTGCGCAGCTCATGCGACATGTTCGCCAGGAATTCGGATTTGTAGCGGCTGGCCCGCTGCAGTTCTTCCGCGCGCGCTTCCAGCTGGGCGTGCGCCTCGCCGATGGCCATGTTTTTCTGGTCCAGCGACAGCGCCTGCACGGCCAGTTGCTCGTTCGACTGCTCCAGCGCCGCCTTTTGCTCTTCCAGGTGCGCCTGCGACTGTTCCAGCACGCGCGACTGCTCGCCCAGCTCTTCATTGGCCGTGCGCAGTTCTTCCTGCTGCACTTCCAGCTCTTCATTCAATTGCTGGGTTTCTTCCAGCACGTTTTGCAGGCGCTGGCGGTACAGGGCCGCTTCCAGCGAGGTGCCGACATTCGCGGCAATCAGGTTCAGCCATTCCTTGGCGCGGGCGCTGACGGGATGCGTAAAGCCCAGCTCGATGACGCCGTTGACGACGCCTTCGTTGTTGACCGGCGTCAAGACCAGTTCCAGCGGCGTGCCGCGGCCCAGGCTTGACGTCACGGTCAGGTAATTGTCGGGCACTTGCTGCACATGCTTGAGGCGCTTTTCGCGCGCCGTCTCGCCCACCAGGCCTTCGCCCAGCTTGAAGACTTGCTTGTCCTTCACACCCTGATCGTTGAAGCCGTACACGGCCGTGCGGCGCAGGCTGCCATCCTCGTCGACGACGTACAGGGTGGCGATGGCCACGTCGAGGCGGTGAGCGAGGAAATCGAGCACGTGCCGTCCCAGTTGAGGCAAGCCCAGCTGGCCGCTCGTGTGGGCCGCCAGCTCCGTCTGCCCCGTGCGCAGCCAGGCTTGCTCCTGCAACACGTCGTTATCCTTGCCGCGCTGCTCGAGCGCATCGTTGTAGATGTCGGACAGGCGCAGCAGTTCGCGCCGTCCCAGGTAGGCCAGCAGGCCCGACAATCCCAGACTGAGGATGAGGAACACGACGACGGCCAGCATGGTGCGGCTTTCGGCCGTATCGGCCCGCTCCTGGCGCAAGCGCTGCTCCATGGACAGGAAGGTGAGGAATTCGCGGCGGATTTCGTCAAATTCGAGCTTGCCTTCGCCCTGGCGCACGCGCGCGAGGAATTCCTGGTTGTTGCGGCGCTGGGCGATCACGGCTTCCGCGTAATCGAGCCACTGGCCTTGCAGCGCGCGGATGCGGCGCAAGCGGTCCACCTGGATGGGGCTGTCGGACACCAGATCCAGCAGGGTGGTCATTTCGACGGCGATCTTTGCCTTGCCCGATTTATACGGGGCCAGGAACGTTTCGTCGCCCGTCAGCAAATAGCCGCGCATGCCCGTTTCCAGGTCGACCGACAGCTTCATGACTTCATTCGCATTGCCGATCACGCGTTCGGAATGCTCGACCGAGCGCAGGGCCGAGAGCAGGTAGGCGATCAGGCCGACAAACACGAGGGCCGTGATGACCCCGATGACCAGCGGCAAGGTCACATTGCGGGCGAGGATGCGGCGAAAGCTGAAGGAGTCGATCGGGGTCTTGGTATTCATTATGTCCGTGGAAGGCTGTCGCGAAAAAATCAATTTTAATTGAAATGCAAGATTTCTGGTGGTCAAGCATAGCGTGCGTTAGCATAACAGCCTTGGGGCATTTTCCGCAGGCGCAAGGTAGTGCAAAGCGCGCCAGCGCACAGATGAAAGTAGCTTGAAAATCAAGCTGGCCACGATTGAGGCGGATCAAAGAGATTGGTTGTTGACATCTTAAGATGCAGGAGGTGGTGGCGCCCATGCGGCTGGCCACTGTGTGCAAACCAGACCATGCAGGAGGACATCATGGCTAATCATTTGATCCGTCGCGATCCGCAAAACCCGCTGGCACGTTTCGACCCGTTCAGCGATATGGAAGAATTCATGCACGACTTTTTCGCGCCAGCCCTGCGCCTGCGCGATGGCGGTTCGTCACGCATGCGCGTCGACATTTCCGAAACTGAGCAAGCTTATCAGGTGCAGGCGGACATTCCAGGCGTCAACAAGGACGATATCAAGGTGTCCATCGACGGCAACCGCGTCTCCATCAGCGCTGAACTCAAGGATGAAAGGGTGACCCGCGATAGCGGCGGCAAGAGCGTGCGCAGCGAGCGCGAGTACGGCCAGCAATACCGCAGCTTCGTGCTGCCGCAAGAAGTGGACGAGGCCGGCGCGCAGGCCCGCTATGAAAATGGCGTGTTGCTGCTGGACTTGCCGAAGAAGGAGGGCACGGGCGGCCGGCAGCTGGCGATACAGTGAGCCGGATCGGGTTTAGCTGCGTAGGTCAGATTAGTGCAGCGTAATCTGACCATCTTCGTGGCGTGCTTGTCGGCTTACGCCCTGCGGGCTAAGCCGACCTACGAAAAAACGCGGGACGATGCCGGCGTTTTTTCAAACTGCGCGCCGGGCCGGGTTTTAGTTGCGTAGGTCAGATTAGCGCAGCGTAATCTGACAATCTTCGTGGCGCGCCTGTCGGCTTACGCCCTGCGGGCTAAGCTGACCTACGAAAAAACGCCGGACGGTGCCGGCGTTTCGTGGGGTGTTCCGGGTGACGGCGCGCCGCCACCCGGATTGCCTCTGTATATATGTCAGTCGCGAATTTCCAGCGCCCGGTTCAGGCTCAGGGCGGCCAGTGAGGCGACGGCGCCTGACAGCAGGTAGAAACTGACGTAGGCGAGGCCGAAGTTGGCCGACAGGCCCAACGCCACGAGCGGGGCGAAGCCGGCACCGACCAGCCAGGCCAGGTCGGACGTCAACGCCGCACCCGTGTAGCGGAAGCGGGCAGGGAAGTTGGCCGTCACGGCGCCGGCTGCCTGGCCGTAGGACAGGCCCAGCAGGCTGAAGCCGACGAGGATGAAGACGTCCTGGCCAAAGTTGCCGCCACCCATCAGGGTTGGCACGAAGGCGCTGAAGATGGCGATCAGCACGGCCAGTACGCCCAGGGTGGTGCGGCGGCCCACTTTATCGGCCAGCACGCCGGAAATCACGACGCCGATGGCGGCCAGCACGGCGCCCAGCATCTGCACTTGCAGGAAGTCGGATGCGGAACGGGTCTGGTAGACGGAAATCCACGACAGCGGGAACACGGTGACGAGGTGGAACAGGGCGTAGCTGGCCAGTGCGGCGAGGGCGCCGATCAGCACGTTGCGGCCCTGGCCGCGGCTCATTTCAAACACGCTCACGGGCTGCAGTTCGCGTTCGTCGAGCAGGCGCGCATATTCATTCGTCGACACCAGGCGCAGGCGGGCAAACAGGGCTACCACGTTGATGGCGAAGGCCACATAGAAAGGATAGCGCCAGCCCCAGTCGAGGAAGTCCTCATCCGTCAGGGTGGTCAGCATGAACCAGAACAGGCCGGCGGCGATCAGGAAACCGACCGGTGCGCCCAGCTGGCCCAGCATGGCGTACCAGCCGCGCTTGTTTTCCGGCGCGTTCAGGGCCAGCAGCGACGGCAAGCCATCCCACGAGCCGCCCAGGGCCACGCCCTGGCCGATGCGCAGCACGGACAGCCAGATGATGGCGGCAAAGCCCAGGTGCGAATACGTCGGCAGGAAGGCGATGCCGGCCGTCGACACGCCCAGCAGGAAGAGGGCGAACGTCAGCTTGGCACTGCGTCCCATGCGGCGCTGGATCTCCATGAAGATCACGGTGCCGAACGGACGGGCGATGAAGGCGAACGAAAAGATCAGGAATGCATATAAGGTACCTTCCAGGCGTTCTTCAAACGGGAAGAAGACGCGTGGAAACACCAGCACCGAGGCGATGGCGTAGACAAAGAAGTCAAAGTATTCGGAAGCGCGGCCGATGATCACGCCGACGGCGATCTCACCGGGGTCGATATGCGATTCGACCGTGCCGGCCCCGCGTGCGTCGCGCAGGGAGTGGGGGGAAAAGTCGGCGGGTACATCCCCGCTGTGTATGCGCGTGCTGGACATGATGATCGTCTCCAATATAGTTTCGAGTTCGGCCAACGCGTAACATACCCCGGGTGTCTCACGCCCGGAGTAGGACTATTCAATAGATAGCTGTAGGAAAACTCCGCAACCACCGAGTGAAAATCCGAGCAAGGGGGTGGACAAAACGTCCAATTGCCAACGCGCTCCAGTGAGAATACAGTACCATATCTTCATCCCCTGTACTGGACTTTCCTGTATGTTTTCATTAAAAGTTCGTCGCGGACTGCTTCTTTTACCTCTCGCATTGTTGGCTGGTTGCAATACGGTGGTACTGAATGCGTCTGGTGACATCGCAGTTCAGCAAGGCAATCTGATTGTCATCTCGACATTGCTGATGCTGTTGATTATCGTTCCGGTAATCGCCCTGACCCTGCTTTTCGCATGGCGCTATAGAAAAAACAACACCGCGGCCAAATACGAGCCGGACTGGGACCACTCGACTCGCCTCGAGCTGATCATCTGGGGCGCGCCCCTGTTGATCATTATCGTGCTGGGCCTGCTGACCTGGATCAGCACCCACACCCTCGATCCATACCGCCCATTGAGCCGTATCGACGCCAACCGTCCTATTCCTGCCAGCCACAAGCCGATGATCGTCGAAGTCGTGGCCCTGGACTGGAAATGGCTGTTCATCTACCCGGAGCAAGGCATCGCTTCCGTGAATGAACTGTACGCGCCCGTCGATCGTCCGATCCGCTTCAAGATCACCGCCTCGTCCGTCATGAACTCGTTCTTCATCCCCGCACTGGCAGGTCAGATCTACGCCATGCCGGGCATGGAAACGCAGTTGAATGCCGTCATCAACAAGCCTGGTGTCTATAAAGGCTTCTCCGCCAACTACAGCGGTGCCGGTTTCTCGGGCATGCGCTTCAAGTTCCATGGCGTGAATGATGCGGACTTCGACAAATGGGTGGCATCGGCACGTGCCGGTGGCGGCGCGCTGAACCGCGACGACTACCTGTCGCTGGCCCAGCCTAGCGAACGCGATCCGGTTCGCCGCTACAGCGCCGTACCTAGCGATCTGTACAAGGCAATTCTGAACCGCACCATCGTTTCCGACGCCCTGTGCGTGACGCCGGTCGAGCCATACAAATTGACGATGGCAAATAGCCCGGTAGCGGCCGTAACGGCAGTAGTCGCTAGCGATGCAGTAGTTGAAAAGGGCGTTCAAGCCAAGTAACGACTGCATGAATCCCGCAGCGCATTGCGCTGCAGATACTGGCGCCGCTTGCCTGGCGCCTCCCTTTTTTCTCTGAGAGTAACAATGCTAGACCATATTGATCTGACGAAGCTTATATTCGGCCGTCTGACTTGGGATGCAATTCCATTTCACGAACCTATCCTGCTGGTGACCTTTGCGATGGTTGCCCTGGGCGGTATCGCACTCGTTGCGGCACTGACGTATTTCCGCGTCTGGGGTACCCTGTGGCGCGACTGGATCACCAGTATCGACCATAAAAAAATCGGTATCATGTACATGATCCTGGGCCTCGTCATGCTGCTGCGCGGCTTTGCCGACGCGCTCATGATGCGTACCCAGCAGGCTGTTGCCTTTGGCGACAATGCCGGCTTCCTGCCACCGCATCACTACGACCAGATCTTCACCGCCCACGGCGTGATCATGATCTTCTTCGTCGCGATGCCTTTCGTGACGGGTCTGATGAACTACGTGGTGCCGCTGCAAATCGGCGCGCGCGACGTGGCTTTCCCTTTCCTGAACAACTTCAGCTTCTGGATGACCACCATGGGCGCCGCCCTGGTCATGGCTTCGCTGTTCGTTGGCGAATTCGCCCGCACGGGCTGGCTGGCATATCCACCGCTGTCGGGCATCGTCGGCAGTCCGGACGTGGGGGTAGACTATTACATCTGGTCCTTGCAGATTGCCGGGGTCGGGACGCTCTTGTCCGGTGTCAACCTGATCGCCACCATCGTCAAGATGCGCGCGCCAGGCATGACCTGGATGAAAATGCCCGTCTTCACCTGGACCGCACTGTGCACCAACATCCTGATCGTCGCCGCTTTCCCGGTACTGACGGCCGTGCTGGCCATGCTGTCGCTGGACCGCGTTGCAGGCTTTAACTTCTTCACGACGGAACTGGGCGGCAACGCCATGATGTACGTCAACCTGATCTGGATCTGGGGTCACCCGGAAGTCTACATCCTGATCCTGCCGCTGTTCGGCGTGTTCTCGGAAGTCGTCGCCACGTTCAGCAGCAAGCGCCTGTTCGGCTACGCCTCGATGGTGTACGCCACCTGCGTCATCATGATCCTGTCGTACCTGGTATGGCTGCATCACTTCTTCACCATGGGTTCGGGCGCCAGCGTCAACTCCTTCTTCGGCATCACGACGATGATCATTTCGATCCCGACGGGCGCGAAGATCTTCAACTGGTTGTTTACCATGTACCGCGGCCGTATCCGCTTTGAACTGCCTATGCTGTGGACGATCGGCTTCATGGTCACCTTCACCATCGGCGGCATGACCGGCGTGTTGCTGGCCGTACCACCAGCGGACTTCGTGCTGCACAACAGCCTGTTCCTGATCGCCCACTTCCATAACGTGATTATCGGCGGCGTGGTCTTCGGTGTATTTGCTGCAATCAACTACTGGTACCCGAAAGCCTTCGGTTACAAGCTCGACGTGTTCTGGGGCAAGTGCTCGTTCTGGTTCTGGTTCGTCGGCTTCTACCTGGCCTTCATGCCGCTGTACGTGCTGGGTCTGATGGGCGTGACCCGTCGTGTCAACCACTTTGAAGATCCATCGTTGCAAATCTGGACCATCATCGCCTGGTTTGGCGCCGTCTCGATCGCACTGGGTATCGCTTCCATGCTGATCCAGTTCTTCGTCAGCTACCGCAACCGTCACGCCCTGCGCGACGTGACCGGTGACCCATGGGGTGGCCGTACGCTGGAATGGTCGACGTCGTCGCCACCGCCAGACTATAATTTCGCCTTCACGCCACAAGTGCACGAACTCGATGCATGGACTGACATGAAGAAACACGGTTACCAGCGTCCGACATCCGGTTTCACGAAGATCCACATGCCGAAGAACACCTGGGCTGGTTTCGTGATCGCCGCGCTGAGCGCACTGGTCGGTTTTGGCCTGATCTGGCAAATGTGGCTCGTCGCCAGCATTGGCTTCGTGATCATGATGGTCACCATCATCGTCCATACCTTTAACTACAAGCGCGATTACTACATTCCTGCGGAAGAAGTGGTCCGTACCGAAGACGCTTATACTAAATTGCTGAGCAGCCATGTCTGATACCATCGCCCATAACACCGGCGCCGCTGGCGCCGCACCAAGCACGCGCAGCTACTTTGTGCGCGAGCACCACCCGGAAAACGGCAGCCTGCTGGGTTTCTGGCTCTACCTGATGAGCGATTGCCTGATCTTCGCCTGTCTGTTCGCCACGTACGCCGTGGTCGGCCGCAGCTATGCGGACGGCCCGACGGGCGCCGCGCTGTTCGACCTGCCGCTGGTGGCCGTCAACACGGCCATGCTGCTGCTGTCGTCGATCACCTACGGCTTCGCCATGCTGGCCATGCAGCGCAAGCAATTGCGCAGCACCCTGGTCTGGCTGGGCATCACGGGCCTGTTCGGCCTGGCCTTCCTGTCGCTGGAAATGTATGAATTCATTCATCTGATCCACGAAGGCGCCGGTCCGCAGCGCAGCGCGTTCCTGTCGTCGTTCTTCGCACTGGTCGGCACCCACGGCTTGCACGTGACGTTTGGCGTGATCTGGCTCGTGACCTTGATGTTCCAGTTGAACAAGCATGGCCTGACTCCGGAAAACGGCCGTCGCATGATGTGCCTGTCGCTGTTCTGGCACTTCCTGGACGTCATCTGGATTGGCGTCTTCACCTTTGTCTACCTGATGGGAGTGCTGCCATGAGCGACCACCACACACACGGCGATAGCCACCACCATGACAACCACGATCATGGCAGCCTGAAAAGCTACACGATCGGTTTCATCCTGTCGGTGATCCTGACGGCCATCCCGTTCTGGCTGGTGATGACGAAAGCCATCACCAACTCGGGCACCATGGGCCTGGTCCTGCTGGCGTTCGCGGCTGTTCAAGTCGTGGTGCACATGGTGTACTTCCTGCACATGAACACCAAGTCCGAAGGCGGCTGGAACATGATGGCGCTGATCTTCACGATCATGATCGTGGGCATCGCCATGGCCGGTTCCCTGTGGGTCATGTACCACATGAACCACAACATGATGCCGGATCTGATGCCTGAGTACATGCATACGAAAACGGCTCCATGATGAGTAATACGCGCCCAAGCAACACCGGGCGCGCCCCTGGCGCCGCATCGCAAGATGCCGCGCCAGGCCCACGCGGCATGGTCGTGCATTATTCAAAAATTGCATTGGCCTTGCTGGCGGGGATCTTGTTTGCCGGTTTCTGTGCCCTGGGCACCTGGCAAGTCAAGCGTCTGTTCTGGAAGCTTGACCTGATCGAGCGCGTCGAACAACGCGTACATGCGCCCGCAACGGACGCACCTGGACCCGCAGCCTGGGCCAGCATCACGCAGCAAACGGATGAATACCGCCATGTGCGACTCTCCGGTACCTATCTCCCCATTTTCAATACCCTGGTGCAAGCAACGACGGCACTGGGCAGCGGTTACTGGCTGATGACGCCCTTGCGTCTGGCCGATGGCAGCACCGTGCTGGTCAACCGCGGCTTCGTGCCGAAACGGGAAGGCATCGCCGCCAGCACGCCGGCCGGTATCGTCCACGTCGACGGCTTGCTGCGCGTCAGCGAGACGGGCGGCGGTTTCCTGCGCGAAAACAGTCCTGCCACGCAGCACTGGTATTCGCGCGACGTGGCCGCCATCGGCGCCTCGCACATGCTGAGCAACGTGGCGCCGTATTTTGTCGATGCGAAGGCCAAATCGGAAACGGCCGTTGATGCACCCGTCGGCGGCCTGACCGTGGTTTCCTTCCACAACAACCACCTCGTGTACGCCTTGACGTGGTTTGCGCTGGCCCTGATGGTGGCCGGCATCACGTGGTGGCTCGTGCGCGAAGACAAGCGCCGCCGCGCGCGCCGTAGTGCCGGTCTTCAAGAGAGTGACCATGCCGGGCAGGATTGAGATCCTGCCCAACCGCGAAGTCTTAGAGCGCGGTGCGGTGGCGGCCGAGATGGAACATCCGGCCGGCCACCAGAACATGAAGTTGCTGATCCAGCTGCGCTGGCTGGCCGTGATCGGCCAGATCAGCACGATCTTCGGCGTGGGCGTGGGACTGGGCATCGCCTTGCCCGTGCCCTACATGCTCGAAGTGCTGTCCTGCCTCATCGCTTTTAATCTTGCCAGCCTGCTGCGCTGGCATGAACGCCAGCCCGTTTCCAACACGGCCCTGTTCCTCGCTCTGCTGGTCGACGTCACCGTGCTGACGGCCCAGCTCTACCTGAGCGGCGGCATCAGCAACCCGTTTGCCTTCCTGTACCTGCTGCAAGTCATCCTCAGCGCCGTCCTGCTGGAAGTGTGGTCGACCTGGATCATGGTGGCCATCACCAGCCTGTGCCTGGCCGGCCTGGCCTTGCTGCCCGGCCCCTTGATCCTGCCGATCGACCCGGAGCGGGGCTTTTCCAGCCTCTACGTGCAGGGCTTGCTGATCTGCTTCATTTTGAACGCCGCCTTGCTGGTGGTGTTCATCACGCGCATCAACCGCAACCAGCGCGCCGGCGACGCCAAGGTGGCGGACTTGCGCCAGCGCGCGGCGGAGGAAGAGCACATCATTCGCATGGGCTTGCTGGCCTCGGGCGCAGCGCACGAGCTGGGCACGCCGCTGGCAACCCTCTCCGTCATCCTCGGCGACTGGCGCCGCATGCCGGAACTGAGCAAGAACAGCGAATTGCTGGAAGAAATCACGGAAATGCAGGCGCAGTTGCAGCGCTGCAAGAGCATCGTCAGCGGCATTCTGTTGTCGGCGGGCGAGGCGCGCGGGGAATCTTCCGTGAAAACGACGATCAATACCTTCCTCAACGACCTGGTCGACGAGTGGCGCACCAGCCGCCCGATCCAGGGTTTCGAGTACGATAACCGCATCGAGCACGACGTGCCCGTCGTCTTCGATTCGACCCTGAAACAAACCATTTGCAATGTGCTCGACAATGCGCTGGAAGCGTCGCCCGAGTGGCTGCGTTTCGAAGCCACGCGCGAAGCGGACGCCTTGCACCTGGTCATTACCGATGCGGGTCCCGGCTTCGAACCGTCGATGCTGACGCACCTGGGCAAACCGTATCAAAGCAGCAAGGGCAAGCCCGGTGGCGGTCTCGGACTGTTCCTGGTGGTCAATGTCGCGCGTACCCTGGGCGGCACGGTGACGGCGCGCAACAGGGTGCAGGGCGGGGCGGTGGTGCACCTGGCCTTGCCGCTGGCGGCCATCAAACTGGAAAGAGAAAGCGACCACCATGCAGGATGACCGTCTGTTACTGATCATCGAAGACGACGCCGCGTTTGCCCGCACCCTAGGCCGCTCGTTCGAGCGGCGCGGCTACCAGGTCATCCTGGCCACCAATTTCGACGAAGCGAGCGCCTTGCTGGAGCAGCATTGCCCCGACTACGCCGTCGTCGATTTGAAACTCAACGGCAATACCTCGGGTCTGGCCTGCGTGCAAATGCTGCACCAGCACGACCCGGACATGCTGATCGTCGTGCTGACCGGCTACGCCAGCATTGGCACGGCCGTCGAAGCGATCAAGCTGGGCGCCTGCCAGTATCTGGCGAAACCGTCGAACACGGACGACATCGAAGCGGCCTTCGGCCACGTGGCCGGCAACGCCGACATCGAACTGACCAACCGCGCCACCAACATCAAGACCCTGGAATGGGAACGCATCCACGAAATGCTGGCCGAGACGGATTTTAATATTTCGGAAACGGCCCGCCGCCTTGGCATGCACCGGCGCACCCTGGCGCGCAAGCTGGAAAAGCAGCGGGTGAAATAGTCACTGCGCAGTTTGGGTGTCGTCGAACGTCAGCTCAAGTACGCTGTCGTCGCTCCAGTCCTGCTCGCGCAGCGGCGGCGTAAACGATGAGCCACTGAAGGGCACGGGCGCGCTTTTGCCGTTGTAGCTGATTGTCGCGGCCGTGATGCGCCGTGGTTCGGAAAAGCTGTAGGTTCCCTTTTGCGACACGAAGTTGCACGGGCCGCCCAGTGCGCCCATCGCCGTGCGCATGGCAAATGGCAAGGTGTCCTTGTCGATGGCCCAATGCACTTCGCAGGCCAGCCGCAGGTCGCCCAGGCGGCGGATGGTGTCGCTGGTGGCCGCACTCCTGACGTAGGGTATCCACCGGACCGAGCCAGCCTTGCGGTTCACGCTCAGCTCGGCCTTTTCATACAGCGGACCCTGCTCGACGGGTAAAACGAAGATATTGCGCTCGTTCAGCGGGATCGCCATCCCCGCCTCGTCGCTTTCCAGCCGAAGGGCGATGGCGTGCATGTCGACATCGGCACGGCGCGGCTCCAGGATGAAGCGCAGCTGCGCGCCAGGCGCCAGACCATGTTTTTCCTCGAAGCGTTTGACGCCCTTGAGCATGGCACTGTAGGGCTTCCAGTCCGGATCCCGGATGCCTTTGACATTGACGGACGCCGCCGCCTCCTGGCCGGCTGGCTCCACGGCTTGCGCCGTGTCCGCCTGGGCCTGGACCGCGGCGCCGCATAAACACAGCAGAAGACCAGCTATTGCACGCATATTCATCCTGTTCATTTGACTCCCAAGTAATCGTAATCCCAGCTTGGCAGAGTGTAGAAAAAAACACGGGCGCCAAGTGGTTTTTAAGACAGGATGTCAATCGGGATGAATGGAGTGCTTGAAATTGCCGTTTTCCGGATTCACCATCAATGATCCGCGGCTTTAATGGCGGCGCCCGAAATCACCAATGCCTCGTGCTCATAGGCGCCCAGATGGCCATAATGACCTTTGGGACTGAGATAAGCGACAATATGCACAAGCGGCTGCTCATAGGCTGAATTGGGCGCCACCAGGCCAACGTCCCGCCATGCAACACTGCCGAAGGAATTTAGCCACCATGGGCCGGCGTCACCCGGGTCAAGCTGGGCCGGCTGGAACATGCTCTTTTCAAAGCCTCGCGACCAGACGCCATCGCGTTCGATGGTACGGTAGCCATAGCCTGCCATGATATTGGCGTGTTCGGATGGATGGTCGCGCCAATAGCGTTGACCATTCGTGTAGGCATCACGCATGACGTCTGATTGCGTGAGAATTCCACCGTATGGATGAGTCAAGCCTTGAAAGAACCACTGCGCATATTCGGCTGGCGGCGTGGATGCTTGCTTGTCCGCCGCCTCTGATTGCGCAAACGCATGCGCATATTCAAGAACGATCTGTGGAATATTGTCAGCGTTTGCCTTGCCGGCAAAGGCGGTGATGAATAGCAGGAGTGTTGCAATAGATCGTCGCATCGCGTTTCCTCTTTCCATTGTTAATGTCTAGGCAGGCTCCCGCCATTCCATTTTCTGCACCTGGATATGCGGATGGCTTTCCAGCGCTTCCCATTCCGGCAAAAAGACAAAGCCCTGTTTCTGATAAAACGCGGCCGCGCGCGCATTTTCCGGCGCCACGTCGAGCACCAGGCGCGCATGGCCATTGTTCACGGCGCATTGTTTCACGGCGTCGACCAGGCCCTGCGCCACGGCCAGGCCCCGATATTCGCGATGCACCCACATGGCGATCAGATGGCACTCGCCATTGCCGGCCACCACTTGCGCGGCGAGGCCAATGGGTTTGTCGCCATCAAAGGCGAGGAAAAAGGTGCGCTGCGGCGTGCTGACGGCACGCTGCTGCCAGTCGGCATCGGAAAAACCGGCCGCGCTGGCATGGCTGGCGCCAAAGGCCGTGGGGGCGTCGAGCAGGGCGGCCAGGCGCGCGGCTTTCAGGGCGGGCCAGTCGCTGGCGGTGGTGGGGCGGATGAGAATATTGTTCAAATCTTCAGGATTCCTCAGGCGACAAGCTCAGTCATAGCGGTCATTGGCGATATTAACAGCATCGCTGCCGTGCGGGCTTCCCGTTCATATTTATCGGATGCCACTCAGGACTGGTCCCACACTTCGATGGTCAGCAGTTGACCGGGTTCACATGCGGCAATACGGTTCTGGTGCACGGTAATGCAGCCGGGCCAGCCCGTCAACTGGCCTTGCGGAAATTCGCCATCCTGCGCTTCGGCGATGCCCGCCTGCAGCAGCGGCACGACGACGTTCGCCAGTGCCGTGTAGCGGTTGGGAAAGCCGTTGAAGGCCAGCTGGGTCGCCTTGCCTTGCTGGCATAGTTGCGCGATCCAGTCCGCACCGAACAGGCCCGCTTCCCACGTGGCGAGAAATGCTTCCTTGTTGACTTTCGTCATATCGGCCATTTGCTCCGGCGTTTCTGTCGAGATAATGGTCCACCAGCCTGACATGGCTTGTCCTTGTGAAAAGTGAAAGTTAACGGGTCATGGCGCGGCGCAGCAGGTAGCTGAGGCCATCGACGGCCGCCACCATCAGCAGCATGGCGACGATGACGGTAGCGGCGTTCTGCATCTGGAACAGCGACAGATGGTATTTCAGCATCTGCCCCAGGCCGCCCGCACCGACGACGCCGAGGATGGCGGCGGCGCGGATATTGTTTTCCCAGCGGTACAAAGTGTAGGACATCATCTGCGGACTGCATTGCGGCAAGGTCGCGTACAAAAAGGCCACGGCGGGCCGCGCGCCATTGATGCGCAAGGTGGTGGCCGGCAAGGGTGGGCAGTTTTCGAAGGCATCGGCAAACAGACGGCCCAGCACGCCTACCGTGTGCAGCGCCAGCGCCAGGGTGCCCGCGAACGGGCCCAGGCCGGCGGCGATCAGCAAAATCGAAGCCCACACCAGTTCCGGGACCGAACGCAGCACGTTGAGCACCGCGCGCGTGGCGTTGCGCGCCAAGGAACCAAAGCGGCCGCTGGCGGGCAGGGCCAGCAGTGCGCCGAGTACGGCCGCGATGACCGTGCCGATGGCCGACATGGCCAGGGTCTCGAACGTGGCGACGCCAACTTTCATCAGGAAGGGGCTGGCCAGCTCGGGCGGAGCGAAACCGTGCAGGAAGTCGGCGCTCGTGCGCACGGCGTCGGCGCTGAAGAACTCGCCCCATTTCAGGGGCAGGGTGGCGAAGCTGGCGATGACCAGCAGCAGCAAACCGGCCAGCAAGGCCCAGGTCGACCAGCGCACGGGCGCAGGCGCGGGCATCGCGCCGAAATTCGGATGCTTCATGCCAGCCTCCGTCGCAGCATGGCGGACACGGCGTCGGCGCCCGCCACCAGCAGCACGAAGACCATCAGCATGGTGGCCAGCTCATTGCCCGCCATCATTTTCATCGATTCATCCATGCGCTGGCCCAGGCCGCCCGCGCCGACAAAGCCCATGACGACGGAGCCGCGGATCGCGCATTCCCAGCGGTAAATCGTGTACGACACCAGCTCGGCGGCCGATTCGGGCAAGGCGCCGTACAGCAAGGCTTGTAATCTGCCGCTGCCATTGTGGAGCAGGGCGTTGCAGGCGGACGCATCCGACGATTCAAGGATTTCCGCATACACCTTGCCCAGCATGCCGCAATAGGTGAGGGCAATGGCGATCACGCCGGCCGTCGGTCCCAGTCCCACGATGCGCACTAATAATAAAGCCCAGACCAGTTCCGGCACGCTGCGCAGCAGCACCAGCAGCGCACGGACTGCGTGGCGCAAGGCGGCGGCCAGCGGCGACACTTTGCCGCTGCCGATGCGCGAAATCGACAGGCGCTCCGTCACCAGCAGGGTCAATGGGATGGCGCCCAGCATGGCCAGCGCCATGCCGGCCGTGGCCATGGCGATGGTTTCCCAGCTGGACACAGCCACCAGTTGCAAAAATTCCAGCGAGTGGGCGGGCGGCACGAAGCTGGCGATGAATTGCCAGGTGGCCGCCAGGCTTTGCGCATCCCATAAAATCCACGGCTTGAATTCGGCCTGCACCAGCATCGGCCACAGCACGAGCAGCGCCACGGCCGTGATGGTCAGGCGGCCGCGCCAGGCAGGGTCGCGCGGCATGGCGGCGTCGGCGCTGTTCAGCAAAGGGGCCTCGCGGCGTCCAGATTTGTTTCCACGGCCTCAAATTGCGGTGTGGGATCGGCCTTGTTGCGGTAAAGCTCGGCGATCATGGCGTCGCTAACCTCGTTGCTGGGCGCATCGAACACGATCTGGCCATCGCGCAGGGCGACGATGCGCGTAAAGCAGGTGCGGGCGATTTCCACCTGGTGCAGGCTGCAGATCAGGGTGGCGTTGCGTTCCGCCGCTTCGGCCTGCAGCACTTGGATCGTCTGCAAGGCCAGTGTGGGGTCGAGCGCGGACAAGGGTTCGTCGACGAGGAACACTTGCGCATCCGACACGAGTGCGCGGGCCATGCCGCAGCGCTGGCGTTCGCCGCCCGACAGGCGGTCGACTCTTGCATACAGTTTGTCCTGCAAGTTGAATTTACCTAAAGCTTCCCACGCGGCGCGCGGGTCGACGGGCGCCAGCAGGGAACGCATCGCTGTCCACAAGCTCCATTGCGGCAAGCGGCCCGCCAGCACGGCGTTGACGACGCGCTGGCGCGGCGGCAGCGGCGGCGTTTGCGGTGCCAGGAATAAGCGCGCGCGCAAGCGGTGGCGTTCGGCGTTGCCCATCTGCCACGGTGAAGTGCCCAGGATGTTCAATGTGCCCGATTCCGGGCGCAGCGCGCAGGCCAAGGTGTGCAGCAAGCTGGTCTTGCCGGCGCCGGAGGGACCGATCAGGGCGATCTGTTCACCTTGGGCCACGTCCAGGTTGAGCTCGCGCAGGGCCAGCGCATTACCGGCGGCGCCCGCGTGGTGGACGCTGACCTTGTGAAGTTGGAATGTCATGCGATGTTTCGGTTTTTTTTGAGGCGGTGTCGGATTAGGCCATGCAAGGGCAACGTAGGTCGGATTAGGCCGGAGGCCGTAATCCGACAACATTGTTGGATACATTGGCTGTGTCGGATTACGCGGCTGCGCCGCTAATCCGACCTACTGTACTAGGTGCCGGCTTACATTACTTCAACAACTTCGCATCGCGCGCAGCCGCTTCGATATCCTTGTAGTTCTCGGCCTTGGTCGGGATGAACTTGGTGGCGCGCTGCAGTTCGAGGATTTCCTTGCCTTCGGCTGTCGATGGATCGAGCGCCAGGAAGGCGTCCGTCAGCTTCTTGCGCACGACGGGGTTCATGTCGGCGCGCACGCTCCAGTTGTAGTCGTAGTAGCCTGGTGTCGTGTAGAACACGCGCACCTTGCTTGGGTCGACCTTTTTCGCTTCGACCAGTTTTTCCCACACGGAGATATTCAAGGTACCCGCATCGACCTTGCCGCCGGCCACTGCCGCCACGGTGGCGTCATGTGCGCCGGAAAACGCGATGCGCTTCATGTCCGTGTCCGGATTGATCTTGGCGGCCAGCAGGTAGTAGCGCGGCATCAAGTGACCGGAGGTCGACGATTCCGAACCGAAGGTGAAATTCTTGCCTTTCAGGTCCGACAATTGATTGATGTCCTTGCTGGTGGTCACGAACACCGAGCGGAATTTCGTGTCTTCCTCGCGCTGCACCAGAGGCACGATCTTGCCGCCGCTGCGCACGTTCGCTTGCACGAAAGTAAAACCGCCGAACCAGACCATGTCGAGCTTGTTATTGATCAAGCCTTCCACGGAGGCCGCGTAATCGGTGACAGGCGTAAATTCCACCTTCATGCCCAGCTTTTTCTCCAGGTAGTTGCCCAGCGGTTTGAACTTGCGCTGCAGTTCCGTCGGCGCTTCGTCGGGAATGGCGGACACGCGCAGCACTTGCTGCGCCTGCGCCAGGCCGCTGTGGATGGCCAGGGTAGCGGCAACGGTGGCCAGGATGGCGGGGAATTTTGAGAATGTGCTCATGGGACTGCCTTTAAAAAAAATTGTTCATTAGATGACGGAAACCCCGGTCGTGCCTTGCTGCATCTCGCCGATGACGACGGCGTCGGCAAAACCTTCTGCGCGGAAAATCGCCAGCACTTGCTCGACGGCTTCCGGCGCGCAGGCCACCAGCAGGGGGCCGGCCGTTTGCGGGTCCGTCAAAATGGCCTTGTCGATGGCGCTCAGGCTGTCGGCCAGCGCCACTTGCGCGCCGTAGCCTTGCCAGTTGCGGCCGGAGGCGCCCGTGATGTTGCCGTTGTGCGCCAGTTGCTGCACTTGCGGCAGCAGCGGCACGTCATTCATGGCGATGCGCGCCTGCAACTTGGCGCCGCGCGCCAGTTCCAGGGTGTGGCCCAGCAAGCCGAAGCCCGTCACGTCCGTCAGCGCATGCACGCCATCGAGCAAAGCCAGCTTCTTGCCCGGGGTATTCAATTTGGTGGTGTTGGCTATCAAGGAGGCATAGCCATCCGCGTCGAGCGCGTTTTTCTTCAGCGCGGCCGACAAGATGCCCACGCCGATCGGCTTGCCCAATACCAGCTTGTCGCCGGCGCGCGCGCCCGCGTTGCGTTTCACCTGCGACGGGTGCACGAGGCCCAGCACGACCAGGCCATAGATCGGCTCGACGGAGTCGATGGTATGGCCACCCGCGATGGGGATGCCGGCCTGGGCGCAGATGGTTTCGCCGCCTTTTAATATGAGGCCGATGGTTTCCACCGGCAGCTTGTTGATCGGCATGCCGACCAGGGCCAGGGCCATGATGGGCGTGCCGCCCATGGCGTACACGTCGGAAATGGCGTTGGTGGCGGCGATGCGGCCGAAGTCGAACGGGTCGTCGACGATGGGCATGAAGAAGTCCGTCGTGGCGATCAGCGCCTGCTCGTCGTTGAGCTGGTAGACGGCCGCGTCATCCGAGGTTTCTATGCCGACCAGCAATTCCTTCGGCAGGGGAAAGCCGCCGCTGCCCTTTAAAATATCGGCCAGCACGCCCGGCGCAATTTTGCAGCCGCAGCCGCCGCCATGGGCAAATTCGGTCAATCGGATCGGTGTATCGGATGTTGCTGCGCTATCGGACATGGTCTTCATCCTGCTGAAATAAGTAATTGGGTGGCAAGCCAGGCATCACGCGGCGCTGGCGGTACGGTGTTCGCCGACGATAGCACATAATGCGCGCGCGGCTTGCTCAAAGGCATGTTCTGAAATATCGGGCAAGACCAGCGGCGTCGCCTGGGCATAGCGGCTGAAGTTGCGGGCGATCGATTGCCGGTAAACGGGGTCGTAATGCTGTACCAGCAGTTCTTCCACCAGCTCGGCCATCCGTCCAGACGTGGCCAGTTGCTGCCAGTGGGTAATTTTCTCCTTGCCATGCAACTGCGTCAGCAGGGCCAGCTGCACGTTCAGGCGCGCCGGGTCGCCGACGAAATGGTCATAGTCCTGCATCAGCAATTGCACGCGCTGGTCTGTTGCCAGCCGGACGTCCGTACAAGCGGCCGCGCGCATCTTTTCCATCAGCGCATCGGGCACGCGCAAACGGCCCACTTTCTTGCTTTCCGATTCGATGAAGACGGGCAGTGCCGGGTCGAAAGTGCGCAGTTGCTGCCACAGCGCGCTTTCAAACGCTTTTTGCGATGGCTGGTCTTCCTCGGGCAAGCCGCCCAGCACGGAACCGCGGTGGGCCGCCAATTGCTCCAGGTCGATCACTTGCGCGCCTTGGCTGTCCAGCACTTGCAGCAAGCGGCTCTTGCCGCTGCCCGTGGGACCGCACAGCACGTTGATGAAGTCGAAGGGCTCGGGCAGGGTGGCCAGCTCGGCGTTCACGTGGCGCCGGTAATCCTTGTAGCCGCCCTCGAGCTGCGTGACGGGCCAGCCGATGCGCGCCAGGATGTGCGCCATGGCGCCGCTGCGGTTGCCGCCGCGCCAGCAGTAGACGAGCGGCTTCCAATGCTGCGGGTGACCGAGCAAACCCTCTTCGATATGCCGCGCGATATTTTTCGCCACCAGCGCCGCGCCCAGCTTCTTCGCTTCGAAGGCGCTCGTCTGCTTGTACAAGGTGCCGACGCGCACGCGCTGTTCGTCGTCCAGCACGGGAAGGTTGATGGCGCCCGGCAAATGGTCTTCCGCGAACTCGGACGGGCTGCGCACATCGATGATGGCATCGAACTCGCTCAAGCGGGGCAGGATATCGCTGAAAGGCTGAACTGCGGGGTATTTCATCGTGGCGCGGGTGCTGGCAAGGGGAAAGACGTATTATCCCCGATAAAGGCCGCTGGCGTGGAGCTTTGGCACTGCGCTTCACGCCGCCCCTTACACTTCGCGCGCCGGGCCGGCGTCTTGCATGCCGGCAAAGAACTGGACCAGGCTGTGCGGCGCGTCGTCGCCAAAGCACAGGCGCAGGATGCGCTCGGACTCCACCGCCGCCACGCTGCTGCGCGCAAACAGCGCCGTTTCATACGCCAGCAGGGCCGCTTCCATGTCGCTTGGGTGCGCGGCAAGTGCCTGCGCCAGCTCGGCGCCATCGAACATGGCGAGATTCGCGCCTTCGCCGGCCGGCGCCATCAGATGGGCCGCGTCGCCCAGCAAGGTCACGCCCGCCACGCGCTGCCAGCGGTGGTCCACGGGCAGCATATGCACGGGACGGGGCGCGGGCGGCGTGTCCGCCTCCGTGATCAGGGCTGTCAGCGCCGGCGCCCAGCCGGCAAACTGGGCCGCGATGCGGGTCCGGGCGGCGGCGGGGGCGGCAAAATCGATGTCGGCCAGCCATGCCTCGGGCTTGCTCAGGGCCACATAGGCGTGCAGCACGCCATCGGCTTCGCGGTGCGCCTGTATACCCTTGCCGGGCGCCAGCGCGAACAGGGCGCCAGCGCCTACGGCGTGCGCGCTGGCCGGGTGGCGGCGGTCGCTGTCAAACAGATAGGTTTCAATGAAGGCAATGCCGCTATACGCGGGCTGCGCGTTGGAAAGCAGCGGACGCACCTTCGACCAGGCGCCATCCGCACCCACCAGCAGATCGCTGGTGGCCGTGGCGCCGTGCCCAAAGCTCAGCCTGTGCCGGCAGCCGTCCAGCGTCGTGACGCCGGTCAGTTTATGTCCCCAGCGCACGGTGCCGGTCGGCAGCGACTCGAGCAGGAGCCTGCGCAGTTCGCCGCGCGCCACTTCGGGACGGCCGCCCGTGCCATCGTCCCCCTCTTCGAGCAGAACCGTGCCGTGCTGGTCGAGCACGCGGCTCGCTTCGCCGCCCGCACGGATGAGGGCGCGGAAGGCGTCATGCAGGCCGGCTGCCCGCAGCGCTTGCTGGCCCGTGTCTTCGTGGATGTCGAGCATGCCGCCCTGGCGGCGCGCTTGCGGTGTAGCGTCCGCTTCATAGACGGTGGCGGCGATGCCGTGGACGTGCAGCGCGCGGGCGAGCATCAGCCCGCCCAGCCCTGCGCCGATGATGGCGATATGCATGATGCTTCCTTGATGTTGTTGATGATGTGGAACAGTGTTCCACAAGAATTTTGCGGCAGGCCGGCATCTGTGTCAAGATAAGCGATGCCCAAGACAGTAGCGAACCCACCACGACGCGCCGACTCGCTGACGCGCGACACCATCATCGACGCCGCCATTGCCCTGCTCGACACAGCGGGCGAGGGCGGCCTGACGTTCCGCGCCCTGGCAACACGCCTGGCCACGGGGGCGGGGGCCATTTACTGGCACGTGGCCGATAAGGATGATTTGTTTACGGCCTCCAGCGACGCCATCGTCGCCCGCGCCATGGATTCCGCTTCCCACGGCGACACGCCGCAGGCGGGCATCCGCGCCGTGGCGCTGGCCATGTTCGAGGCGATGGATGCGCATCCATGGCTGGGCTCGGCCCTGTCGCGCGCGCCGGGCCAGCTGCCCACGGTGCGCATCCTGGAGCGCCTGGGCCGGCAAGTGGATGCCCTGGGCGTGCCGCAGGAAAAACAGTGGCTGGCGGCATGCACCTTGTTGAATTATTTGCTGGGCGTGAGCGGGCAGAATGCGGCCAACGCCGTCATCGCGCGCGACCAGGGCCAGGAGCGCGCGCATTTCCTCGACACCCTGGCGGGCGCCTGGTCACGCCTTGACGCGCAAGCGTTTCCGTTTGCCCGCAAGGTGGCGGGGCAATTGCGCGCGCACGACGACCGCGAGGATTTTCTGGCGGGGATAGACCTGATCGTGCATGGCATGCAGGCCCTGCAAGCGGGCCGCTAGCCCAGCAGATACCCCAGCAGCGGCGCCAGCAGCACCGTCACGACGCCGGAAAAAATCATCGTCAGGCTGGCCACGGCGCCTTCTTCCGTGCCCACCCGGCGCGCCACGGACAAGCCAAAACCGTGCGCGGCCGCGCCATATGGAGCGCCACGGGCGATGCGCATGCGCAAGGGCAGCAGTTTCAGCAGCGGTTTGCCCAGCATCAAGCCGAACAAGCCGGTCATCACCACGAAGATGCCCGTCAGCTGGGCCGAGCCGCCCATGTGGCGCGACGCTTCCAGCGCGAACGGCGTCGACACGGAGCGGGCCAGCAGGCTGCGCGCCATGTCGCCGTGCACCCCCAGCAAGCGGTCCAGCAGCAGGGTGGCGGCGACCGAGGCGACAATGCCGGCGCAGCTGCCCAGCGACAGGGCCAGCCAGTGTTTGCGGATCAGCTTGCGCTCCTGGAAGATGGGCAGCGCAAACGCGATGGTGGCCGGCCCCAGCAGCCACGGCAGCCAGCGCGTTTCGCCGAAATACGTGGCGAACGGCGTCGAGGTCGCCTGCACGATGACGATGAGTATTGCCGAGGTGCAAATGGCGGGCGTGAGCAGGAAGTGGGGATGGCGGCGGTGCAGCGCCTGGTTGGCGTAGAACAGCACCAGGGTCAGCAGCAAAAACAGCAGGGACAGGAGCACGGTGTTCATGCTTGCGCCTTGGCTGTGCGCTGGCGCAGCAACTTTTGCAGGCGCAACTTGCGCTCATAGCGGCAGACCCATTCCACGGTGAACGCCGTGACCAGCATCACGCTGGCAAAGCCCAGGCCGATATTCACGAACAGCATCAAGCCCTGTGACTTCAGCAGCTGCGTAAATTGCACCACGGACACGACCAGCGGAATGAAGAACAGCAGCATGTTGGCCAGCAGCCAGTTCGCGCCCAGTTCGATGGCGGCGGGCCGTACCCAGCCGGCCAGCAACAGTGCCACCAGCACGAACAGGCCGACGACGCCGCCGGAAAACGGCAAGTGCAAGGCGGAAGCGGCCGCATCGGACAGCCACCAGGCGGCGATCAGCACGCCTACTTGCCACACGGTCTGCGCAGGCTGGCGCCAGGCTGGGATGGAGGGCAGGGTGGCGGTGGAACAGTGCAAGGCTTTCACGGCAGACTTTCTAGCGGCAGGGGGAAGTTTTCATTGTAGGGATCCCGCATAAAAAGATAAAATGACTTAAACTCATGATTATCATTCGATATTGGAATGCATCATGGATATCCGCTCCTTGCGCTACTTCGTCGAAGTGGTCGAGCAAGCCAGTTTTACGCGCGCGGCCGCCAGGCTGCACGTGACGCAACCCACCGTCAGCAAGATGGTCGCCCAGCTGGAGCAGTCGCTGGACCTTGCCTTGCTCGACCGCGCGGGCAAGCGGTTTACCCTGACGGACGCGGGCCAGGTGGTGCTGGCGCGCGCGCATGAGTTGCTGGCCCTGCACGCGGAACTGAAAGTGGAATTGCGCGACCTGCAACATCTGGAGCGGGGTGAATTGCGCGTCGGCGTGTCGCCGCAAACCCATTCGACCCTGGCGCCGTGGCTGGCCGAATACCACCAGCGCTATCCCGGCATCGAGCTGAAGATGTATGAAAGCGGCACGCAGGCGATCGAGCGCGACTTGCGCACCGGCACGGTGGAACTGGGCACCATGCTCGACTACCCGGGCAATGCGGCCACCTGGCAAGATTTCGAAGCCTTGCCCCTCGTGCGCTCGCCGCTGTGCCTGCTTGCCGCGCCCGGTTCTGCGTGGCAGGGACGCGCTTCCGTCGCCCTGGCCGAGCTGGCCGACAGTCCCTTCATTTTCTATGGCGCCGCCTTCGCCCTGAACGACATCGTGCTCGATGCTTGCCAGCGGGCCGGCTTCGCGCCGCGCATCACGGGCCGCAGCGGGCAGTGGGATTTTATCGCCTCGCTGGTACAGCTGGGCGTGGGCATCTGCCTGCTGCCGAAGATGTATTGCGACACGCTGGATCAAGCGAAATTTGCCGTCATTCCCCTGGACGGTCCGCCCGTGGAGTGGAATCTGATGCTGGCCTGGCGCCGCGGCGGGCGGCTGTCATTTGCCGCGCGCGCCTGGCTGGAGCTCGTCAGGACGCGCATGGCGGACGCGGCCCGTTTACAATAGGCGCTCGCCAACCACCGTCAAGAATATGAAGAATATCGGTAAAACAAGTGTGAAACGCACGGCAGGCTCGCTGCTGCTGGGATTGTTGTGCACCGTGGGCCTGATGAGCGAAATGGGCTACGCCCAGGCGGCCATTCCCGTGTATGGCTATTTCGTCAAGAATACCTATCCGCACGACCCCCAGGCGTTCACCCAGGGCTTGCTGTTCAAGGATGGCCACCTGTATGAAAGCACGGGCCAGAACGGCCAGTCTTCCTTGCGCAAGGTGGAATTGGCGACGGGCAAGGTCTTGCAGAAAACCATGCTGGACAAGACAGTGTTTGGCGAAGGCATCACGGACGTGGGCGATGAAATCCTGGGCCTGACCTGGATTTCGCAAACCGGCTATGTCTTCGACTTGAAGACCTTCAAATTGAAACGCAAATTCAGCTACCAGGGCGAAGGCTGGGGCCTGGCCAGCGACAGTCAATTCGTCTACATGAGCGATGGCACGTCCGCCATCCGCGTGCTCAATCCGAAAACCCTGGCCGAGGTGCGCCGCTTCGAGGTGAAGGCCGAGGGCCGCGCCATCGAGCGTCTGAACGAGCTGGAAATGGTCGACGGGCAATTGTTTGCCAATGTGTGGGGCGCGGACGTGATCGCCCGCATCGACCCGGCCAGCGGCAAGGTTGTCGGCTGGATCGACCTGACGGGCTTGCTGCCACCCGGGCAGCGGGGCACGGCTAATCCCGACGCCGTGCTCAACGGCATCGCCTGGGATGCACGGGGCAAGCGCTTGTTTGTCACGGGAAAACTGTGGCCCAAGCTGTTCGAGATCGAGCTGATCGAAATCCAGCGCCGCTGATGTTTCCAATTGGGCAGTGTTGCTGGCGAGGAATCGTTTAGAATTCTGATTCTTCGCTCCGTGCGACCTTTACAGGATGCCATGCTGTCCCTCTCTTTATGCCGCCTGGCGGCCTCCGCCAGCTTGCTGGCCGCTGTCCTGCCCGCTGTCCTGCCCGCCGCGCAGGCGCAAACATCCTACGTGCCGGTGATGAAGCAATACGGCGACTTTGTCGTCACGCGTGACCGCCACGACCCGCTCGTTACCTTGACTTTCCGCCGGCACGGCTACTGGCCCGGCGGCGCGCGCGAGGTGGTGGAAGTGCGGCCCATCAAGGCCACGCGCGAAGGCCAGCCCATGCTGCTGGCGTTTACCAAGGGCTATACGGGCCAGGGCACGATATTGATCGGCGTGCAGAATGGCGAGCCGCTGATGCGCCCCATCAGTCCCATGCAGCGCGACAATATGGTCCGCACGGAACGCGACCCCGAATGGGGCGTACCGCAGCCGGGCAATAGCGAGGTACTGCTGTTTCCCCGCGACGGACGCGCGCTCGATACGGGCACGGGCGAACTGCTGTGGTTTGACGTGCCGGGCAACGTCCGCGGCGATTATCCGCATGCCATGCTCGTCTCCGTCTCGCCCGACGGGCGGCGCGGCGCCTATCTGACGAATACGCTGACGAAGGTGGGCATCATCGTTGCCACGCGCGACGACGGCGTGGCCGGTGAGCTGGCCTTGCCGCCGGACACCTATCAACGGTGGCTGAAGCCCTTGTCGGAGGCCGCTTCCGCGCAGGCGGGCGCCGCCATCAAGGCGCGCCAGGGCCGCACGGATTCGATCCGCATCCGGCGCGAGCTGGAACTGGCCTGGTTCGGCCAGCAATTTCAATGGAAACAAGGCAAGAACGGCTTGCAAGTGACGGGGCTGGGTCTCATCTCCGCGCCGCCGGAAGGAAAACAGCCATGACAATATGTAAACTGATCGCCGGCTGCTTTGCCGCCTCCTTGCTGGCCGGCTGCGTGCACGGCGAAACGTTCCCCAAGGATTATCTGGCGCAAGATATCGACAAGCAACAAGCTTTGCTGGAACTGGACGTGGTCTTCGGCAAAGAGCCCGATGACAAGCTGACGTCGCGCGTGACGGCGCGCAATACCGTGGAATACGCGGGCGCACCGCATATCGTCGTGCCGTTTTACCAGAAGGGACTCGGCTTCGACCAGGGGTTTGCCGGCACCTATATCTTTGGCGTCGTGTATCCCGTTGCCAAGGTCGAAACGGCCACGGCCAGCAGCCGCGTCTTCGGGCAGAAACTTGAGGGTCAGCAACAGGGCAGCCCCCGCTACCGTTTCCGCGTACCAGGCAAGGCGCAGTGGAACAGCAATGAAACCTTCATGCTGAGCTTTGAGCGCAAGGGCCGCCGCGAAGAAATCACCTTTCGCTTCAGCAACGAGCAAAGCTGCTCGACCGCCTTCCTGGCCACTACGCCACTCTATGGCTTCCCCATCAAGGTCGTCGCCACGTTCAAGGAGAACAAAGGTTGCCTGAAAGTGTGCGACAGCCGCGACCAGTGGCCGGGTTTTTGCGCCTTCCAGCCGCCGCCGGCAGCCTGATCGGCCTGCTGGGCAATTCCTGCGGACGTAAAAAAGGCCGATGCAAATCGGCCTCGATGACAACGGTAGGTGTTGCTTAGCGGTAGAACGCTTCGACTTTGCCCTTCAGCTTGATCTGCAGCGGACGGCCGCGGCGGTCGAGGGACTTGGTGGAAGCAACCTTGATCCAGCGTTCGCTGATGCAATATTCTTCCACGTCAAGACGCTCCTTGTCGTTGAAGCGGATGCCGACGTCGTTCTCGAACACGGCTGCAACGTGGTAAGGGCTGCTAGGGTCGATCGACAGGCGATCGGGCAATGGGGGTAAGGTGGTGGTATCGTTCATGGGCGTAATTATCGCCCAGAATGCCGATCCAGACAACGGCCTTTCGCGCGCAGCCTATCTGGCCGGGGGCGAAATGGCGGGCGCGGCCGTGTGCGGGGAGAGGGACGGCGGCGATGAGTCCCCGTGCTGCGTTCCGCTCGGGTCGGCCAGCTGGATGGTCGTGCCGTGTTGCCAGGCATCGGCGCCGTCTATGATGGCGGGCGCGGCGATGTCGGCCCGCTGGCGGCGTTTTTCGGCGGAATCGATGCGGAAGCGGCGGTCGCGCGCGGCGACCATGGCGGCATCGGCCTGGCCATCGCTTGTAAAACCCATCATCAGTTGCGGCACGCCCAGCGGCAAGGTCTTGTGCAGATCCGTGTGCCAGGTATGCCAAGTCTTGCCATACGTGGCGACGAGTTTTTGCATCAAGGCCTTTTCGGCCACGGCGGGAATGCCGGGAGCGATCAGCTGGCCTGATTTCACTTCATGCACATGGCTGTGCCACAGCGCTTTTTCCGCCGCCGGCAAGCCCTGGTACAGTCTGGCGCTGACGATGTATTCGACACCCATCAGCTTGGCGTCCTTGACGTTGCCATCGTAGATCACGCACTGGATCAGCTCTTCGTTGACGATGGCGCAATAGTGGTGCGCTTCCATCTGGCCGCGCTGGTTGCCGTTGTAAAAATGAAAACCGTCAAGATAGGCATTGAGCGCCGCGACGGGCGGCCGCGCTTGCAATGCGTCGGCACCCGCGTCGAGCACGCGCGTGGAGACTCCGGCCGGCGCGCCGGGCGCCTCCACGTTTGATGCCGTATTCCTGGCGCCGCAGGCGGCAAGGCCCATGCCCAACCCCGCGCACAGCATGGCCGTCAGTGCTTTCATGTTGAGAAGGCGCGTCTAGCCATGCCACCGGGATCAGGATTTATCGTCATTCTTGTGGCTTTGACGTCCCGCTTCCACGTGCTGCTCATGCGTGCCGCCGCGCGTGCCGGTGCCGGATCCCGATTGCTGGCCCGACTGTTGGCCCGATTGCTGCGAGCCCGACTGCTTGTCGCCGTCATTCTTGTGGCTTTGGCGGCCTGCCTCGACATGCTGCTCGTGCGTGCCGCCCTGGGTGCCGCCCGACGATTGGCGGGTGCCGGATTGCTTGTCCGACTGCTGGCTGCCCGATTGGCCCGATTGCTGCTTGTCCGATTGGCTGCCGGATTTGTCGTTGCTGTTCGAAGTCATGGTCGTGTCCCCTATGGTTGGTTTGGCTGGTTTGCATGATCATCCGGTCCAGCATAGGCTGCACCGTTGAAACCATTCTCGCTGCCTGCGTCGGGCTTAACCATAGGGACACCACTTGTCGCCACGTAGGAAAACTCTGTGGTGGATGACAACCATTTCTACACTGCATTTACGGCCTGCAGGCGGTGGCAATGTATGGCGTGTGCTCCAGGCCACGCACTATAATGGCGCCTGTTCAAGAGCGAGGAGTCGCAGCATGGAAATGGCCATCACAGACAGCTTGCGGCAGCTGGCATACGCGCAGGCCGCCGCCTTCGTGCAGACGCTGGACGTGCGCGATCCTGTTGCGCTGCAACGCGACTGGGGTCTGTCGCCGGCCGTGTCCGACGAGATCATCGAGATGCTCGACAGCTATTTTGCGGCGAACCAGGCATTGTCCCTGTCGCCGCTGGCGCAAGCCTTCGTGCCGGGCAAGGGCGGCCGTCCCGGCGTCGACGTATATGCCACCGACGCTGGAGCGCTGGGCCTGGAATGCCTGCTGCTGGCCGATGGCAAGCCGGGCGAAGCGATCCTGCACCTGGAAATGTCCGGTCACGATGGCGCGCTGCGCCTCCACTACCAATATATCGGATCCTGAAGACCCTATGATTGAACTGATCACCGAAACACAGCAGCGCATCTGCGACAAATTCGGCTTGCCGGCGCAAGCACCCGAACCCATGGTGGCCCTGGCCATCGGCAGCCTGGACCAGTCGCCCATCTATGGCACGCGCGTCGTGCTGCCGGAAAACGGCACCATCAGCTGGTTCATCCACTGCGGCGAACACGACGATGCCAGTGGCTTTTACCAGCCCCTGCATGCGGAACACCTGCACGAGATGCTGCCGCAGGTGGTCGATTACCTGGCCTTGCCCAGCGGCGCCAGATTCATCCTCGACCGCGAAGGGTACGAGGACGTGTGGCTGGAAGAGTAACTTTCCGACCGGCAAGATTGTCGTTGACGTTGATAAATAGGTATGGGATGCTGCGGTTCCGTTTTCCACTGTCGAAAGCCGCATCTTGAAGCCACGCCTGCCGTCTGTCCTGTTCGCCCTGGCGCTTGCCGCCGCCCCCGCCAGCCATGTGCAGGCATCCCCAGTGGAACACGACATTGCCGCCTTCGTGCGCAGCGAAATGCAGGAGCGCCAGATTCCAGGGCTGCAACTGGCCGTGATACAAGGTGGCAAGGTTGTGCTGAAGCGCAATTTCGGCCTGGCCAGCCTGCAATACCAGGTGCCCGTGACGGAGGCGAGCCTGTTTTCCATCAATTCGGCAACGAAGGCGTTTGCGGGTGTCGCCGTACTGCAGCTGGTGCAACAGGGCAAGATCGACCTGGCTGCGCCCATCGGCCAGTACCTGACGGGGCTGCCTGTCGCCTGGCAAGCCGTGACGGTGACGCAATTGCTCAACCACACCTCGGGCTTGCCCGACGTGCTGGACCAGCGCAGCGGCAAGCTGGTGGGGCCGCAGCCGGACGATGGCGCTGCGGCGTGGACAGCCGTACAGGCGCTGCCCGTGGAAGCTGCGCCTGGCCAGCGCTTCCGCTATAACCAGACGAATTACGTGTTGCTGGCGCAATTGGTCGAGCGGCTAGGCGGAATGCCCTTTACCACTTTCGTCCAGCGCGGGCAGTTTGACGTGGCCGGCATGCCGCATAGCGGCTTTGGCGACGCGAAGGACGTGGTGGCCAACAAGGCCAGTTCCTACGTGCTGGACCGGGGCGGTAACGGTTACCGCAATGTGATCGAAGACTTTCCCGTGTTCATGCGCGCCGGCGCTGGCATCAACAGCAATGCGGGCGAACTGGCCAACTGGCTCATCGCGCTGCAGTCCGGGCGCTTGCTGGCGCCCGCCAGTGTGGAACGGCTGTGGCAGCCGACCAGCTTGAATGACGGCAAGCCGGCGCCGTGGGCGCTGGGCTGGCCCACCATCGGCCGCGATGGTCACCGCGCCGTGGCCGGCATCGGCGGCGCCCGCTCAGCCTTTTATGTGTATCCCAACGATGGCCTGGCCGTCATTATCCTCAGCAACCTGGCCGGCGCCCAGCCGGAACAGCTGATCGATACTGTCGCCGGCTTTTATCTTCCCGCCCTGCGCCAGCAGCGCGGCGGCGCGTATGCCGCGCACTTGCTGCGCAACAAAGCGGCCAGCGCCGGTTTCGACGGACTGGACAAGAAACTGGCGGCCATCCGGCGCCAGCATGGCTTGCCGGAACCCACGGAAGATGACTTGAATGCCTGGGGCTATCGCCTGCTGGGCCGGCAGCAGCCGAAACAGGCGGTGGCCGTCTTCGAGCTTGGCGTGCAGCTGTATCCGCAAGGGGCGAATGGCCACGACAGCCTGGCCGAAGCGTACGAGGCGGACGGCGCGAAGGCGCAGGCCATCACGCATTATCGCCGTTCGCTGGAACTGGATCCGGGCAACACGCACGCCGTGGCGCGCTTGCGCGCGCTGGGCGCCAATTAGCCGGGCGTCTTGCCGTGTTCGGCGCCGTGCATGGCCAGGTAGGCGGCCAGGTTGTCATCGGCGATGCCCAAGGCGCGCAAGACTTCCTTGGTGAAGCTGACGGGCGCCGTGCCCGGTGCCGTGATGACGCGCTGGTCGGCCACGGCCCACGGCACATCCTGGTACAGGGCGGCGCCCGCATAGCCGGTTGCCGTCAGGTTATCGGCGCAATTCGAGGTGTGGCGCACGTTGTCGAGCACGCCAGCCTGCGCCAGCACGCGCGTGCCGTCGCAAATGCCGGCCAGCACGATATTCTTGTCGCGCGCCGCGCGCAGCAAGGGGGAGATGTCGGGCGCCTTGCCGCTTTGCCAGTGGCTGCCACCACATACCATCAGCAAATCGAGTTCATCGAGCACAATCTCTTCCAGCGCCAGTTGCGGCGTGACCAGCATGCCGCCGGACGAGGTGACGGGCAAACCGCCGGGCGTGGCGAACTGCGTGTAAAAGCCGTAATACAGGCGCGCCGTGGAATTGAGCAGGGCGGTTTCCCAATCGGCAAAGTTCTCGGTCAGAATGGTGATGGCACGTGTCATGAAAATTCCTGTCGCAGGTGGAGATATCAATAGTAATACAGGCTCGCTAGCCTGCTGGTGCCGAAATCATAATGAACGGTACTGACAGTTTCTGTCAGGAGCGAACAGCCTGCGCAACAATCGCCGGCCCGCTGACGCGGCAATGAAAAAGGCCCGGCGCCGCCGCAGTGTGCGGCGGGACCGGGCCCCTGGGGTATGGCGGATGACTTTTGCGGATTACTTCTCGGCGAACGCGCGCTCGACAACGAAGTCGCCAGGCGTCGAGGTATTGCCTTCCTTGAAGCCACGCGCTTCCAGCATTTCCTTCAGGTCGCGCAGCATGTCCGAACTGCCGCAGATCATCACGCGGTCTTCGGCAGGGTTCAGTGCCGGCACGCCCAGATCTTCGGCCAGCTTGCCGTTTTCGATCAGTTCCGTGATGCGGCCCATGTTGCGGAAGTCTTCGCGCGTCACGGTCGGGTAGTAGCGCAGCTTGTCGCTGACCATTTCGCCCAGGAATTCGTGTTTCGGCAGGTGCTCTTCCAGCAAGTCGTGGTAAGCCAGCTCATCGACCTGGCGCACGCCGTGCACGAGGATCAATTCGTCGAAGCGTTCGTAGATGTCGGGATCGCGCACGATGCTGAGGAAAGGCGCCAGGCCCGTGCCCGTCGACAGCATGTACAGGCGCTTGCCTGGCAGCAGGTAGTCGGACACCAGGGTGCCCGTCGGCTTGCGGCCGACGATGACGGTGTCGCCCACTTGCAAGTGCTGCAAGCGCGACGTCAATGGACCGCCCGGCACCTTGATGCTGAAAAATTCCAGGTGGTCTTCGTAATTGGCGCTGGCGATACTGTAGGCGCGCAGCAACGGCTTGCCATCGACGCGCAGGCCGATCATGGTGAAATGGCCATTCGAGAAACGCAGCGACGGGTCGCGCGTGGTGGTAAAGGAGAACAGGGTATCCGTCCAGTGGTGCACGCTTAAAACGCGCTCTTCATTCATCGAACTCATAGTATGTGTTGGCTGGTCAAAAAAATGGTTAGTTGCTGGCAACTGCTGGCAAAAGTGAAACCCTGTGTAGGCCCAGACGCTATTGTACTGGCCTCCACACGAAATTGTTACCGTCTATCGCCGCCATTGCTGCCGCACGCGGTGCCGACATTATAGTGCGAATGGCAAGGCGGGGCTGGAAATGGGCCGGAAATGAGCGGTGGGCATGCGGACTCTTGACCTGGCTCACTTTTCCGCGGCACGCCGCCAGCGCTGGCGGATGGCGGCATTGGCCGGTTCGGACACGTAGCGGGCCACGAGGGCGGCAGCCAGCGCCGTTGCGGCCAGGAACAGCGCCAGCCACGGCAGGCGCTCGGCGTAGGCCAGGCCCGCCTTGTCCACTACATTGCGCATGCCGGCCAGCACGATAATATGGAACAGATAGAGTTCGTAGCTATGGCGGCCCAGCCATTGCAGCGGGCCGGGCCGTCGCTGGCTGGCCGGTTCGGCCGCCACGCCGCCAAGAATGAAGGCGGCGCTGGCCACGGCGACCAGGGTAAAACCGAACACCTCATGGCCGCCGATGCCGCGCACATACACGGCCGCCAGGGCCAGGCCCGCTGTCCAGCGCAAGAGTCGCCCGATCCGTGCACCCGGCCGCCAGCGTTGCGTCAGCAATGCCGTCAGGCAACCGATGGCGATGGCGTCGAAGCAGGCGATATAGCCGTACATGAAGTCAATCTCGTTGTCCGCATGCAGGCTGCGATACACGGGGCCGGCGACGATGGCGGCGCCGCACAGCAGCATGATCGCCTGGCGCCGGCGCAGGATGCGGCACGACAAGGGCAGCAGCAGATAAAACATTTCCTCGACGGACAAGGACCAGTATACATTCAAGCAGTAATTGAAATAGCCGGCGCTTTGCATCAGCACGTTATGCCAGAAGGTCAGCACGGAGGCGATGGCGATGACGAAATAGCTGGCGGGCAAATCCTTGCCGCCGTCCGAGTTGGCAAAGTAGGGCACGTCCAGCACGCCCAGCAGCACGATGATGGACAGGGCCAGCAGCAGCGATGGCAGCAGGCGGGCAATGCGGTAGAGATAGAACGCCGCCAGGTCGATGCGCGCCAGGTCGCCCCAGCGCTGCAGCGAGGTCGAGGTGATCAGATAGCCGGAAATGACGAAAAACATGGTCACGCCGTAATTGCCCTGGTAGGCGGCGCGCAGCAGCCAGGCGGGCAGGATTTCGAGCGGGCTGTTCTTCAAGCCGTAGGCGAGGGCGAAGTGCAGCAGCAGCACGCCCAGGATGGCGGCGCCGCGCAAGGCGTCGATATGGTGGTTGCGGGTATTCAATGGTTTCCTTGTCAGCCGGTCTGGCGACTAATGGGGCAATTATGCGACATGTGTCGCTTGCTGGTCAACGATTTTACAGATAGTCGGTAGCGAATGCGGCAATGGGGCACGGGCAGGGAAGTCTTGCGTGTATGATATTGCCGAACAGAATTGTTGGGCATCTGTCATCGTTGAAGGCGCGTTTTTTCCTGCGTCCCGGCCCAAGACTCTGCGCGTGCCACGCCGCTTGCTACGATGCCTGACCCACAGCGAAAGGTAATAAAGATGTATAAAACAGTGCGCGACTTGTTCCTGCATTTCAAGGAAGCCGTCCCATTCCGCCTCGTCCCCGCCCTGATCTGCACCGCTTTGCTCGTGAGCATGCTATTGCTGCCGGCGCCGGACGGCTTGACGCCCAAGGCCTGGGGCCTGGTGGCGATTTTCCTCACCACGATTTTGGCGATCATTCTGAAAGTCATGCCGATCGGCGTGATGGCGATGATGGCGATCGTCATCGTGTCGCTGTCGCAAGTGACGTCGACCTCGTCCAAGGGCGCCATCACGGATGCGCTCAGCAGTTTCTCGAATCCCTTGATCTGGCTGATCGTCGTGGCGATCCTGATTTCGCGCGGCCTGAAAAAGACGGGACTGGGCAGCCGCATCGGCCTGCTGTTCATCTCGCTGCTCGGCAAACGCACCATGGGCATCGGCTATGGCCTGGCCATCTGCGAACTGGTGCTGGCGCCATTTACGCCCAGTAACACGGCGCGCGGCGGCGGCATCGTCCACCCCGTCATGAAATCGATCGCCAACGCCTTCGATTCGGATCCGGCCAAGGGCACGGAAAAGAAGGTCGGCACCTACCTGGCCCTCGTCAACTACCACGCCAACCCGATCACCTCGGCCATGTTTTTGACGGCCACGGCGCCCAATCCGCTGGTGGTCGACTTCGTGGCCAAGGCCAGCGGCCAGAGTTTCCACCTGACGTGGACCACCTGGGCCCTGTGCATGCTGTTGCCGGGCCTGGTCTGCCTGCTGCTGATGCCCCTGATTATTTATTGGCTGTCGCCGCCGGAACTCAAGGCCACGCCCGACGCCGTCACCTACGCCAAGGCGGAACTGAAAAGCATGGGCCCGCTGTCGCCGTCGGAAAAAGTCATGCTGGGCACCTTCGCCTTGCTGCTGTTGCTGTGGGCCAACGTTCCCGCCATGCTGTTCGGCCCCGCGTTTTCGCTCGATGCGACGGTGGTCGCCTTTGTCGGCCTGTTCGTGCTGATCATCACGGGCACCATCGACTGGGATGACGTGCTGTCGGAAAAGAGTGCCTGGGACACTTTGGTGTGGTTCGGCGCGCTCGTCATGATGGCCGAGCAACTCAACAAGACGGGCGTGATCGCCTGGTTCTCGGCCGGCATGAAGGCGGCGATTGTCGCCAGCGGCATGGACTGGCTGCCGATCGCCGGCGTCCTGGTGCTGGTGTTTGTCTTCTCGCACTACTTCTTCGCCAGCACGACGGCCCACATCAGCGCCATGCTGCTGGCCTTCCTGACGGTGGGCCTGCACCTGATCCCGGCCGAATACCACGTGCCCTTCATGCTGATGATGACGGCCGGCTCGGCCATCATGATGACACTGACCCACTATGCGACGGGCACCTCGCCCATCATCTTCGGCAGCGGCTTCGTGACCATGGGCAACTGGTGGAGAGTCGGCTTCATCATGTGCGTGGTGGAGCTGCTGATCTTTGCCGTCGTCGGCACGACGTGGTGGAAGGTGCTGGGCTACTGGTAAAGCAGGCGGCTCGTCACGGCAACTGGCCGCGCACGACGTGCAGCAGATATTCGCGCGCGGCAGCCCGTTCCATGCCTTTTTCCATCAGCAGCGGCAACAGGCGCTCAAACAGCTGGCGCCGCTCCTGGCTGGCCTCGGAGGTGCTGCGCCGGTCTGAAAAGAAATCCATCAGGGTCGAACCGCACAGGCAATTGCGGTAGACCTCGACGATGGCCACGTTGTTATCGTCGAAGCTTTGTTTCAGCCCGGAGACATTCTGGCGCATCGATTGCGTCTGCCCGATAAACTCGTCCGCCGTGGCGAAGACGCGCCCGCAGCAGGCGCAATGCTTGGGAAAGGCGGCTTCGGCCAAGGCGCGCAAGCCTGCGAAGAACAGCTGATCCGGCATGCTTGCTCCTGGTGGCGCGCTAGGCGGCACGGTTGCCGATCTCGATGCCATGCGGACCCACGGGCGGGCGCTGCACGCCCGATTCGAAGCGCACGAAGGCTTCGCGCAAATGGTCTTTCAGCAAGGTTTCGTCCCAGGGCTTGGTGATGAACTTGTAGACCGAGCCTTCGTTGATGGCTGCCGTGACCGAATGCAGTTCAGGGTAGCCGGACAGCATCACGCGCACGATCTCCGGATAGATGCCCTTGATGCGGCGCAAGAGTTCGTTGCCGGACATGCCCGGCATGCGCGCATCCGTGAGGATCACGCCCACGGCATTGGCGGCCACCAGTTCCAGCGCTTCCTGCGGCTTGCTGGTGCTGAGTATCTGGTAGCCTTCCTTGCGCAGCGAGCGGCGCAGGGCGGACAGGATGTGCTCTTCGTCGTCCACCAGCAGCAGCACACGCTGCGGCGTTTCGGCATGGCAGTTCTCGGGCGGCAAATGGGTGCCGGCATGCAACATCTGATCCATCTCGGCGCCGGGCAGCGGGCGGCTGAAGTAATAGCCTTGCATGGCGTCACAGTGGTTGGTATTGAGAAATCCCAATTGCCCCTCCGTTTCCACGCCTTCGGCTACGGTGGTCATGTGCAGCGACTTGGCCATGGCGATGATGGAGCGGGTCAGCGACGCGCCATCCACGCTGTCGGTCACGTCGCGGATGAACGATTGATCGATTTTCACCACGTCGATGGGGAACTGCTTGAGGTAGGACAGGCTGGAATAGCCGGTGCCGAAGTCGTCCAGCGACAGGGTGACGCCGATTTCCTTCAACTGTTCCAATGCCTTCACCACGAGGTCGCGGTTTTGCATCAGCACGCTCTCCGTCAGCTCCAGTTCCAGGCAGTGGGCCGGCACGCCGCTGTCGGCCAGCACTTCGCGCACCAGCTGCGGCATATCGGCCTGGCGGAACTGGCGCGCCGACACGTTGACGGCCATCGTCAGGTGCGTAAAGCCGTAGGCATGCCAGACGCCCAGTTGCGCGCACGCCGTGCGCAGCACCCATTCGCCGATGGGCACGATCATGCCCGTTTCCTCGGCCAGGGGAATGAAGCGGTCCGGCGGCACCAGGCCGATGCCGTCGCGGCGCCAGCGCAGCAGCGCTTCCATGCCATAAATCTTGCCGCTGGTGAGGTCGACCTTGGGCTGGTAGTGCAGTTCCAGCTCGCCCAGCGCCAGCGCCTGGTGCAGCGCGTGTTCGATTTCGGCCCGCTCCTCCACCAGCACGCCCATCTTGTGGTTGTAGAACTGGTAGCCGTTGCGGCCCTTGTCCTTGGCGCTGTAAAGGGCCGCATCGGCCGTCTTGAGCAGCATGTCGCCGCTGTCGCCGTCGGACGGAAACACGCTGGCGCCGATGCTGGTGCTCACGTGCAGGGTATGCTCGCCCAGCACGAAAGGATCGGCGAACACCGCCAGCACTTTTTGCACGATCTGTTCGGCCGTCACGATGTCGGGCAGGTCCGTCAGCAGGAGGACGAATTCGTCGCCGCCCTGGCGTGCCACGGTGTCACCCTCGCGCACCGCCAGCTTCAGCCGACGGGCCACTTCCTGCAGCAGCGCATCGCCCACCGGGTGGCCATAGCTGTCGTTGACGAACTTGAAACGGTCGAGGTCCAGCATCAGGGTGGCCAGGTGCAGGCGGGTGCGGCGGGCATGGGCGATGGCCTGGCCGATGCGGTCGTTCAGCAACTGGCGGTTGGGCAAGTCCGTCAGCGCATCGTGGTTAGCCAGGTATTCGATGCGCAATTGCTGCAGCTTGCGTTCCGTGATGTCCTGCACGGTACCGCGCATCAGCAGCACCTGGCGGCCTTCGCGCACGGCTTCGGCCTGGTGAAAGACGATGCATTCGCCGCCATCGGGCCGTAGCACCTTGTGTTCCAGGCCGTAGCTGGTGCCGCTCGCATGCAGCTCCATGAAGGCATCGAGCAGCAGCGGTCGCTGGTCTTCCGGCAGGCATTGCAGCAGGCGCTCGAAGCTGGTGGGGCCGGAATCGGCGTCCAGGCCCAGGATGCGCAACAGTTCCGGCGACCAGTAGCCGTCACCGCCGGCGACCTGGTATTCCCAGTTGCCGAGGCGGGCCAGCGCCTGCGCGTGGTTCAGGCTTTCCTGGATACGGCTCAATTCGGTGAGCGCGCTGCTGGCCCGCAGCAGGTAGCGCAGCCGGTGCGCCAGCAGCCGCCATTGCATCGGCTTGGAGATAAAATCACTGGCGCCCGCTTCCAGCGCCTGCTTGATGGAGTCATCGTCGTCGTTGCCGGTCAGCACGACGATGGGCACGTGCGCGCCGCCGGGCAAGCGGCGCAGCTGCTGGCAGCATTCGAAGCCGCTCATGCCGGGCATGGCAACGTCGAGCAGGATCAGGTCGGGCACGCCGCGCTGGAAAGCGGCCAGCGCTTCCAGGCCGCTGGCCGCTTCCTCGATGCGGAAGCCTTCCGGTTCCAGCGCTTCCGTCACCAGGATGCGCGTCATGGTGTCGTCATCGACCACCAGGACCAGTGCTTGCGGGAGCAGTGCGGTATTCATATGGCTTCCTTCTCAATGGCCAGGGCGGCGAGGACACGGTCGAGTTCTTGCTGGATGCCGCGGATATGCTGCAGCGCGCTGCCGACGTCATTGCCGCGCGCGTATTGTTCGATTTCACGGCAGGTGGCCGACAAGCCCAGCGCGCCCACGTTGGCGCAGCTGGACTTGAGCGTATGGGCCGCCAGCTGCAGGGCCGCGGTATCGCTGGCCTCGGCGGCCACTTCCAGCTGGCCCAGCAGGCGCGGCGCGTCGCTGTAGAACAGGTCGATGATGCGGCCCAGCACGTCGGGACGGCCGGGACGCCGCATGGCGCGCAGGTTTTGCAGGGCGGCGGCGTCGAGGATGGCGGCCGATTCCACCGGCGCCGCCTCCGTGGTTACTGTAGGCGTCCCGGCTGTGGCCTGCGCGGCGGGCGACGGGCGCCAGCGGGCCAGGATTTCCAGCAGGGCGGCGCGCGTGTACGGCTTGGCCAGGTAGTCGTCCATACCCGCGTCCAGGCACAGTTCGCGGTCGCCGAGGATGGCGTTGGCCGTCAGGGCAATGATGGGTGTGCGGACACGGCCTTGCTCGGCCTCCATGCGGCGCAAGCGCCGCGTCGCTTCAAAACCGTCCATTTCGGGCATCTGGCAATCCATCAGGATCACGTCGAACGGGTAGCGCTCCCACAGCGCCAGCGCGCGCCGCCCGTTGTCGGCCGGCGTCGCTTCGTAGCCGCTATCTTCCAGCATGGCCAGGGCGATTTCCTGGTTGATGGCATTGTCTTCCACCAGCAGCATGCGCAGCGGCGCCTGGCCTGCGACCGCGGTGTCCGCTGGCGCGGGCAGGGCAGGCATGGCAGGTATTGTTGGCGCCAGGGGGGCGTAGCCGCACACGGCTTCGATGCAGTGGCGCAGTTCCAGCGCCCGCACGGGCTTGGTCAGACAATATGCCACGCCCAGCGCCGTCACCTGGCGCAACTCGGCCGAGGCATCGAGTGAACTGAGCATGATGATTTTCAGGGCCGCCAGGCCGGTGTCGGCCTTGATCGCCCGCACCAGCTCGGGGCCATCCATGACCGGCATGCGCATGTCGATGATGGCCAGGTCGAACGGGCGCCCGCCGCGCAGCGCGGCTTGCAGCAGGCCCCGCGCTTCGGCGCCGTCGGCGGCGCTGGCGGCGGCCATCTGCCACTCGATCGCATGCTGCAGCAGGATCGTGCGGTTGGTGGCATGGTCATCCACGATCAGCACGTGCAAGGCGCCCAGCGACACGCGCGGCGGCGGCGCCGGCGGCGCGTCCTCGGGCGCCACGGTGCCCACGGCAACAGTGACGGCAAAGCTGGACCCCTGGCCCGCCACGGATTCGAGCACAATGTTGCCACCCATCATTTCCACCAGCTGCTTGATGATGGCCAGGCCCAGGCCCGTGCCGCCGTATTTGCGCGAAGTGGTGCTGTCGGCCTGGCGGAAGGGCTGGAAGACGGCGGCGGCCGCCTCCGGCGCCATACCGATGCCCGTGTCGCGTACTTCCAGGCGGATCTGGCCGGCGGCGGGGCAGCTGACATCAACGGAAATCTCGCCCCGTTCGGTGAACTTGGTGGCGTTGTTGAGCAGGTTGGTGAGGATCTGGCGCAGGCGCACGGGGTCGCCGCGCACGTGCTGCGGCACGTCGGAGGCGATGCGGCAGGTAAATTCGATGGCCTTGCGCTGGATGCCGTTGGCAAACAGGGCCACGACATCGTCGATCACCTGGCGCAGGTCGAAGGGGATATGTTCGAGCACCAGCTTGCCCGCCTCGATCTTGGAAAAATCGAGGATATCGTCGATGATGCTCAGCAAGCTTTCGCCCGAGCGGTGTACCGTGTGCACGAAACGCTGCTGCTTGGGACTGAGTTCCGTGCGCTGCAGCAATTCCGTCATGCCCAGCACGCCATTCATCGGCGTGCGGATCTCGTGGCTCATCTTGGCCAGGAATTCCGACTTGGCGCGGTTGGCGGCGTCGGCCTCGGCCTTGGCCTGCTTGAGCGCCAGGTCGCGCTGTTCGACGTGCTCGAGCATGCCGTTAAAGCCCATGATCAATTGCCCCAGTTCATCGCTGCCATGCTGCGCCACGCGCACCGACAGCGGTTTGCCGCCGCGGATATGGGCAATTGCATGGGACAGGTGCGCCAGCGGCCTGGCGATGGAAGCGCTGATCAGCCCCGTGATGGCCACGCAGGCCAGCAGCAGGATCAGTCCGATGCCGAGAATCAGCACGAAGGCATGGCGCACGCCGTCGCGCACCTGGGCCACCGCGTCCTGCTGCTGCCCCGTGATGCGCGCCACTTGCTGCGCCGAATAGGCGGCCTGTTCGCGCTCGAAGGCGCGCACGTGGTCGATGACCTCGTCCAGCGCCTTTTCGCTGTCCAGTACGCTGCCCTTGGCTTGCACCAGCCGCTGTCCCGAGCGTTCCACCGCGTCCAGGTAGGTGTTGACGCCGCGCGTTTCGGCCAGCAAGCCCAGCTGGCTTATGCTTTGCAGCAAGGTTTGCATGGTCGCCATGTCGCCGTGCAGGGTGCTGATGTGCAGGGCGATATCGTCGCCCAGGCGCGTGACGTCGCCGGCGGCCGTGGCCAGCATGACTTCGCCCACGCCGATGCTGATGGCGTCGACGGCCAGGTTGATTTCGCCGCTGGCGTCCTCGATGCGGGCCGAAGTACGCATGTAGCGGTTGGCCTGCGCCAGGCGGTCGCGTCCGATGGCCAGCTGCAGTTCGATGGGATCGAGTTCCTCGGCCAGGCGCAGGAGCGTGGAAGCCAGGGTGGCGCCGACTTGTTCCTTGAGCGCCGCATAGTGCGTCTGCTGCGCCGTGCTTGCGCCGCCCTCGGCCAGCAGTCCGGCGCGCAGGGCCAGCAAGCCGCTGGCGGGATCGAGCATCTGGCGCGCCGTGGCCAGCAGCTTTTCCCGCAGCGCCTGCTGGGCCGGGCTGATGCCGCGCTCGCCGCTTCCCGCCAGATGCGCGACGGCCGCCGTCAGCCGTTCGCGCAAGGGGGCGATGCGAAAACGGTTCTTCACGGCCTCCGTTTCGGCCAGCGCAATCTGCATGTCGAGGATGCTCTTGCGTAAGTCGGTCAGGTAGCGGGCGTTCTCGTTCAGGCGCTGGCTTTCCAGCTGCACTTCGGCGGCGGTGGCCTGGGCCTGGCTGTCAACCAGGCGGATCTTGCCGCGCGCGCCCTTGGCGGCGGCCTTGATCTGCGCCAGCACCTGGCGCATTTCCGTCGCCTGCGCCTTGTAATAAGCCTCGTTTTCCAGGCGTTTGCGCACGGCCACGCGCATGCGCTGGAATTCCTGCTCGAAGGCCGAGTGGTAGCGGGGCGTTTGCAACTCGCCGTGACGCCGCAATTGCTGGCTGATGCTCTCGGCGGCCTGGATATTGGCGACGATCTTGCTTGATACCTGCTCCAGCTGCGCCAGGTCTTCCGCCTTGCCCAGCTCGAAAAAATCCGACGCCATGTCTTGCACGGTATAGCGCAGGCGCAACACGTCCGTGTACAGCGGCACGGTCCGGTCGGTCAAGCCGTGCACATGGGTTTCGATGCCTTTCACCAGCAGCAGACTGGCCGCCGCCATGGCCGCCACGCCCGCCAGCAGGACGCTGGTACTGATGATCAGCTTGGTCCTGATTTTCATGTCAGGCTCCAGGTCGCGCAGGGCAGGGGAGCGCGCATCACTTCGCGCCAGGGTCGAGGTCGGCCGGAACGATCCTGCCGTCGGCGATGCGGGTCAGGAAGACGGACGTCGACGCCTGGTGGTTGTCGGGCCGCAGCGTCACCCGCATGCCGCCCAGGTCGAGCCGGTCGAACGTTTCGAAGCTCTGGATCAGGCGCTCGCGCGTGAGGTCGGCGCCCGCGCCGCGCAGCGCCGCCACCATCAGGGTGGCCGAGATGCAGCCTTCGAAACTGACGAAAGTCAGCCTGGCCGCCGGCACATGCCTTGCCAGCAGCGCGGCGCAGTCGGCGGCGATGGGCAGTTGGCGCTCTTCCGGCAGCGGCACCACCTGGGAAATGACGATATTGTCGCCTGCCTTGCCCAGTAATTGCAGCAGGCTGTCCGTGCCGACAAACGATACCGTGGCCAGGGCCGCCTTCAGCCCGGTCTGGCTTGCCTCGCGCACGAACGCGGCCACCGGCGTGTAGGGCCCGGCCATGATCACCGCTTGCAGGTCGTGTCCGATCAGGGCCGCCAGTCCCGCCTTGACGGCCGTCGTGCCGCGCTGGAAGGAACCCTTGGCGACGAGTTCCATGCCGCGCCGTTGCAGGGCGCGCACGGTGCCGTCGAGTACGGCATTGCCGAAGCCGTCGTCCTGGTACAGCACGCCAAAGCGCTTGACGCCGCGGCTGGTGAAATACTGCACCAGGGCGTCGGATTCATCGTCATAACTGGCGCGGAAGTTGATAATTTCATGCACCACGGGGCGGCGCAAGGTCATCGCCCCCGTAAACGCGCCCACCAGCGGCACCTTCATTTCCCGGACGATAGGGATGACGGCGTTGGTGGTCGGCGTGCCCACGTTGCCGAACAGGGCGAACACCTGTTTTTCCTCTACCAGCCTGAGCGTTTCGCTGATGGCGCGGTCCGGATCGTAGCCATCGTCGGCAAGCACCAGTTCGATGCTGCGGCCATGGATGCCGCCGCGCTGGTTCGCTTCCTGGAACACGGCCGTCGCGCCGTCGAGCATGGCTTTCCCCAGCCCCGAGGCCGCGCCCGTTTGCGCATTGACCATGCCCAGCCGGATGTGCGTATCGGTGACACCCGGTTCGGCGGCGTGGACCATGCCAGTCACGAGGGTGATAGCGAGCCAGCAGCATTCCGGGAAAACGCGCATGAGCTACCTTTATGGAGGTTGACCGGTATCAAGAGGCATAGGGTTGACAACGAGTATGGAGTAAATTGCCAACAAAAAACTCACACATAGTCACAGCGCGGAAAGCAGCTCAAATATGCCTCAAGACTCGGGCAGTTGCACCACCACCTTGCCCCGTGCGCGGCCCTGCGCCAGGTAGGCCAGCGCCTGTTTCGCCTCAGCAAAAGGAAACACCTTGTCGATGACGGGGCGGATGGTTCCAGCCTCGAGCAGGCCGGCGATCTGCGCCAGCTGGCTGCCGTCGGGACGCACGAAGTGAAAGGCATAGCTGGCGCCGCGCCGCTTCGCCAGGCCGATGATCTTGCGGCTAAGCAAACCAAACACCAGTTTCAGCACCACGTTCATGCCGCGCGCGCGGGCAAAGGCGGCGTCCGGCGGGCCGATCAGCGAGACGACATGGCTGCCCGGCTTGACGATGCGCAAGGCCTTTTCCAGCCCGTCGCCGCGCACCGTGCCCAGTACGGCGTCGTAGTCGCGCAGCACCTCTTCGAACGGCTGTTGCTTGTAATCGATGACCTCATCGGCGCCCAGGCCGCGCACCAGTTCCACGTTCGCCGTGCTGGTGGTGGAGCCCACGCGGGCGCCCAGGTGCCTGGCCAGCTGGATGGCGAACGTGCCGATGCCGCCGGAACCGGCCGGGATGAACACTTTCTGGCCCGGCTTCAGCTGCATGCGCTCATGCATCGCTTGCCACGCCGTCAGGCCCACCATGGGAATCGACGCCGCCTGCACGAAATCGAGGTTGGCCGGTTTCAGCGCGGCCGCCTGTTCCGGCACGATGGCAAATTCGGCCAGGCTGCCGTGTGGCGTGTCGAAAATACTCGCATACACGGCGTCGCCCACTGTAAAACGCGTGACGCCGCTGCCGACGGCCATGACCACGCCGGCCAGATCGCTGCCCAGGGTGGCCGGCAAGCGCGTTTTCAAGATCGGCTTGAAGTCGCCCTTGGGAATCAGGTTGTCGATGGGGTTCAGACCCACGGCGCGCACCCGCACCAGCAATTCGCCGGGGCCGGGCGTGGGGCGGGGCAGTTCCACAAACGCCACGTGATCGGGGCCGCCGTATTTTTTCAGTTGCAGAGCTTGCATGCTGTTCTCTTTGTCAGGTTGAATGAAATGCCCGCGTTCACGCCAGGCGCAGGTCCTTGCGCAAGCCGGCGTCCAGCAGCGACGCGGGCATGAAACGTCGCATCAGGCGCAAACGCGCGGCCAGCGGCCCGGCCGTGTAGCGCAATTTTGGTTCGCTTGCCATCGCTGCCGCCAATACGCTGTCGGCCACGATGGCCGGGTCATCGGCGCCGGCCATCAGCGTTTGCAGCCGGCTTGTGACGGCTGCGCTGACTTGCCGGTAGGCCGACAGCGGTGTGTCGGGCGCCAGCAGATTGGCTTCGAACGTGGTTTTCGTATAGGCCGGTTCGATGACACTGGCGCGGATGCCCCAGCCGCGCACTTCATGGTCGAGCGATTCAGTGTAGCCTTCGATGGCGTGTTTGGTGGCCGAATACAGCGCGCCGTAGGGCATGGGCAAAAAGCCCACGACGGAACCGATATTGAGGATGCGCCCGCCGCCCTGGGCCCGCATGTGCGGCAGCACGGCCAGGGTCATGCGCACGACGCCAAAGAAATTCGTCTCGAAGATGGCGCGCGCTTGCGCGATGGAACTTTCTTCGGCGCCGGCCGGGGCCACGCCGAAGCCGGCGTTATTCACCAGCAGGTCGATGCGGCCCTCGCGCTGCATTACCTCTGCCACGGCGGCAGCGACGGACTCCTCGCTGGTGACGTCGAGCGCCAGCATGGCGTATTGCTGGCCAGGGAGCTGCGCGCCGCTGCGGCTGGTGCCGTACACGGTATAGCCCGCTTGCGCCAGGCGCCGGGCCGTGGCCGCGCCGATGCCGGACGAGGCGCCGGTGACCAGGGCAATTTTCTTGTTGTTCATGATGTTCCTTCAGTGGTTGACAGCGTGGAATACAAAATATGACGATCATCATATTCTTGTTTGAAAAAAAGCCCGGGACGGATCATGGCCCAGGCCGGTACGGCTAGTCTGGTGTCTGAAACTGCGCCAGGGTGGCCGCGCACAGCGCGTCCGACAGGGCCGGCTCGTCGACGGCGCGCGCCAGGATGGTGGTGCCGATCATGGCGCACACCGTCGCCATGGCTTGCGCGTGCGCTTCCGGCTGGCCCCAGTTCGGCATCTGGCGCGCGAACAGGTCGATCATTTCCTTGATGTGGATGGTGGCGGCGCGCCGCACCTCGGGCGCCTGGCGCGGCATTTCCGAAGCCAGCGCCGACACGGGGCAGCCCACCTCGATGGCGGCGATGTGTTCGGGCGACAGATACGCGGCCAGCATGGCCTGCAGCGCCTGGCCAGCCGGGGCGGCGGCCGCTACCCGGGCTGCCAGCGCCACCGCTTCGGCGCCCGCGCGGTCGCCCGCTTCGGCCAGCAGGGCGTCGCGCGAGGCGAAGTGCGCATAAAAGCCGCCGTGCGTCAGGCCCGCTTCCTTCATGATGTCGGCCACGCCCGTGCCCGCGTAGCCGCTGCGGCGGATGGCGCGCGTGGCCACTTCGACGATGCGTTCGTGGGTGGCTTCCTTGCGGCTGTGCGCCGAGGATTTCTTGTTGGGTAAGTTCTGCATGACGGTCATCATATCGTACTTTTCAACACCGTGCACGCGACCCAGCCGCGGCAGACGTTTCCCCGCCGCGGCCGGTAGTTGAGGAGAGACTAGCTCTTCAGGCTGCAAAAGCTGGCATAGTGGTCCTGCGTGTAATAGCGCTCCACCAATTTGCGTTTCCCCTTCGGAGTCTGCACAAGCAAGACCGCACGATGCGAACCGGCTCCGCCATCGCCGCCGATACCCAGATAGTATTCATAATAAACCTCGTCCTTGCCGGCGGCGGGAAGGCGGCCCTCATTGTTATTGAAGACGGTATTGCCAGGACCACCGGCCACCGCACTCGTTTTCGCATTGCGGTAGGCGTCATATTCGCTGTTTTGCGGGGTGGGCAGGGTTTTGCTTGGCTCCCTTTTGCCGCAGTCGGGGATTTTCGCCGCAAAGGCATGGGAAGAGAGCAGGGCGCCTGCCACAATAAGACCCAGCGACCAGCTAGTTGCGCGTGAAGTTTTCATCGATATGCTTTCGTTGGTGGAACGTTCAATGGATGGCTTGCTTCCGATACGGCCAATGTCCGGCTGGCCGGCATAAATCTCTGCAATACCGAATATAGTTAAATTTTTGAAAATATTACTATTCAATTGTCACGCACCGTTGTTGAACAGCCCCGTAGTCCAGTCGATGAACGCCCGCATCGCCGGGGAAAGAAAGCGCTGGTGGGGGTAGAGCAGCGATACCGGCACGGGCGCCGGCCGCTTGTCGGCCAGCACCTCGACCAAAGCTCCGGCCTGCAAATGGCCGCTTACGAGGATCTCGGCCAGCTGCATCAAGCCGTGGCCGGCCAGGCCCAGCTCGATGTACAGCCCCGTCTCGTTGACGGCGACCGTGCCGGGGAGGGGAACGGTGATGCTGGCGCCGTCGTCGATGAACTGCAGCTCGCCGCCGCGCCGCGGCGTGCTGGAAAAGTAGTGGACGGCCCGGTGTCCTGGTACCTCTTCCACAGTTGCGGGAACGCCGTGCTCGGCCAGGTAGGACGGCGCCGCGCAGGTGATCCAGCGCAGTTCGCCCAGCCGGCGCGCGACCAGCGTCGAGTCTTCCAGGCTGCCGGTGCGGATGACGCAATCGACGCCTTCCTGTATCAAGTCGACCTGGCGGTCATTGACGCCGATCATCAGGTAGATATCGGGGTAGCGCTGCTGGAATTGCGCCAGCTGGGGCAGGATCACGGCATGGGCGATGCCGCCAGGCATATCCACGCGCAAACGTCCTTGCGGGCGCTCGCTGGAACCCTGCAGGCTCGCTTCGGTGTCGGCGATCAGGTCGAGGATCTCGCGGCAACGGTGAAAGTAGCGCTCGCCTTCCGGTGTCAGGCTGAGGTTTCTGGTGGAACGGTTCAGCAGGCGCGTCTGCAAATGTTTTTCCAGCCGCTTGATGATGCCGGTGACCGACGAGGCGGGCAAGCCCAGGGTCTCTGCCGCGCGCACAAAACTCTTGCTCTCGACCACGCGGAGGAATACCTGCATTGCTTGTACGCGGTCCATGTCTTGTCTTGTTGGCAGTAGGGGAAACGGCACTATAACCCAACATTGTTCGGTTTTTCCGCATGCTGAAAACGCGGGGCGCCACTTTTTCCCCGTGCTTGCCTGCACTAGACTGCGTGCAATCCACTACCTATGGCAGGAAATCAAGCATGTCTGAACAAGTCTCTCAATTGCTGGCTCCGCTGGCCCCAGCCCCGCACAAGATGCTGATCAAAGGCGCCACCATCATCAGCATGGATGGCAATGTCGGCAATGTACCCAGGGGCGATATCCTGATTGCCGATGGCACCATTGCCGCCATCGGCCAGAACCTGCAAGCCGACGGCGCCGAAGTGATCGATGCCGCAGGGATGATCGCCATTCCAGGCATGGTCGATACCCACCGCCATTCCTGGGAAGGCCAACTGCGCCGCATCAACCCGAATGCGGCAACGCTCGAGGACTATTGCAACGCCACGCATTTCTCGTTCGCCAAATACTACCGGCCGCGCGACATTTACGTGGGCAATGTGCTCACGGCTCTGGGCTGCATCGACGCCGGTATCACGACCGTGGTCGACAATTCCCACAACAGCCGCACGGCGGCGCACTCCGACGCGGCGGTCGACGCGCTGCTCGATGCGGGCATCCGCGCCGTTCACGCCTCGGGGGCGCCCGTGTCGGGCGACTGGGATGAGGCGCATTGGCCGGGCAACCTGGCGCGCCTGCAGGCCAGGTATTTTACGAATCCCGACAGCCTGGTGACGCTGGCCATGATGGCGCAGCTGGAACCGGCGCAGTGGGCCGTCGCACGTCAATTGGGTATTCCCATCGTGACCGAGTTTTTTGGCGGCGGCATGGCGGCCGAACTGGAAAGCTTGCACCGGCAGGGACTGCTCGGCAGCGACAATATCTTCAACCACTGCACTTGTCTGCCGGAATCGGGCTGGCGCATCTTGCGCGAGGCGGGCGTGCGCGTCAATGTATGCCCGCGTTCGGATGCCCACTACGGTATCGAGGATGGCATGAACGCCTGGCAGGCGGCGTACCAGCACGGCATACGTCCCGGCCTCAGTGTCGACAACGAGACCTCGTACAGCGGCGACATGTTCATGGAAATGCGCGTGGCGTTCTACCTGCAGCGGGTAATGGGAAATTGCCAGGGGCATCGCCAGGGACATCGCCATGCGGCCGCGCCCACCGATGCCTTCCGCTTGCTGGAAGCCGCCACGATCGACGGCGCCGCGGTGGCGGGGCTGGAACAGCGCATCGGGAGTTTGACGCCAGGCAAGCAGGCCGACCTGGTGCTGATACGCACCGGTGACCTCAACCTTTACCCGGTCAATAACGCCATCGGTACCGTCGTGCATGCTGCTGAGCGCAGCAATATCGATACCGTCATCATTGGCGGGCGCGTGCGCAAACGGGGCGGCGTCGTGCTGGGCGTCGATCAGGCACAACTGCGCGCCGCGATCGACGAATCCTGTGCCCACCTGTTCAATGCCGCCGGTTACGAGCCCGATCTGTTTGCCGAGTCGTTCGCGCCGATCCACCAGGCGTAGGCAGCGCCCGCTGGACGCTGCCGTGCCCCGACTGCAGGATCAGGCCAGCTTGCGCTTGCCTGCGGAAACGCGGTTCCAGCCATAGCCGGCGACGATGATGGCCACGATGGCCGCTTGCGCCAGCAGCGTTTCCAGGGTCGGCAGGATGCCCAGCAGGTCGACGCGGATGAAATCGACGGGGCTGACGCCAACCCAGCCCGCTTCCTGCAGCGCGGCCACGCCTTTGCCCATCAGGATCACGGCCAGCACGGCCACGAAGGCCGACGTCCACGAGAAGAACTTGCCGATTGGCATGCGGGCGCTCGTGCGCAGCAAGGCCCAGGCGATCACGACCAGCAGCACGATGGCCACCAGGAAGCCGCCCAGCAAGGCGCCGCCATTGCCGTCCGCCGCCAGGGCTGAATAGAACAGCACGGTTTCAAAGACTTCGCGGTAGACGGCGATGAAGGCCAGGGCGAACAGGCCCCAGGCAGAGCGCCGCGTCATGGCCGCCGTGAGTTTCTCGTGCAGGTATTCCTGCCAGCGCCCGGCGCTGCTCTTCTGGTGCATCCACAAGCCCACGCTCAGCAGGACCAGGGCCGCAAACACGGAACCGAGTCCCTCGCTCACTTCCCGGCTGGCGCCGCTGATGGTCACCAGATACGTCGCCGCCACCCACGTCAGTCCACCCGCCACCAGCGCACTGGCCCAGCCCGCATGCACATAGGCCAGCACGTCCTTGCGCTTGGCCTTGCGCAGGAAGGCGATGATGCCGATCACGATCAGCAGCGCTTCCACGCCTTCGCGCAGCAGAATCGTCAGGGCGCCGACGAAGGTTGTCATCGGGTCAGCCTTGGCGTCGCCCAGCTCCGCTTCCACGTGGGTAAACAGTTGCTGCAGCTTTTCACCGGCCGCGTCGGCGTCGGCCACCGTGCCCTTGGCCACGGCGGAACGGTAGGCCAGCATGGCGTTTTCCACGGCCAGCAGCAGGGACTTGTTGCGCGCGCCGACCATCGGCTCGATAGGCTCGAAACCGTCGAGGTAGGCCGACAGGCCCAGGCGCGTGGCGCCCGCGCGGTCGCCCGTGTGCATGGCCGCCAGGCTTTCGGCAAGGCGCAGACGCGACAAGGCCAGGCCGGCCGGCTTGTGCGCCTCGGCCTTGTCGGCATGGCTGCGCAGATACGCCGTCAGCGCTTTGGCCTCGTCCGCGCCCAGCTTGGCGGCCACGGCTTCCTGCGTCAAGGTCGTCACGGCGGCCAGGTCCGCGTACAGTTTTTTGCTGCGCGGATCGTCCTGCCACAGCTTTTCGCCCTGCGCGCTGGCCGCCGCATCGTGCGACATGCCGCCGATATAGAAGGCCAGATCCCAGCGCTCGTTCTCGGACAGCTGGCCGAAACTGGCCATCGAGGTGCCGGCCACGCCTTGCGAAATGACCTGGTACAGCGCCATCAGGCTGCGCGACTGCGCCCGTTCGCCATCCGTGAAGGCGATCGGTTTCGGCTCCAGGCTGGCCGCCAACGGACCATCGCCGCCGCCGGCCACGCCATGGCAAGAAGCGCACTGGGCCGCATACAGGGCCGCGCCGCGCGCCAGGTTCGGCAGCACTTTCGGCGCCACGGGGATCGGGTAGGCGGCGATCAGCAAGCCATTTGCGTGGTGCGCCAGGCGCTTGACTTCCGCGCCGTCCGCCTTGGCGACGACGGCTTTGCGCAGGTCGGCGATGGCGGCGGCAATGGCCGCTTGCGAGGCGTGGGCGGGCAGGGCGGCGATCTGTGTCGTCGCGTTGTCCGTAAAGTCGAGCATTTCGGCGTATTCCGCCTCGCTGACCACTTTACCGTGCTCGACGGCGCCGCTGTAATCGACGGCAACGTAGTCAATCAATTGCCACAATTGCTTGGCGCCGGCGCCAGGATCCGTCGCTTGCGCGTGCGCGCCACCGGCCAGTAACAGGCTGAGGCTGGCGGCCACGAGCGGGTAGCACGCGAGCCATTTCTTGATAGAACTGAACATGATTCTCATTCTCATTTGTCGTTAACCCGGCGACTATAGGACAGACAGCGCAGGGTGTCAACGGCGCACGGGCCTTGTCCTGGACGATATTGCCGGCCAGGCGCCGAGCTGCTGTAGAGAATGTGAAGGGGGAATGTGCCTTACTGGCCGGATGCCTTCGCGTACAGGCCCTTGGCGACGGCGCTGTCCATGCCGTGCAGTTTCAGGCCGCCCTTGACCACCCGAAAGTTCAGCGTCTGGAAGGCTTGCCCCCTGAGCCATTGGGCGTCGGTGACGGCGAATGCGGCAAGGCGTTCCTGCGCCCGCTCGGCTGGCACGGCCAGCCATTGATAATCGGCTTTGGAACCCTGGCGGCGCAAGCCGGCCCGCACCCAGCGTTCCGACGCCGGCATGCGGACGATGGCGTCGCCGTTCGCCACACTCACGGCCGTGGCCGTTTTGCCGCTTTGCGCTTCGAACTTCACTTCCACGTCGGCCATCGGTCCCACTTGGGGGAAACCGACGATGGCCACCCACGTGCCTGCTTCAGCGGGTTTCTGGATGCGCATTTCCGATTCCTCGAACACGCGAAACTGCGGCTCCTTGCCGCCGTCGCCCGCCACCAGGGTCACCATATCGCCGGCCACTCGCCACTCGCCGCTGGCTTGCTCGTCGGTATTGCCATAACTGAGCGTCCATTCGAACTTGCCATCCTTTTTCAGCAGCAGTTCGGAGCCCACTTCCATGACGCCTTGCAGATAATAGTGTCCGGGCAGCGAAGTCGCGACGGGGGCCGCCGCGCTGGCCGCGCCAGCCGAAAAGGACAAGGCGAGGGCGGCGCAGGCCAGCAGGCCGGAGAGGGATTTCTTCATCGGTAGGTCCTCGGTGTGTCTTTATGGAATGCCATCATAGCAACATAAATTTACTTGCCGTCGCACGACACACCGGCATGCCGGCGTCGCGCTTACTTGCCGCTGAAATCGAGCACCACGCGCGAGGCCACCTTGCCGTGCTCCAGCCGGCTGAAGATCTCGTTGATGGCCGACAGCGGCTGCAATTCCACGCCGGCCTTGACCTTGCCCGTGGCGGCGAAGGCGAGCGCCTCGGCCATGTCCTGGCGCGTGCCCACAAAAGAGCCGCGTATCGTCACGCAATTGGCGACGACGTCGAACAGCGGCGTCGGGAAGTCGCCCGGCGGCAAGCCCACCAGCACGCAGGTGCCGCGCTTGCGCGTCATCGCCACGCCTTGTTGGAAGGCATCGATCGACGGCGCCGTGATCAGCACGCCGTGGGCGCCGCCCCCGGTCGCTTCGCGCAAGGCCGCGACGGGGTCGCCCTGGCGCGCATTGATGGTCACTTCGGCGCCCAGGGCGCGCGCATGCTCCAGCTTGCCTTCATCGATGTCGACGGCCGCCACGCGCAAGCCCATGGCCACCGCATATTCGATGGCCAGGTGGCCCAGCCCGCCGATGCCGGACACGGCCAGCCACTGGCCCGGCCGCGCGCCCGTTTCCTTGATGCCCTTGTAACTGGTCACGCCGGCGCAGATGATGGGCGCCGCCTGCACGGCCGACAGACCCGCCGGGATATGCGCAACGTAACGCGGGTCGGCCAGGATGTATTCGGCAAAGCCGCCATTTTTGGTATAGCCGCCAAACTGCGCTTCGGCACACACGGTTTCCCAGGCTGCCAGGCAATGTTCGCAATGGCCGCACGCCGAGTACAACCAGGGCACACCGACCCGGTCGCCCAGCTGCACTTCGGTCACACCCGTGCCCACGGCCACTACCAGGCCGATGCCTTCGTGGCCGGGAATGAACGGCGGCGTCGGCTTGACGGGCCAGTCGCCGCGCGCCGCATGCAAGTCCGTGTGGCACACGCCGCACGCTTCCGTCTTGACGAGGATCTGGCCGGGGCCGGGCACCGGCACGGGGACGTCGCGCAGCACCAGCGGCTGGCCCAGTTGCTCGACAACGGCGGCTTTCATTGTTGTGGGTAGCATATTATTCCTTTGAAGTGGCTAATGTTTAGTGGAGGATGTAGGACGCAGGATGCAGAACAAAGTCTTGCGAATGATCATATTCTGCTGCACACGATACGAAAATTGATTGATCCACATCAACATATACGGGAAGCGATGGCATGTGCTCAGATGGAAAACAGGCTTACATTAATTCCATAATTCGACTATTATGGAATAATTGAAGAAGGAAACCACCATGCATGACTTGCCCAACATCAGCGCGGCCCACCTCGACACGCCGACCCTCGATAAACTTGCGCCGCCGGCGGTGGCCACGCATGCGCCGCGCATCCTCTTGCTGTACGGCTCGCTGCGGGAACGTTCGTTCAGCCGTTTGCTGACCCTGGAAGCGGAGCGGCTGCTGCGGCATTTCGGCGCCGAGACGCGGGTGTTCGACCCGCATGGCTTGCCCATGGTCGACAGCGTCAGCCCTGACCATCCCAAGGTGCGGGAACTGCGCGAACTGTCGCTGTGGTCGGAAGGGCAAGTGTGGTGCAGCCCGGAGCGCCATGGCGCCGTGACGGGCGTGTTCAAGTCGCAGATCGACTGGTTGCCGCTGGAAATGGGCAGCGTGCGCCCCACGCAGGGACGCACCCTGGCGGTGATGCAAGTGTCAGGCGGCTCGCAATCGTTTAACGCCGTCAACGGCTTGCGCGTGCTGGGCCGCTGGATGCGCATGGTGACGATCCCGAACCAGTCGTCCGTCGCCAAGGCATACCAGGAATTCGACGACAACGACCGCATGAAGCCGTCGCCATACTACGACCGACTGGTCGACGTCATGGAGGAATTGTATAAATTCACCCTGGTGGTGCGCGACCGTTCGGATTACCTGACCAGCCGCTACAGCGAGCGCAAGGAATCCATGCCGGCCGACGTGCGCGCCCTAGCTGCGGCGGCCATGGTGCACGAGATGCCGGGCACGTAAGTTATCAATGGTCTATTAATAATGACTTCCAGCAATGTTTGACTTGGAAAAGTCAATTCAAAAGCCGCTATGCATCCTGCGGCGATACTGCCGGTTCCGGATGGCGGTTTCCCATTGCTGTATCAGCAGCACCAGGGCAGGCGCCACCTGCGGCCGGGTCTGCTTGCCCTGACTCAGGCGTCGCAGCTGATACTTCACCATCGCCATATACGCGATCAACTGTGGCCTGCAAGGATCATGGAAAGCATGGGTATAGCCGGTAAAAATTAACTACCAGGCTGGCTTCGCAGGAAGTGGCCGCGTTTTCCGGTGTTCATGAACGCCCATCAGGGGAAGGGGCTAAGCAGTAGATTTGTTCGCGCCAGTGATGATTCGGCCAATCTCGTACAGCGCGCCCATACGATAATTCGACACCGGAGCCAGGCGAGCCTGAGAAAGGGTGTCGATGTAGTATTCACCATCGCAATGGACCCTGGACAGTAGTGGCGTGAGGTCACACACGTCAGTCGGCGTAGCTTCACCCTCTCCGCTCAAGATACCCGCCGCAATCGAGTGATTGCCACCGTTGACGATCCCGAAGTTCCATGGAAGGATCAGCGCGATCGAGTGATTGCGATCCTGCTCCCAGTTTCCCATTTTTTTTCCTTCTCCAATAAACGCCAAGGCGTCCGTGAAACGGTCGCGCTGCCAAGGCGTCGTCAGCACTATATCGCGCGAGAACTTGATTCGATAGCTCTTTGCCTCGTGTCGCAGGCAATCGCGCTCTTCAAATATAGAGAAAAAACTGTCCCGAGAGAATAGTCGCCATATTGCTATTTCACCAACTGCGGCGTGCTCCATGCGTTCAGCGACCGACAAAATTTGCTCTGATTGCAGCGGGCGAAGGATGGCGGTAACTAGAGAGCGCAGCCCAGCGGGATTTGCCTTGTGAATCTCATGCGCTTGGCCGACCAAGAGTCGAAATGCATTCAGTTCGTCATCGCTGACTCCGCTTTTGGATGTTCTTTTCAACGTCGAAGTGCGATCTGCCGACAGGAGATCGCGGAACCAGCTCAAGATAGGCAATATACAGTAGGGCGGCTGTTAACGGATGGAATATCAATGTGTTTCGGGGCGCGATCCATACTAAGCATAAGAAATCCTCATCAAGCAGGTAAAGTCAGGTTATTCAAATATACCTGAAAAGATTTCCATATGGATATGTTTGACAGTTAAAAGAAACTTAAACGGCCTATACAAGCAAGTAATCATAAACAATATCATTATGTCGCGGTTATTGAAGAACAGGCCCGTGGCGCATTTCATTTTCATGTAGCCGTCGCAGGACGGCAAATGTACGCGCTGCTGCGCTCCATCTGGCAAGGCATCCTGGGACGCGGCCCAAACGGTGAGCAGATGGGACACGTCCGCGACCCGCACCGTTTCGGCTTTGGCGTGGCCGGGGCGCACAAGATCGCCAGCTACATAGCGAAATACTGCGGCAAAGAAATGCAGTGCAGGGCGCTTGACCAGAAACGCTACTTCCGCTCCAGGGGCATTGTAGTGCCGGAAGTCGATGTATGGCGGGTGCCGTTTTGTACAAACATGCTGCGCGCCGCACAGGTCGCATTCCAGGCGCTTTCCGGCCATTGCATGGACGGCCTGCAGACCTGATGCAACAACAATCTTGGCGTTGTGTACCTGGCAACGGCTCCGGGGTTGCCACAAGTGGTGGACGATTGTCCGTTCTGACAGTTACTCCACCTTAATTGAAGGGGAGGAGGGACGTGACATGGCAAATTTTGATGCTAATTCACTGCGGATACTTGAGTTAATTGAGGATGAATTCCGCAACCAGTACTGGATCATTCGCAATTCTAGGCGCACCAACTGGCGGGCGGTCAACCGGACTAGGATGCTTGGAGATTTTATGTACATGCTTGGGGTACCGAAATGGGCGGTGCAACAAGCACGTTACAGTTTGCGTCTACGGGTATGTGAGCGATGCTTTAAGGACGAGTTTCGCTGCCATGGAATTTCTGAACGCGCAAGACGAGGCGACTTCAATAAATAAATTTTTTTGCAATTGTATGGATGTATATTGATTTCAATAGAACAACAAATTGTTGCAATAAAACCACCGGTTCTTATTTATTTCTTTATGGCTTTTGAAATATGTGCAAATTAAATTATTTGTCTTACGGACTTAGTTTTTTTTCTGATAATATGGATATCGTTACTAAGTAAAATTGAGATGATAGAAATTTTAATGCCAATTTATGAAATACCATAAAGGAAAATTTGATGTCGACAATTCAAGAGGATGTTCATGAATGGCTTTTGACGCAACAGGAGTGGCTTCAAGTCGCAGCTGATAGGCTAATGAGAAAAGGTGTACTCAGTGATGACGATATTTTGGAAATTACGGCAATTCTCAAGACTCCTGCCGGTCAACTCGTCACTAAAAATCGGATATTCGAAGGACTGATTGTCGGAGGAGATGGTGGACATGAACTTCGTCTGAATTCTATCGGTAGCGTTGTCGGCATCGAAAATCTTTGTCCGAGACAGCCGTTGGTTTTTGGGCCAGGAAATTTAACTATAATTTATGGCCACAATGGATCGGGCAAATCTAGTTATTCTCGAATTCTTAAAAGAGCATCTGGGAAGCCTAGGGCAACAGACCTAAAACACAACGTGTTTCAGCCTATACCTATCGATAAAAAATGTACTATTTCTTATAAGTACAGCGGCGAAGATACTGCAATCGAATGGATTGCCAATGGTGAAGTAATTGACAGAATTCGCGCCACGGATATTTTTGATAGCGACGAGGCTGGATATTATTTAAGCAAGGAAAATGCTGCGGCATACACACCGCCTATGGTGGCCATGTTTGAATCGTTGGCTTCCGCAAGCGATAGTATTAAAGATTATTTGCAAGCAGAGCAGGATCGATTGATTAGTGTGCTTCCTAAAGTTCCTGCTAATTTCCTTCCAACTGTGTGCGCAAAGCAGTATCTAGCGCCCCAAGGGATAAAAGAATTAGCGCTCAAAAACCTGCTTAGTTGGACAGAACTGGATGGTAATAAGCTCGATGAACTAGTTGAGCGCTTAAAGGTAGTCGATCCAGCAGCACTTGCCAGGAAAAAGAGAGCAACAAAATTGCAGGTGGAACATTTAATCACCAACCTAAATCACGCCACGAAAAATTATGGTTTGGCTCATATTGAACTTGTGAGAATGCTTCGAAGCGACGCATGGGCTAAACGGAAAATTGCGACTGAAGCGGCGCAAGTTGTATCTGCAAGATTAGATGGTGTTGGATCACCCACATGGCGCGCTCTTTGGCTTGCAGCAAAATCATATTCTGCCACCGCATATCCCCAACAGGTTTTTCCAGTAACTAACGATGCATTTTGTGTCTTGTGTCATCAAGAGTTAAACGTCGACGCCCAACAACGACTTAAAGATTTTGAGGCGTTTGTACAAAGCAAGTTGGAAGCCGAGGCTAAGTCTGCAGAGATACTTTATGGTGACGTACTAAAAAATCTTCCTGTTGCTTTAAATCAACAACAGATTGATACGCAGTGTGAGGCCGCTGGCGTTAGTACTGATGAATGGAAGCAGAATTTTTACAGTTTTTGGACTATGGTTATACAGGTTCGAAATAGTTTATTGACTGATGAAGCAAATGAAATAGCTATTCCTGTTGATGAGCAGACTGAGAACTTACGCATACTTCGTGATTATGTTTTGCAGCTAGAGTCGGAAGCTCAACGCTATGATATGGATGCAATGGGATTTGATCGAGGTCAAGCTGAAAACGCCAAATTAGAGTTGGAGGCACAGAAATGGGTATCGCAACAGGCGGCAGCTGTTCTTATAGAAATCGAACGGTTGAAGAAAATCAAAATCTATGAATCTTGGAAGGCGCTGACTAATTCGAGGAAAATATCCGTTAAAGCAAGTGATGTTTCAGAAAAGTTCATTACTCAAGCATATGTGGCGAGGTTCAATAAAGAATTGCAAGCACTAGGAGCACGGAGGATTCAAATTGAGCTTGTGAAAAGTCGAACGAGTCGAGCCAAGGTATATCATCAGCTAAGATTGAAGGGCGTAAAAAATGATCAAGCAATGCCTGAGGCCATCCTGAGTGAAGGTGAACGAAGAATTATTTCACTTGCAGCATTTTTAGCAGATGTGGCGGAGAAGCCGCAAATTGCCCCATTTATTTTTGATGATCCTATTTCCTCTTTGGATCATGATTTTGAATGGAACGTTGCTGTGCGTCTGGCTGAGCTAGCAAAAAGTCGACAAGTTTTGGTGTTTACACATAGACTTTCACTGTATGGATTAATGGATGACGCAGCAAAGAAAATAGGCGAAGATTGGAAAAAGAAAAATTTCACTCAGTTATGCATTGAAGCATTTTCGGGTGCTGCGGGTCATCCTGTTGAACAAGCCGTATGGAATGGGAAGACTGAGAAGGCAAATAATATACTAATAACTCGAATTGATACGGCAAAAAAGATCGGTGATGTGGATGGTGCTGAGACGTATCGCGGTTTAGCTCAGGGGATATGCAGCGATTTCCGGAAGTTATTAGAGCGCACTGTCGAAGACGATCTTTTCAACGAGGTCGTTAAACGTCATCGTCGAAGCATAACAACTGATAACCGGCTTGGGACAATACACTCAATTGAAGCAGAAGATTGCCAACTTATTGATAGATTGATGACAAAATATTCATTTTATGAGCATAGCCAATCTCAAGAAGTTCCAGCTTTCATTCCAGAAGCGGTTGAATTGAAGGAAGATATTGAATTACTTAAGCAGTGGCGCACTGACTTTACAAATCGTCGTAAGTTGGCTGCTGCCTAAGTAGGTTGGTGCAATGGTTCTCGGCCATTAGGTTTTTTCAATGGCTGAGAAATTTTTCTATATTTTGGCATTCTTTAGGTCTTCATGAGGGCGAGGTGGCGCTGGGTGATGATGACAAAAGGTCCAAACGCCTGGCTACTTTTCTTGTGATGCGTAAGAGAGTCTGAATGTACTAAAAAGTGTCGCCCACCTCCGTCCATCATTTGACATAATATAAATTATGCGAAAGACTAGCATATTTTTATGTGTTGCTAAGAATCCAGCTTGACAGTCCAGGCGACGCAACATACATTTGACAAATGTTATATTCACATGTTGCATATGCCATGGGATTCAAACAATTCTCCGGTTCAGTTGCACTCCATCAGGCACTTAGGTCGCCGGTGCTTCTGGATGATATCGGCTTGCCCAGATACTGGGCGGCGGTGAGCGCGGCGGTGTCGTCGCGGGATTTGGCGCTGACAACCGAAACAAGGAATCTGCGCTACATTGAAGCGTTCTACGTTTTCGCCGACGAACTCCATCGCCCAGGCTTCCTGGACGATATGCTGACCCAATGTGACTTTGCCGAACTGGGCAGCCTGTTGGAAGCCTATTTCATTAGCTTGAGGAACAGGCCCAAGCTGACGGAGGCGGCTCAGAAGCAATGGCGGACCGGCCTATCGTTTGTGCGCGACGTGGTGACAGGCCTTGGGAAAAACGCCGCAGCGCCTTCTGGCTTGTCACAGCTTGAGACTAAGTTGCTTCAACTGGACACATCGTATGGTCAATTAAGACTTCAGAAAACACGTCGTCCTGCGACTCTCCGCTCGCTCCCTGCGGAAGTCGTCGAATGGCTATATGAGACGCTCGACCCCGAATCCCCGAAGAACCCCTTCAAACGTCAAATAACACGCTGGAGGGTCTTTATTGCATTCGTTGTCATGCTGCATGAGGGATTGCGGCGTGGCGAGTTGCTGCTTCTCTCAGTCGATGCGGTCAAGACCAGGTTTGACAAAAAAACACAGCGCTATCGGCATTGGATAAATGTTCAAAACCTTGAAGTAGAGGATGATGAAGGCGGCGCCGCAGTTATAGTTGACACAAGGTATAACAAGCCCAGTATCAAAACTAATGATTCCATCCGCCAAATTCCTGTAAGTGATTTGATATCCAATTTGATTCAATCCTACGTTGAGAATTTTCGAGGCAAATGTGACCACCCTTTCCTCTTAAATACACAGTTGAAAACGGCACTATCTCATGAGTCGTTGACTGCTTACTTCAACCACTTGTCCGAGCGTATGCCGGCTTCTGTGCGCAAACTGCTACAGGACAAGAATAAGAAGGATTCTATTTCCCCTCACGACCTTCGGCATACTTGTGCAGTTGTCCGGCTCAACCAAATGCTAGAAGAAAAAGTACCAATGGTCGAGGCTCTACAAAGGTTGCGTTCATTTTTCGGTTGGTCCTACAAGTCAGACATGCCGCTTAGGTATGCCAGGGCCGTGTTCGAAGACAGAAATGCGAACGTGTGGGCGAGGATTCTTGACGACCGCATTGAACTGGTCAGGTCAATCCCTAAGGGTATTTGATGACAAAACTCAATCTCGAACCCTCTGCAGTCAGGGCGGATGTCTTACCGTCCCTATTAGCGGCGCTGCCTTCCTTGCCGGGAACCGTCCGGTATTACGACGAATTCGACGAAAAAGTTCGGTCGATTGAGAATTTCGATTCCAGATACATCTTTTCCATTTATCGGGCAGGAAGGCGCGAAACCCTCGATTTTTTTAGGTTGGGACTGAACTACGGTTGCTTAGCGAAACACTTGTTTTTTCACTGTATCACGGCAGACCTGAGCATTTCTACCGTTTATCTCTATATTGCAGCCCTTCAGCATGTTGAACATGACCTGTTGGTGGACGTGTTGTGTGCCAGCCCGATGAAAATCAAAGAGATATGGCCGCTATTGTTCGCTAAAAACCTCAAAAAAGAGTCATTCATGGCACTCAAATGGCTGTTAGTCATGTTGAGCCAACGCCATTTGTGCGGCTGGGAGCCTGCCTACCTAGAATTCATTAGTTCCACCCTGCCGCTTCCGGCTAATACCAAGTATTCCACTGTACTGACCGGCGACGCCTTCCTTTCAGCGAGCGAGGAGGCACAAATTGTCCATTATCTGGACGGGCTGGTGGCCACCAGTATTCGAGCCCCGGAACAATTGACCGATGCGACTATTCGCAATGGCGCGATGCTCATGTTTTCCTATCTTTTTGGGATGCGGCCGTATCAGATTGCCAAAGTCGCGATGCGCGACGTGCGTATTTGGGATGAGCAGGAAGGGACACACCCATCTGTACACATTACCTTTTATATGATTAAGCAACGGAGTGATTCAGCGGCGCTCCCCATGGTTCGGCGTGTAAAGCATGCTTGGGCACCCCTAGTTCTCCTATTGCACGAACGAGCTTTGAAGCAAAACTTACGCGGAAGCGACAGGCTTTTCTCCGTTGTCTCCGCAGATGATGTCGGCGTCGCGATTAAAGTACTTGCCACCGAAATCGCTCACCGTCAAATTGGCGCGAACGACTTTCGCCACACCGCCGCTCAGCGTCTTGCCGATTCGGGGGCCAGTCAGGAAGAAGTTGCGACGTTTCTTGGACATACGGATATCACCACCTGTCTCGTATATTTCGAATCCTCGCCAAACCAAGCGGAATTAATCAATCGGGCATTAGCCATCTCGCCAACATATCAGCGGGTGATAAAGATTGCGCATGACAAATTCATTAGTGCAGCTGAGTTATCCGAGTTAAAAGAAGAAGAACAAATTGCTGGGGTTCCCCACGGAATTCCAATTGCAGGAATCGGCGGGTGCGGTGTAGGCCAACCGTCTTGCCCGTATAACCCCATCACCTCATGCTATGGTTGCCCTAACTTTAAGCCTGTGCGGGACATCGAGCTCCACCGGCGGGTCCTCGGGGACTTACGCGGAGTGGTGATTTTCTTCGCCGATGCAAGTCGTGAGGAGAAGAAGTCGCCGGCATACCAACTCCGTCACACGCTATTAGCTGTACAGGAAGTCATCCGGGAATTAGAGGACGACACCGATGCATGATGCATTCGTTTCCTTCGTCGAGAGCGGCAAGGCCCTGGCCAAAGGCAGAGGGATGGCATGGGATTTTCCTTTGGATGACGCAGGGGCATCCGTCATCGGGTGGAATCTGACCGAAATTATCCGCGGCCGGCCGCCCACGCACTACCTGCGGGACCTTGGTCAAGATACAAAGGCGCTTGCATTTATGAATGCATTACGCGTCGAACGAGGCCACCCTCCCCTCGTTAAGTCCGCCCTCAGCACGCCTTGGCAAGACTTCATCAAAGCGGCTACCTGCGACCAACTATTATTCAAGAGGAATACACCTTCGCACGTGGCTCAGAACATCATTCGCCCTCTAAAGGTGCTCGCAACTTGGGCCGGCACTGTCGAACCGTGGCAATTGACCGCCGACGTGGCGCGCGACGCCATTTCAATGGCCGGGCGAATGCAAAAATCCGGCAAGTTGGCGGACCTTGTAATTGGAATTATCAAAACAGTTGTCGACACGAATCATCTCTCCGAAAATTGCCCGTTATCCTCCGCCCTGCCCACTGAGCGGTTGGCTCCCAACCCTGATAGAAAGTCTAAGGAAGTTAAATCAAAGGACGAGATACGTCAGTCATTGGAACATCGCAAACGCGCTGAACGTCTCCCCACAAAGCGCGCGTTCTGGGAATTGGTGCGCATCATCTTTACGGAAACTCCAAGGACGTTTGTTGACGCGATACGGTTCAACGCCCTGAAAGCTATGGTTCTGTCCGGACTGCGGGTGGGCGAAATGACAGGGTTGCCTGCGGACTGGAAACGATTTCGCGAATATTATGACGCGAATGGACGGCCAGCCGGTGAGTCGGGAGGATATTCAAAAGCGCTGATGCTACGTCATTTCGCTGAGAAACAGCAACCGAGACACGGCGATAGCGCTGTTTTGATTGAGAAGGCGCAGTACGTTCCGAAGATTTTTTCTGAAATCATTACGGCGACTTTAGACGATACGGTTCGATTGACGCAACCCTTGCGCGACACCTTAAAACGTCAAGTTGAGACGGGCCGAATGCTGCCGCAGTTTGGGGAAAACGACCTGGTTCCTGTCGCCGAGCTGTATCCATTTATTACTGGCAATCCATTCTGGCTGAAGATGGGAAAGGAGCTGTCTGACGATTACGTCGCTAGGTACCGCCAGGGCTTCGACGCTCAGGTGCTGCAGTCACTCGCACAACATCAGCACAAAGAATTTGAAAAGGCCGGAGCGCTTGATTCGGCGACATACGTTTACTACAACCGATTGTTAAAAAACGATTCTAAAGAATATCCCTTGTTGAAGCTACGTCATTCTTCCGGGGAAGAATATGCCCCTGAAAGGAAAACGTGGCGTGAAGTCTTCGTACGCGTAGGCGAACTGGAGAACTATCTGGCCGCCTCTGCCCCAACCAAGCTTTCGGACATCACATCGCTAAAGCTCGGAGCGGGTGAATTCCAGGCGTGGGAGTTTCTTTACCTTACACCCAAAAGGGCGTTATCCGAGGAGCGCAACGACGGGATATGCGATATTACGCGATATTGCTCCGTTGGCGTCCCCAACGACATGCTTCTACTCTCTGTCCTAGGGGATGTGAAGGACCAAAAAGAAAGTCTTTTTATGCGCTATGGTCAAACCGTTGAAGACCGGGCCCTAACACTGGACTCGCATATGCTCCGGCACCTCCTGACGAACGAATTATTCAGACTAGGTTTGGCGGATACCATCATTTCCAAGCACCTCAACCGCCGCGATGTCGCCCAGTCTTATGAGTATGACCACCGGACTCTTGCCGAGCACCTGGAAGACATGGATTTGCCTGCCGGCACCGAGGTCGCTCTGGGTCAAAGCTCTGCGACCGTTGCTGCTCTCATCCTCGCAGGGAAAGCCGTGGGTCCGATAGCGACCACGTATAAGCGTATTCAACGTGAACAAGGGGACCAGGCAGCATTCGAATACCTGAGGGTAGAAGCGGACGGATATCACTCTACTCCCTACGGAGCGTGCGTTCAAAGTTTCATGACGGAGCCCTGCCCCCTGCATCTCCAATGCTTCACCGGCTGCAGCCAATTGATTGCAACGGGCCTACCCGAGAACAGAAGGAATCTTGAGGGACTTGAAGTAAGATTTCAAGCTGCCCTGTCGGATATCCAAGCCCGCCCCGTCGGAACGGTGGGTAGAAAAAACCAGCTACAACATGCGACTATTGGGCTGGAGGGTGTTCGCAAACTACTGTCCACCCCCCGCGGAAAGCGGGTATTCCCGGACGGTCCCGATTTATCTAAATTGACACCTCCGGGGAGTGTTCTTGATGACTAATAGGACCGACAACACCTGCGCGCCATCAGTATCATCAATGCCTGCATCTTATGACCATGAAATGGAAGAAATTCTTCGGACAATGTTGGAAAATGACGAGGACATTACCGCCCGCGGTGTGATACGCAGGTACGCGTCCTTAAGTGCCGCTTCTTCCATTACAAGGAACCCGGCGCGTTCGCAAATGCTGGCCAAATTCCAGGCGAGACAAGAAGAGTTCAGGGGCTGGCGGACTCGTCTGGCGAAGCGCTCGAAGGATAGCGCCGCTATGGGCATGGCGGAAAAAGATAGTCGAATCGCCGAACTGGAGCGTCAAGTTGAACTATTGACTGCATCGCACGTCGCAATGTTACGTGCGGTGGGCGAGCTCGGTGGATATGCGAAATGGGCTAAATTCTTCGAAAGCTACAAGGATATACGAGACGAACTGATAAAAATGGGGGCAATGCCAACCGCAAAAGTCATCGCTTTAGATGAAAAAGGTCGCTAATCGGCCACGCAAAATTGGGAGAGCGACAAGGCTCTCAGCCAGGGCTACCTGGAGTTCCCAACCGTCAGCATAATTGCCTAAAGCAAGACTTACACATCACATCCGGGGGCCGGCAAGCGCACGTAATAAGCGTTGTCCTCATGAGGTAAGGTTGGTGCATCAGCTCGCATGTCTGCTAAATCTTGCCCACATAGGTTGTGCAGTTCAGCAGCACGTAATGCATTTCCTCCCGCCTGCAGCCGACCAGCAGCCATTGATGCCTTGGCGACCGTGCTGACAAAGTCCATAGACCGTAATACCATTTGGTGTCAGTCGCATGGCAGCACTCACCCTCCCCTCCTTTACCGACAAGCGTAGGCGGCACCAACGAGACTTATTGGGCCGACTTGGGTGATTGCGCAGTCTCCGGCGTCCATGATGACCATGGTGGCGTGGTTACGACGGTCGCCTGCGCTCAGGCGGTCTATGCCCTGTTCGGCGTCGCCAGCCAAGAACGGGGCGAACTTCATCGCCAAGCGCAGCCACCGCTCGGTTTCCAAGCTGTCCAGTGCACGTGGACCGTCGCTGCCCTTGTCGGTGTCGGTCTTGCGCGTCAGCTCCAGATTGAAGGCATGTGCGACGACAGGCACTTCTCGAAGCCTCAGCCGACATTAGAGGTCAACTTGCGCGCGACTGTGCTTTAGCTAGCCATACGTCTTGCTCTGAACTTACGACTCGGACCGAGCGGAAAATCTCGCTCAATTGAACGGCGGCCGCCCTTCGGTCGCCCATGTCAACGAGCCGGTCCAATGCTCTCAGTAGCTTCTGTGCCATGGCTACCGGCATAGGTTGTTCTCGCTCACTGAATCTCTGAATCAGTCCAGAGAGCCTTGCCGGCAGCTGAGCATCTCGCCACCCACTCGGGCTACCATCTAGCACGAACATATAATCGAGACTGCTCACAAAGTGTTCGACTGGATAGTGTTCAAAGCTGGTCTCACATAAAGTCATCCAAGCACCCGCGACAAAGGCGACCGACCCATGCGCTTTCAGAATCGGCTCAAATATGGGAATGACAACCTCGACTTCGGACCATTCACGGTTTGCAAACCTCGCAGATAGCTCTGCATACGGCATCTTGGAGAAAAATAAATCCTGAACGATTTCGATAATCTCTCTATCAGTGCGCCCACCAGGTTCGCCGGCATAGTGCCAGCCGCGATACTGCAGCACTCGCTGTGCGACCGCCGAAAGCAGTGTGAGTGCTACCGGCGGAATTTCAGGGCTATCCACTACGGCCGCAATGAGATGCCCGGTGAACTCTTCGGCAACGCTGCCAAAAGTATCGTCATCTGCGGCGACGGCTGGCGCGAGAAATCTGCGGATACCCTCTTCCGCTGGAAGGCAAAGCGAAACTTTCGCCAAGAACGCATATAGGTACCGTTTCCACTCGTAGAAATCGGCCCCGTCAACTTCAAGCTCTCGTTTGCTTGTTACCCAAGATGGTGCAACTCGTTCAGTAGTCCACCTCACTAAATCTTCGCACCAATCCAGGAATTGGCTTGCAAAGCGTTTATCCGCAACGGCCGCATCTATCGGGATTACGCCAATGATTTTTTGAAGGAATGCGACATCTACTTGCATGGCGTTCAGTTTCCACCCGGACTCCTGATGATGCCCTCGTCCTCTTCTTTTTGGTGCGCTATCCGACACTGATACCTCAATCCAAGGCGCTGGCAAACTTGGTTGGGTATCCTTGACAGTGTTTCCTTCAGAAATGCGTTCAAGTTCAGCGTCAATGACTGCGTGCACGTATGTCTGCCGATGCAACTGAGATTCGTTGGCCCGTAAGTCGTGTCGGACTTCAACCAGAGCATGTTCAGTGGCCAAGCAAAGCGCAGCCCAGCCAATGCTTGAATCGCTTTCCCATGTACCCAATAGGCCTTTTAACGCCGCAACAGTAATCTCTTCGTAGGGGTGAGCGACGAGCTTAGTAAGCTGCGATTGCAAATACAGGATGTCTTGTTCGTCGTCGGATAACTTAAAGCAAGCTCCCAAGCCACTTGTCGCAAACAGCACTGGGTGGTGCATGAGAATTGCACTTTTAATAAAAAAATCATCGAAAATCTCAGGCACTTGAGAAGCGTATATACAAACCTCTACCGCCCATTCGACATGGTCAACGGCGTTCTCGGCGACGACGATTGCGGCAACCGCTGCGACCGCAGCTTGCCTTTGGTGGCGTGGGTCCAAGCCCGGATAGCCGGCCTCAAAAAGGTCCGGAGTTTGCAACTCTTTCGCCGCAGCAACCGCTTCCTCAATGGTGAGCGAGTTTGCTAGCTTGCCTCCATCGAAATATCCATGGACCCAGTTCAGGATGCGCAAATTGCGGGACATATCGTCGTGCTTGGCCCGCATGGCGTCAAATTCCGGACCGGTTGATTTCGGATTCTCCAGTGAAATGACTATTTTCGATTTGTCTTCACTTACCTCTGCTCGATAGTTTTTGGTCTTACCGAACTCCGCCCATATTTTGGCTGTGCTGCTAAGGTCCGCGATGATACTTTCGTTTTCGCGCTCTTCTACATAATTGAACGGCAACTCTTCAGGGAAGCGTTGAATGGCGGCACCAGCCTGTGCACCTAGTTCACCTCCATTGAGAAGGATAAGCATGGTCAGAGACCGGATATCCTGGCGGCGCACGGGACGAGTATTCCCGTCGCGCACGGCTTTGGCGTGCGTTTGTTCATACGGCTTAAAGCCAATGAGGTTAGCCATCTGCATCATGTCATGAACCCTTCGCTCAATGTCCCAGCACCAGACTCGCTGGTTTATCGCAAGGGGCAGGCACGCGGCAGAGGAATGCTGCGCCTGGGTGATGATGGCAGTAGCCACTGCTAAAGCTCCGACTGACCGATGCCCCTCCAAAACATCTTGGAGAATTTCGTCAATCGGAACACCTTTCTCGAGTTGCCGGAACGCCCAAGCTTCCAGCGCCATCCACCCTGAATTCACCGTCGATGGTGACCAATTACCCCTGGCACCCATATACTCTCGTTTGCCGCCCCAAAACATCTGCCTACCCCACGGAAACTGCATAACAACAGGAATAGCGGTACCTTTGCGTTCGTACGACAGACGATGAAGCTGTCGCCACGCCTGAATGGAATGGTTCGCAAGCTCTCGAATTAACCTGCGTCCCTCATCAGGTGCTTCTTCGAACAGTGAGTGGAAGGGCTCTCTGGTGGGCGCGGCCGGGAAAAAGTTGTGATTGTCCTCAATGGAAAGCTTGTCCCAATCCCATTGCCCAAAACTGCGCGATACTCTATATTCATGACCCCGTACATATCTCTCTACATCGACAGGCAGGCGTTTCCTGACGAACCTCAGCATGAAATCGACCAACTCGGCTGGACATGTTCTGGCAAGGAACGGTGCGCTTGAGAACAGCGCCTTCACGACTTCGCGGGGCATACGTTCGAGATGATGCAAGTCGCGCACATACTGAGCCACCTGCGTTCGCTGTGCAAGTGCTGCGCTTAGCACCATTGACCGCAACGACTGCTCCAGGTGCTCCAAATCATCCCGCCCTACCCCTTTGCGGTCCAAAGTGCGCCAAACGCCATAGTCGGAAGTGAATTCTTTACGATGCCGCTCGTGTTCGATGTGGTACAACCAGGCGAGACACGTTTGAATGATTCGTTCGGAGACAGGATTATGAAAATTCGCAAACGCGTTCTGCCATACACCGAATGCGGCAACGACGTCCGGGAGGATATTGGTCGGGAGGTAAGCCGAATTGTCGAGTAGCCAGTTACAGAAGCGAGCCCACGCAGGGATATCTGATGGGTAACCAAACATATCGGCATACATCATCCGCTCTGCAATGTCGATAGCAGGAAGGTCGCCGCGGTTTAGAATCTTCGCGTTTGGCCTCGTTTTCTCTGCCTGATACCAAACGACTAACTTGCCTACCCTCGTGTGAGCTGGGTCAAGCATAGCTTGACTAAACGTGGAAGAATGCTCCTCAAAAGTCTCCAGTGCAAATGGGCCCGCCAGCCATGCACGAAGCCACTGTGAGCGAAGCATGGTATCGGTCTCAAGCGCTATGAGGTATGTCGTCCAGTTTTCTTGATATAGCAACTCCATCTGTGATAGCAGCTCGACGACTCGACCCAGTGCGGGCGGTTCTCCGATTTGATGAATGACACGGAACCAGGTGTCACCTTCGCTCACCAGATACTGCAGGAACGCCCACTCGAAGAAAATGTCATGAACGAACTGAACGGTGTGACCCATTCGGACAGCGCGGATAATTCCGTCCGCTTCAAGTTCTGCGAGAATCTGCGCATCAATCTCAAAAGCTGGGATACGGCGGCCTAGCTGATGTGCGCCTAACTTTGCTAATTCAACAAGCGCTTTGCGACGGTACCCAACGCGGTTGTGGTCCGCAGCATAGCCACCACGCTGCCACCAGAGCGCAGCTAAGTCGACCTCAGAGGTCGCGGCCGTGTTTCCTGCATCAGATTCCTTCGCGAGAACCGCTGCAAAAAATGGTCTGCGGACGACAGATTGTACGGCAGCTGGGCCGAACAGAAGGTGCTGAAGCTCCGGCCTCCCTTTCGCGAGAATTTTAGCCTCTTCGTCGTTAAACGAATCCACGACCAGTGAGCGAATTCCCCTAGCAAACATCTGCGAGGGAAGCCAAGTACGCAATGGCTCCATGCCGGTATCGCGCACCGTAGCGACGATACACCAGTCAGACAAGTGTGGGGAATTATGGATAGTGTTAAGCAGGTCAAGAACAATACCGCGATGTGCGACCTCAATGCGGTCAATACCATCGATGAACAAAACACCGGTACCAGCAGCGCCAAGTTCAACAAGAAGTTCCTCAAGACTGGTATGTGAAATGCCGCTGGTAGTCGCATATTGTGACCACGTCGCCCCTTGAAGCCGGTCGGACTTCAGAAAAATGACCGGCGATGCCTCCAAAAGGCATTCGATTGCCGAACGAAGTACCGCGGACTTACCTGCACCTGGCTTACCGGTAATCTGATAAAAGCCGGGCGTTGCGATAGCGTCAATTATCGACTTTACGTGTCTATCTCGCGGCACATTCAACCCAGAGATGTCGTCACCGATTTCAGCAACAGCAAGTCTGCTCTCGTGCTCAATCGCCTGCAAGGCAGCACGCAGACTTGGGCCACCTGATAGCCGGAACGCTCCATTTAGCCTAGCCACGAGCGTTTTTCGGTCGAACGCCGCCGCTCGGCCTTGAGACACGCGAATCAAAGCGAGGAGCCGGCGCCACAAATCATCCGCCCGCTCGCGGTCGATTGGAGCAAGCGCATTTGCTAGCAGCGAAACAGTGTTTGCCTCCGTTGGTGAGCCTTCAGTCAGCATATCCAGGCGGATAAGCGTGAAGTGAGCCAATAACCTAAAAGCTACTGCATCGAGTTCATCTTGCAGAACGTGCGGGGTGAGGATTGTTCGGACTGCCTCGTAGTGCACCAGCTTTTCGCCAGCAGCGCCCTCTGTCCGGAGTTTTTTCCCGAACCGCTCCGAAGAACTCTCCGCACGCGCCCATTCGCACAAGGTTTCGAAGGTTCTTTTGCTCGCGTCTGAGATTTCACCA
>NZ_JABXFH010000016.1:0-116944 GCF_013372745.1 Janthinobacterium sp. BJB401 | reverse complement strand
CCGGTTCTGTTCGTCATAACTCCACAATAATTTCCCACGACCTACTTAGCGGGCCGCTGCCTTGGCGCGCGCCGCGTGCAGTTTCTTGAAGCTGTCGATCAGGCGCTGGTGCCGGTCGAGGCCTTCCAGTTGCATGCTGGTCGGGGTCAGGCCGAAGAAGCGCACGCTGCCGTCCACCGAGCCCAGCACCGCGTCCATCCGTTCGTTGCCAAACATGCGGCGGAAATTGACGACGTAGTCGTCCAGCTCCAGTTCGTCGTCGAGTTCCACTTCCAGCACCACGTTCAAGGCTTGATAGAACAGTTTGCGCTCGAGCGTGTTGTCGTTGTACTGCAGGAAGGTTTCCACCAGCTCTTTCGCTTCTTCGAATTGCTGCAGGGCGAGATGAATCAGCAGCTTCAATTCCAGGGTCGTCAGCTGGCCCCACACGGTATTTTCGTCAAACTCGATGCCGATCAGGGTGGCGATGTCGCCGTATTCGTCGAGCTCGCTGTTTTCCAGGCGGTCGAGCAAGTCTTCCAGGCTGGCATCGTCCAGTTTATGCAGGTTCAGGATGTCGGCGCGGAACAGCAGCGCCTTGTTGGTGTTGTCCCAGATCAGATCTTCGACCGGATACACTTCCGAATAGCCGGGCACGAGGATGCGGCAGGCGGTGGCGCCCAGCTGGTCGTACTCGGCCGTGTAGACTTCCTTGCCCATGCCGGCGAGGATGCCGAACAGGGTCGCCGCTTCCTCGGCATTCGAGTTTTCGCCGTGGCCGGAAAAATCCCACTCGACAAAATCGTAATCGGCCTTGGCGCTGAAGAAGCGCCACGAGACGATGCCGCTCGAATCGATGAAGTGTTCGACGAAGTTGTTTGGCTCGGTGACGGCTTCGCTGGCAAACGTCGGCTGCGGCAAGTCGTTGAGGCCCTCAAAGCTGCGGCCCTGCAGCAATTCGGTCAGGCTGCGCTCGAGCGCCACTTCCAGGCTCGGGTGCGCGCCGAACGAGGCGAACACGCCGCCCGTGCGCGGGTTCATCAGGGTGACGCACATTACCGGATACACGCCGCCCAGCGATGCATCTTTGACCAGCACGGGGAAACCTTGTTCTTCCAGTCCTTGGATGCCGGCCAGGATGCCGGGATACTTCGCCAGCACGTCCTGCGGCACGTCGGGCAGGGCGATTTCGCCTTCGAGGATTTCGCGCTTGACGGCCCGCTCGAAAATTTCCGACAGACATTGCACCTGCGCTTCAACCAGGGTATTGCCAGCGCTCATGCCATTGCTGACGTACAGGTTTTCGATCAGGTTCGAGGGGAAATACACGACCTCGCCATCGGAATGGCGCACATACGGCAGCGAGCAGATGCCGCGCTCGGCATTGCCGGAGTTGGTGTCGACCAGGTGCGAGCCGCGCAGTTCGCCATCGGGATTGTAGATGTCGAGGCAATACTCATCGAGTATCTCCTTCGGCAGCGCATCCTTGCGGCCCGGCTTGAACCAGCGCTCGTTCGGGTAGTGGACGAATGGCGCGTTGGCGATGTCCTCGCCCCAGAACGATCCGGCGTAGAAATGGTTGTTGCTGAGGCGCTCGATATACTCGCCCAGGGCCGACGCCAGCGCGCTTTCCTTGGTCGCGCCCTTGCCGTTGGTGAAACACATGGGCGAATGCGCGTCGCGGATATGCAGCGACCACACGTTCGGAATGATGTTGCGCCACGAGGCGATTTCAATCTTGATGCCCAGGCCCGCCAGCAGGCCCGACATATTGGCGATGGTCTGTTCCAGCGGCAAATCCTTGCCGACGATATAAGTATTCGCGCCAGGGGCCGGATTCAGGGCCAGCAAGGCTTGCGCATCGGCGTCCAGGTTCTCGACTTCTTCGATGACGAACTCGGGACCCGTTTGCACCACTTTTTTCACCGTGCAACGGTCGATCGAGCGCAGGATGCCCTGGCGATCCTTGGCCGAAATATCGGCCGGCAACTCGACCTGGATCTTGAAAATCTGCTGGTAGCGGTTTTCCGGATCGACGATATTGTTTTGCGACAGGCGGATGTTTTCGGTGGAAATATTGCGGGTATCGCAATACAACTTCACGAAGTAGGCCGCGCACAGGGCCGACGATGCCAAAAAGTAATCGAACGGACCAGGCGCCGAACCATCGCCCTTGTAGCGGATGGGCTGGTCGGCGATGACCGTAAAATCATCGAACTTGGCTTCGAGACGCAGCTTGTCGAGAAAGTTGACTTTAATTTCCATGAGGTAATCCAATACTGTGCTTATGAGTTAGGCGCTATTATCCGTGCTTTCTGCCGCAGGGCAAAGATTGTTCACTGCGTCCGTGCTGGCTGGAAGCCGCTGGGGCGGGCCAAGGGGGCACGTTCCCCTACGAAGCAAGCGGATAGTCCATGGCTTTTCACCTATCGCACTGAAGGTTGTTTCTCTATTATGATTATTCTTGCTGATATACAAGAATCGCAAACTGTGATGGACGAGCTCGCATCGCATTGCGATTTTGACCTTGGCCGCGCCGCTCGGGACAGCTCCTGGATCACGCTGCAGCCAGAACATCCTTTCATGGTACTGGCCGGTGAAAGCAGCGGTGGCGTTTTTCTGGCGTACGGTGATGGCGAGGTCGAACGACGCCCTGTCCTGTATGTTACATCCGAGGGGCAGGCGGGCTGTATCGCCACCAATCTCACGGAGTTGATTGCCATGATGCTGGCGCTGCCTTACTGGCGCGACCTGCTCAAATTTTCAGAGGGTGGCAACTTGAAAGAGATGCTACAGGCCGCTCGGTTCAGCGAGCAGGACTACGTAGACGAATATGCCGAATTTTCTGCTGCCAGGAAACGGATATTGGATACATTACCTGTTCCTGTTATTGCTGATCCAGTCAAATTGCTGCATGACTGCGTACGCGCCACCGATTGCAGTGTCGTGGCCGAGGACGGCTGGCCTTACGAGTCGCTGTTTCATCATTTCAAATCAAGCGACAATCCAGGCTGGACGTGAGTGTATGGACGCCAGCATGAAAAACAGCGGCTGCCCATGCTGGCGCAGCCGCTGTTTTCTTACGCAGGCAAGGTGATCAGAACTTCACCCACAGCCGTCCGAAGTACGAGGCGCCGTTCAGGCCGAACTGCACGCTGTCGTATTTGAAACCGTTATCCGTCTCGTTTGCGTTTTGCGTGGTGGGCTTGACGTTGAAGATGTTGTTGCCGCCAAAGGTCAGCTTGGTGTTCTTGCTGATGCTGTAAGTAAAGCTCAGGTCGGCCGAGATCTTGGCCGCGTAGCGGGCGTTCGGCACGCCATTGGCCGTGCCGCTGAAGGTGCCCAGGGTTTGCGGGCCAAAGTAGATGACGCGCAAGTCGGACTCCAGCTTGCCCGTGATGTAGTCGAAGCCCAGGGTGGCTTTCGCGCGCGGGCCGCCCTGTTCGATGAACAGGCGTTCGCGCTCGGACAGCAGGACATCCTCGAAGCCCGTCAGCGAGGCGGGCGTCTTGACTTTCGTCACTTCCGTTTTGCTCAAGTTCAAGGCCAGGAAGGTGTTCAGGCGGTTGCCGGCCAATTCTCCCTTGTGCGAAGCCGTCAGGTCCAGTCCGCGCGTGCGCGTGTCGACGGAATTGACGAAAAATTGTGCCTCCGTCACGCCCAGCTGGGCCAGGCGCGCGGCCAGGTCCGGATAATTGCCGGCATTGAAACGGCCCGACAGCACGATGCGGTCCTTGATCTTGATGTTGTACAAGTCGGCCGTCACGGAAATGGCTTGCGTGGGCGTCCAGGTGGTGCCGAACGTAAAGCTGGTGGATTTCTCCTCTTTCAGCTTGGGAATGCCGGCCGCATTGGCGACGGCGCCGCCATTCGGCGCCAGCACCACGTCGGTGGCCACGCCGCTGACGAAGTCGGTAAAGGTGGACGAGAAATACACTTGCTGCAACGATGGCGCGCGGAAACCCGTGCTGGCCGAGCCGCGCAGCAGCACGTTTGGCGCCACCTTGTAGCTGGCGGCCAGCTTGCCCGTCACGGTGGAGCCGAAGTCGCTGAATTTTTCATAGCGCAAAGCCGCCTGGGTTTTCAGGCGCTCCGTCCAGTCCAGTTCGACGTCGCCATACGCGGCGATACTGTGGCGTTTGGCTTTCGTCACATCGCTGGGCTGGAAGCCGGGAAATCCCTGGCTGCGGCCATTGCCGCCCACGCCCACGCCGTCGACGTCGCTGTAGGAGCCCGGTTCGCCGGCCATGATCTTGTATTCCTCGCTGCGGTATTCGGCGCCGAAGGCCACGTTCATGCCGCGCATCACCGTGTCGTAGTAGCGGCTGAAGTCGGCATTGCTGGTCAGTTGCTGGAACGAAAAGCCGCCCGCGTCAAAGCTGCTGGCGCTGACGCCCTTGCCGCCGTTCATCAGGTCGAGATTGGCGATCGAGGCGTTCAGGGTATGACTGACGTCGTAGCGCATCTTGTTGTAACCATAGGTTTGCGAAAAGTCCGCATGCCATTCGCCGATCTGGCTGCGGTGGCCGATGGTGGCGTACTGGTCGTCGATCTTGCCGTTAATAAAAGGCACGAAACCATCGGGGTACATGGCGGCCGAATTGCGGGCAGGGACGTCAACGCTGCCGATGCCGTCGCGGCCAAACGCGGCGCTCGAGGCATCGCGCGTCTGCGCGCCGGCCGTGAAGTACAGCTTGCCCGTGCCGCTGGTGGCGTAGTCGCCATTCACGTACAGGGTTTTGTTTTCGGATTTGGTGTCGCCGATGATGCGCATGCTGTCCGCGTCGGCCCGGTTCGAGCGGCCCCGGTCCAGGTATTCGCCCGTGATGGCCAGGGTGCCCTTGTCGCCCAGCGCGATGCCGCAATAGGCCGAGGTCATGTAATTCTTGCCGTCGCCTGCGGAATACTGGCTGTAGCCGGCCACGGCTTCGCAACCCAGGCTTTTCTTCAGTTCGATGTCGATCACGCCGGCGATGGCGTCCGAGCCGTACTGGGCGGCGGCGCCGTCGCGCAGCACTTGCACATTCTTGATCGCCAGCAGCGGAATCGCATTCATGTCCGTGCCCGTGTTGCCGCGGTTGCGCGCACCGAACAGGTTGACGAGGGCCGTCGTATGGCGCCGTTTGCCGTTCACCAGCACGAGGGTCTGGTCGGAACCGAGGCCGCGCAGGGCGGCCGAATCGATCAGGTCGGCCCCGTCGGCGCCCGACTGGCGTGTGGAATTGAACGAGGGAGAAATGTATTGCAGCGATTGCGCCAGGTCGAACTGGCCGCCTTGCTCGGCCACCTTGGAAATCGGAATGATATCGACCGGCACCATGGTATCGGTAGAGGAACTGGCGACGCGGCGCGAGCCGACCACGCTGACCGTTTGCACGGGGCCGTCCGTGGCCGCAGGGTCGTTGCTCTGCGCCATGGCGGCGGGACTGAAGGCGGCCATGGCGGCGCTGCCGTACAGGCTGATGAGGACTGCTTTACGCAAGGTGGTGAGGGTCGGCACGCAGTATCTCCAAGTGGCTGATGAGCAAGATTCGTGACTTGATTCTAGTGCCATCATTTCAGCATTCACCAGCGATACTTTGTTTTGTTATTACAAATTTGATGTAACTGTTGTTTCCTGGTTGATTATCTTTTGACAGCTGCCTGGCTTGCCTTGTACTGGTGCGGCATGCTCCGTTCAGGTGCTGCGTTGCACCATGCCGCCCACCAGGATTTCCACAGGGCTGTATTGCACCTGGATCAGACACGGCTGCTGCGTCACGTGGCCCTGATGCAGGCGCAGCGACTGTTGCAAATGTGCTGACAGCGCGCCCGCCGCCACGCCCGTGGCGCTGTCTTCCAGCGCCGGGTCGAGGTGGTTGAAGTTGCGGCCCTCGTACTCGTGCTCGCCCGTGCGGCAATACGCATAGCAGCCATTGATTTGATGTAAAGCGCTCCAGTCGGCGATCAGTTCCAGGTTCGGCCGCAGCGCGCGCAGGGTGGTGCGGTCGGCCACTTCCAGCAGCAGTTTCGGGCTGCCGACGGAGGCGATGACGGGCGGTGACAGCAAGTGCATGTGCTGGCCCATCAGTTCGGACGGCACATATTTTTCCAGCATGACGGACGGTGCTGGCTGCGGCGCCAGGCCGATAAACAGACCGGCTGCGTTGTACACCAGCTGCAAGGCTTGTCCGCGCATGGCCGTGGTGACCGTCAGGGTTGCCGGCGCGCCAGGCGCCGTCAGCAGCACATGCGCGGCCGCCAGGGTGGCGTGCAGGCACAGGGGACTGCGCGTGTGCGGATAAAAATAGTCGAGCACGAGGCATCCCTCCGCGCCGTCCGCCTGCCGGTCGATGAAGACGCAGGCGCTGACCTGGCGCTCGCGGGCGAATTGCTGGCGCGCCGTTTCGCTACTGTCGTCGTTTTCCACGACCAGCGCCGCATTGCCGCCACCGGGTGCGGCGCCGAAACATTTCAAGAGATGGACGATCATGGCGGGCGATGCGCAAGGTAAAACACCAGCATAACCGAGAAGCCGTATTCCAGATGAGTATAATATACTGTGTTTATATACAGTATTGAGGTAGATCATGTGGGGCGCCGTCTTACCCGAGTATGCTGAGTTGTACTGCCTGAGCAATTTCAGCTTCCTGCATGGGGCCTCGCATGCGGAAGAGCTGGTGGCGCGCGCCGTCCAGCTTGGCTACAAGGGGCTGGCCATTACCGACGAGTGCTCGCTGGCGGGTGTCGTGCGCGCGCATGCGACGGCCAAGCGGGCCGGTTTTCCGCTGATCATCGGCGCGCATTTTCATTTGACGCAGGCCGAAGGCAGTCCGGCCCTGTCCCTGCTGGCGCTGGTGCGGGACATCGAGGGTTATGGCAATTTGTCGGAACTGATCACCATGGCGCGCACGCGGGCGGCCAAGGGGCGCTATTTGCTGACGCCAGACGATTTTGCCGCGCCCTCGGCCGAGTTTTCCCATTTGCAGGGGCTGCCCGGTTGCCTGATGATCTTGCTGCCCAGCTATCCGGCCCAGCCGCAAACCGTGCGCGCACAGGGGGCGTGGATGGCGGCTACCTTTGGCGGCGAGCGCAGCTGGATCGGCCTGAACCTGCTGCAGCGGGCGCAGGATGACGCGCACCGCGGCGCCGTGCAGGAGGCGGCGCAGGCGCTGGGCTTGTCCGTGGTGGCTGTGGGCCATGTGTGCATGCACGTGCGTTCGCGCAAGCCCCTGCTCGACACCCTGTGCGCGATACGCGTGGGTAAACCCGTGGCCGAGTGCGGCTACGCGCTGGCGCAAAATGCGGAGCAGCATCTGCGCGCGCGCTTGCGCCTGGCCAATGTGTATCCGCCGCAGGCGCTGGCGGAAACCGTGCGCATCGCCAAGAAGTGCACATTTTCCCTCGACAGCCTGCGCTATGACTATCCAGTCGAGCTGGTGCCGCACGGCCACACGCCGGCGACCTATCTGCGCGAAGAAACGTATGCGGGCGCGCGCAGCCGCTTTCCGCTGGGTATTCCGGCCAACGTGCAGGAGCAGATCGAGCAGGAACTGGAACTGATCGCCGAGCTGTCGTATGAAGCCTACTTTTTGACCGTGTACGACATTGTGCGCTTTGCCCGCTCGCAAAATATCCTGTGCCAGGGCAGGGGCTCGGCCGCCAATTCGGCCGTCTGCTATTGCCTGCACATCACGGAAGTGGACCCGGCACGGGGCAACTCGCTGGTCGGGCGCTTCATGTCGCGCGAGCGCAACGAGCCACCCGATATCGACGTCGACTTCGAGCACCAGCGGCGCGAGGAGGTGATTCAATATATCTACGGAAAATATGGGCGCGAGCGGGCCGCGCTGGCGGCCGTGGTGATCAGCTACCGGCCGAAGAGCGCCTTGCGCGACAGCGGCCGGGCGCTGGGGATCGACCTGGCCATCGTGGAAAAAGTGGCCAAGGCGCACCGCTGGTTCGACGGCAAGTGCGATCTGCTGGATCGCCTGGCCGAATGCGGGCTCGACCCGGAGGCGGAACTATCGCAGCAGTGGGCCGGCCTGGCGCAGCAACTGCTGGGCTTTCCCCGCCACCTGTCGCAGCATCCGGGCGGCTTTGTGATTGCGCAGGGAAAATTGTCGCGCCTGGTGCCGATTGAAAACGCCAGCATGGCCGAGCGCAGCGTCATCGAGTGGGACAAGAACGACCTCGAGGAGCTGGGCCTGATGAAGGTCGACGTGCTGGCGCTGGGCATGCTGTCGGCCCTGCGCCGCGCCCTGGAACTGGTGGGGACGCGGCGCGGCGAGGAATTCCGCCTGCAGGATATTCCCGCCGAAGACCCCGCCACCTACGACATGATGTGCCAGGCCGACACCATCGGCGTGTTCCAGATCGAGTCGCGCGCCCAGATGAGCATGCTGCCCCGGTTGCGCCCCCGTGAATTTTACGACCTCGTCATCGAGGTGGCGCTGGTGCGTCCCGGCCCCATCCAGGGCGGCATGGTGCATCCGTATCTGCAGCGGCGCCAGCAGAAAGAACCGGTCGACTATCCGAAGGGTCTGGAAAAGGCGTTGGGACGCACCCTGGGTATTCCGATTTTTCAGGAGCAAGTGATGCAGGTGGCCATCATCGCCGCCGATTTCACGCCCGGCGAAGCGGACCAGTTGCGGCGCGCCATGGCGGCCTGGAAACGCAAGGGCGGCATGAACAATTACCATGACCGCATCGTCGATGCCATGGTGGACAATGGCTATGAGAAAAAGTTTGCCGAGGCCATCTTCAGCCAGATCGAGGGCTTTGGCGAATACGGTTTTCCCGAGTCGCACGCGGCCAGTTTCGCGCTGCTGACGTACGCCAGTTCCTGGCTGAAATGCCACGAACCTGCCGCCTTTCTGTGCGCCTTGCTCAACAGCCAGCCCATGGGCTTTTACAGTCCCTCGCAACTGGTGCAGGATGGTCGCCGGCATGGCGTGCACGTGCTGCCCGTCGACGTGGCCGTCAGCGGCTGGGAAGCGGCATTGGAAGACGGGCAGGGCGCCGCGCCCGCCGTGCGCCTGGGCTTGAACAGCCTGTTCGGCATGCGCGTCGAGGCGGCTCTGCGCATCGAGGATGCGCGCGCCATCGCCGCTTTTGTCGACGTGGCCGACCTGGCCCGGCGTGGCGGCCTGGACCGTCATGATTTGCAGGTGCTGGCCGCCGGCAACGCCCTGCACGCGCTGGCTGGTCACCGGCGCGAGGCCTTATGGCAGGCGGCCGGCGCCGTGCCTGACAAGGATTTGCTGCGCGTCACCACGCAAGAGGAAGACTTGCCCGTGCTGGCCGCACCGACGGAAGGCGAGAGCATCGTCAGCGACTACCGCACGCAAGGCCTGACCCTGGGCCGCCACCCGCTGGCGCTGCTGCGCAGGCAATTGCTGGAACAGCGTTTCCTGCCCGCGTCCGCGCTGGCCAGCTACACGGATGGCCAGCTGGCGCGCGCCTGCGGCATCGTCACCGTGCGCCAGCGTCCGGGCACGGCCAAGGGCGTGATCTTCATGACACTGGAAGACGAGACGGGCACCGTCAACGTCATCGTTTGGCCCGACCTGGTGGAAAGCCAGCGGCGCGAAGTGCTGAGCGCGCCGCTGCTGGGCGTGTACGGCGTGTGGCAGCGCGAGGGTATCGTGCGCAATCTGGTGGCCAAGCGCCTGGTCGACATGTCGCATTTGCTGGGACGCTTGCGCACCAGCAGCCGGGATTTCTGTTGATGCTTGTCAACATTATCCAGGTGGTGGCATGATTGTTATATGACTACTTTGCCCGAACCGATACTGCGTCCCGCCCTGGTTGCCGACGCCTCCGCCATCGTCGCCCTGATCGACGACCTGATGCCCTTTCTGACCCTGCACCCGGACGGCGCGGGGGCGGAAAAGTTCATCGAACATTGCCGCCAGCCGGCCATCGAAGGCTATCTGTCGCAGTCGCGCTACGCGTATCAGCTCGCGCATATCGAAGGGGCACTGGCAGGCGTGGTGGCGATGCGCGACAACACGCATCTGTTCCACATGTTCGTGCCACGCGCCCTGCACCGGCGCGGCATGGCGCGCCGTTTGTGGCAGGCCGCCCGCGATGCGTCGCTGGCCAGAGGCGGCGTGACGGCCTTTACCGTCAACTCCTCGATGTATGCCTTGCCCCTGTACACCAGCCTGGGCTTTGTCGCCACGGGGCCGAAGGTGGAAATGGATGGGATCGCCTTCGTGCCGATGCGCATGGAATTGACGGCCTGATTACCAGCGTACGATCTTGCCCGGATTCATGATGTTCTTCGGGTCCAGCGCGTGCTTGAGGGCGCGCATGGTGTCGATGGCGCCTTCGCCATGTTCTTCCACGAGGAAGGCCATCTTGTGCATGCCCACGCCGTGTTCGCCCGTGCAGGTGCCATCCATGCCGATGGCGCGCGTGACCATGTCGCTGTTGACCTTTTCCGCGCGGGCGATGTCGGCCGGGTCGTCGGGATCGACCAGCATCTGCACGTGGAAATTGCCGTCGCCGACGTGGCCGATGATGGCATAGACGAGGCCCTGCGCTTCGCAATCGGCCTTGGTGGCCAGGATGCATTCGGCCAGGCGCGAAATCGGCACGCAGCAGTCGGTGGAAATGGCGCGGCTGCCGGGGCGCATCTGCAGCAGGGCGAAATACGCGTTGTGGCGCGCGGCCCACAGGCGCGAGCGGTCTTCGGGGCGGCTGGCCCACTCGAAATCGCTGGCGCCGTGTTCCGCCGTGATGGCTTGCACCAGCTGCGCCTGCTCGGCCACACTGGCCGGCGTGCCGTGAAATTCAAACAGCAACAAGGGTTTCTCCGGCAGCGCCATCTTGTCGTAGGCATTGATGGCTTTCACGCCATTTTCATCGAGAAACTCGACCCGCGCCACGGGAATACCCATCTGGATGGTCTGGATCACGGCGCTGACGGCTTCGCCCGTGCCGGGGAACGAGCATACGGCCGCCGAGATCGCTTCCGGCAGCGGATACAGTTTGACCGTCACTTCCGTGATGATGCCCAACGTCCCTTCGCTGCCGACGAACAAGCGCGTCAGGTCGTAGCCGGCCGACGATTTTTTCGCCCTGGTCCCCGTCTTGATGATGCGCCCATCGGCCGTGACCACCGTCAGGGCCAGCACGTTTTCGCGCATGGTGCCGTAGCGCACGGCGTTCGTGCCCGAGGCGCGCGTGGCCGCCATGCCGCCCAGCGAGGCATTGGCGCCCGGGTCGATGGGGAAGAACAGGCCCGTGTCGCGGATTTCTTCGTTGAGTTGCTTGCGCGTCACGCCCGCCTGCACGGTGGCCGTCAAGTCTTCAGCATGCACCGCTACCATCTGGTGCATTTGCGACAGATCAATCGTCACGCCGCCATGCAAGGCCAGCACATGGCCTTCGAGCGACGTACCGCTGCCGTAGGCGATGATGGGCACGTCGTGCGCGCTGCACAGCTTGACGGCGGCCGCCACTTCCTCGGTGGAATGGGCGAAGATGACGGCGTCCGGCAGCATGGGGGGATAGCTCGACTCGTCGCGGCCATGGTGTTCGCGCATGGCTTGCGTCATGGAAAAGCGGTCGGCAAAGATCAGGGAAAGTACGGCAGCAAGGGATGCGGGCAGCGGTTTTTTCAGTACCGCCAACTGGTCAGTTTGATTCACGCGAGTCCTCCGTTTTTTTTATTCTACCCCGCGCCCGGGGATTTTATCGGTGGACTCTCGCATCAGCCGCGCTGATCGGGCTTGCCTGCCGGCGACCCTGCCACTAGTGGGGCGTGAGCATGTCACCCTGGTGACGATGTCCCAGTACCTCATAGCCGACGACCGTGATGACCGGTGCAAAGAGCAGAATGCCGAGGCATTCAACGATATTCGCGCCAAAGATCGCCGCCATGATCGCCGTCGCGATGACGGCAGCTGTTGCGAGCAGAAGCCATAGATGCAGTTGATCGTAGCGGCGCACAAGAAAATAGTGGAGCGCATAAATCAAGGCGAGAAAAATGGTCACGGGAATCGCGGTGGCGAGCAGGGCCGGGAGTGTGCCGATATGGGCCTTGTTTTCAATCAGGTTCGCCGCGACGTCAAGACCCGCGCCCGTTGCCACAATAGATGCAATGATCAATATCTGCCCATAGCTCCAGATGAAAGCGCGTGAGCGATGCACGTGCAGCACATGCGCCGACGGTAGAATGGAGTACACCCACCACATGCCAAAGGTCAGCCCGACGCCTGCAATGCAAGCGAGTGCCGTTTCCAGCGTCCAGCCCTGGTGCTCCATTTCGGCAGACAAGGTCGCGACCGTACCGACCAGTCCTTCACCCAAGGCAAGGATGGCGAACAGGCTGTAGCGTTCGGCAATGTGCTCCGCGTGCCAGGGCGTACCGCCATCCTTGCGCTCCGCCAGCACGGGGCCGGCAAACTCGATGAGAAACCAGAGGGCAGCCAGGGTCATGGTCACGTCCATCGAGAAAGGGAAAAGAATAATCGCTATCCAGCCTATCTGGGCAATCGCAATGGCGGCGGCATAGGTGAGGCACGCGCGGCGCCGCGCGAGGTCTTGCCTCGCTGCCCGCAACCATTGAAATATCAGCGCCACGCGCATGATCACGTAGCCGAGTACCATCACCGAATTATCCAGTTGCTGGCCGTGTTCGAGGGAAGAGAACAGGCGTGGCAAGCCGACCGCCAGCACCAGCACGCCCGTCATCTGTACCATTGTGGTGATGCGGAAAATCCAGTCGTCAGTGTCGTAGGCGGATGCAAACCAGGTGAAATTGAACCAGGCCCAGCAGATGCAGAGGCTGGCGAAGCCAAACCCGATGAGTGCGCTGGCGTAATGGCCTGCCGCGAGCGCGTGTGCGAACTGGGCGGCGGCAAACGCAAAGCATGTGACGAAAGTCAGGTCGAATAACAATTCCAGGGACGATGCGACTCGATGTGGTTCGTGCGGATCGCGTCCTGACATCCGCCGTAGGTGATGGTGGAAAACTTTGACAACAGAATCAGATGTGCTCATGCTTTATTCCTCGCCTGCGTATGCGATATATCACGGTGGTTTCAAGAATCAGGTGCGGAGTAGCCCGCGAATTGTCCATATGGGAAAATTCAGGCATGGCCCACCCCGGTCAAGCTCTGTCAGGCGGGAAAATCCGTAGATGCGGAGAGGTCGCGCCACGTATCCATTTCCTGTGCCACAAAGGCGTTTTTTGCGGCAATCGCAGCCAGCGTGTCGGTGCCCATGGGAAGACGCAGTGGCGGATGGGGCGCGTCTGCAAGGCGGAGCATGGCGGCCGCCAATTTTTGGGGATCACCGGGCTGATTGTGGTTCAGCGCCAACGCCTGTTTGCGCACGGCGCCTGAAGTCGCCGCGTAATCGCCAATTTCATCGGGTGCTACGAGCAGCGACGATGCATCCAAGAAATCGGTGCGGAAATAGCCTGGCTCGACGACAGTGGCGTGAATGCCCAGCGGCTTGAGCTCGGTATGCATGGCCTCGGTGATGCCTTCGACGGCAAATTTTGTCGATGAATACACCCCGAATCCTGCCGCAGCCTGATAGCCGCCTATCGATGAAATATTGATCACGTGACCGGAACGCTGCGCGCGCATTGCCGGCAGCACGGCGCGCGTCACGTTCAGCAAGCCGAAGACATTCGTGTCAAACATCCGTCGCACATCCGCATCGCCAGACTCTTCCACGGCAGCCAGCAGACCGAAGCCCGCATTATTGACGAGCACGTCAATACGCCCAAAATGTTCCAGCGCAACGCGCACACCCTGCCTGGTTTGTTCCTCATTCGTCACGTCTAGCGCAAGCGGCAACAACGCGGCGCAGCTGCCAAGCCGCTCGACGATCGCGGCGACGTTACGCCCGGTTGCGACCACCGCATTGCCGTCCGCCAGTGCCGCCTCTGCAATCAATGCGCCGATGCCTCTTGATGCACCGGTGATCAACCAGACGCGCTTGAATTCATGCTGTTGAACGTTATTCATCATTCTGCTCCCGAGGTGTTTAAAGGGCGAATGATAAAAGCAAAAATTAGCATGAACTAGTGGTCAAATGCTAGAATGATAATCAACTAAAACTTGCTAATCATCATCGCTCCATGAATGATATCCGCGCCATTACCATCTTCGTCCGCACGGCAACGCTGGGCAGTCTGCGGCGCGCGGCCATTGACCAGGGCATTTCGCCACAGGCGGCCAGCCAGTCGGTGATCCAGCTGGAAAAATCACTTGGCGTGCGCCTGTTCCATCGGACCACGCGCAAGCTGAGTTTGACGGAAGAGGGCCAGCGCTTGTTCGATAGCGTGAAACCGGCACTTGCCATACTGTCGTCGTCCCTCGACGAAGCGCGCCGGTCCAAGGAAGAGGTCAACGGGATATTGCGCATCAACGCTCCCCGGTCGCTGGGGCTTTCGGTGCTTTGGCAATTTTTTGAATTATTTCAGCAGCATAATCCCAAAGTGCAGCTCGACATCCAGCTCGATGACCAGTTCACCGACCTGGTGAGCGGACGCGCCGATGTGGGTTTCCGGGGAGGGCCGCCGCCTTCGGCAGGGGCGATTGCGCGGCGGCTCATGCCCATCCAGTTGATCGTTTGCGCATCGCCAGACTACATCCAACGCCACGGCGCACCTCAAACGATAGACGAACTGAGCCAGCACAGCTGCACCGGCTATCGGTGGGCAAATACAGGCAAGGTTGCGCAATGGCAGTTTCAGATCGGCGACGAGATTGTGCATCGGGACATCCCGGCAGTCATTTGCGTGAATGACACCGCGATGGAGACACAGGCTGTGTTATCGGGTCTTGGTATTGGACAACTAGGTAGTTTCGAGGCCATGCCGCATATCCGCAGCGGCCGGCTTGTGCCTTTGCTCATGCAGCATGTCAGCGAGTGCGGCGCCATCTATATCTACTATGGACATCGAGCGGAACAGTCACTGCGGGTGAGGACTTTTATTGATTTTATGATCGGGAAACTCGCTGATAACCGTGCTTTTTTCCTGGATCGATCCGAATTGGCCGCTTCCGTTCCTTTGCTGAAGGCACGTCCTCATGCACAGATCGGGGGCGCCGGGCGCCAGCGTTGATTTTTGCCAGTTGTAAAAAAATCGGCATGGCGTGCCGTGTATTGGTTGTAAATGAGAATCATTTCTATTAGAATGCCCGCCAGTAGTTATTTTGCAATGTGTGCTTCCACCCGAAAGGCCATGCCCATGAGATTCCCCCTGTCCTTCGCCGCCGTCCTGCCCGCCTGCGTACTGGCCCTGAGCGCTTGCAGCAGCGTCGCACCCGTCAACGGATCCGGCGCGACCGCCGCCGCGCCCGCTACTGCGCAAGATGTGCGCCAGTTGGGCGAGATCGTCGACCTGCGCAGCGGCCAGCGCCTGAGCGCCGAACAATTGCTGGCCCAGCTGGCCGCCGCGCCGCGGGTCATCGTCGGCGAGCAGCATGACCAGCTCAGCCATCACCAGATCGAGCAATGGCTGTTGCAGCAACTGCAGGGCCAGCGTCCGCAAGGCAGCGTGCTGCTGGAAATGCTGAATCCGGACCAGCAAGCCAAGGTGGACAAGGTCAAGCCGTGGCTGCAGACGGATCCCGTCGTGCGCCCAGAGCACGTGGCCGAGCTGCTGGCGTGGCAGCGTAACTGGAAGTGGGAGCAGTATGGCGATCTGGTCATGACCGTGATGCGCGCGCCATATCCCGTCTGGTCGGCCAACCTGGACCGCAGCGAGATCAAGCAACTGTTTATCGACAAGCCGGCCGTGCAGGGCAAGCACTCGAACCTGGCCAACGATGCCAAGGTGCATGACAAATTGAAGGACATCATCCGCGTCATGCACGACAACCAGATCGACGAACCGCGCCTGGCCGCCATGCTGTCGGTGCAGCAGCAGCGCGACCGCCGCATGGCCGAGCGCCTGCTGGCCGCGCCCGCGCCGGCCGTGCTGATCGCCGGCGCCTACCATGCGCACAAGGACCTGGGCGTGCCGCTGCACGTGCAGGACTTGACGGGCGGCCCGGCGCCGCTGGTGCTGGTGCTGGCACAGCAGGGCGCCACGGTGCTGGCGCCGCAGGCCGATTTCGTCTGGTTCACGCCGGTTGTTGCACCTGCCGTCGCCAGCGCCAAATAATTTTTTGTATGTCCGCCGGGCGTTCTGCCCGGCACTCTCCCCCAGCAAGCTCCCCCGCAGCAGCCAGGTAGTCCGTCCGATTTTTTTGCATGCGCGTGCGCGCCATTGGCGCAGCCATGCCTGTTACCTGTCAAAGTTCTCATGCGTATCTCTTGCCTTAAAGCCGCCAGCTGCGGTGCCGTTCTTTCCCTCTGTCACGCCACCGCGCAAGCGTCCGCCTTGCCGCATGACATGTCGCCGCTGGGCATGTTTTTCGCCGCCGACCAGGTCGTCAAAAGCGTGCTCATCGGCTTGCTGGGCGCCGCGCTGGCTACCTGGGTGGTCTTGCTGGTGAAAGGCGCCAGTTTGCTGCAAGCCAGGCGCGCGGCTGCGCAAGCCGTCGCTGTGCTGAAGACGGCGATCTCCTTGCCGGACGCGGCAGCAAAGAGCGGGGCGTCCATGCTGGCGCAGCAGCTGCTCGGCGACGTGCAGCAGGAACTGAAGTTGTCGCACGCCAATGCACCGGCGGCGGCCCTGAAGGAGCGGGCTGGCTTTCGTCAGGAGCAGTGGATCGCGCACAATGTACGCAGCATGACGCAAGGCATCGGCCTGCTGGCCAGCATCGGCGCCGTGGCGCCGTTCGTCGGCCTGTTCGGCACCGTGTGGGGCATCATGAACAGTTTTATCGGCATCGCCGTCAGCCAGAGCACGAATCTGGCGACAGTCGCGCCCGGCATTGCGGAAGCCTTGCTGGCCACCGCCCTGGGCTTGGTGGCGGCGATACCCGCCGTCGTCATCTACAACGTGCTCAGCCGCGGCATCAACCAGTACAAGGCGCAGCTGCGCGCCGCTTCCGCGCAAGTGCTGCTGATGCTGAGCCGCGACCTCGACATGCGCCAGCAGGCCTGAGCCATGGCGTCCCTGTTTCCTTCGTCGGACGACGACACGGCCGACATGCCGGAGTTGAGCGAGATCAATGTCACGCCCTTCATCGACGTGATGCTGGTGCTGTTGATCATTTTCATGGTGGTCTCGCCGCTGGCCACCGTCGACCTGAAAATCGACTTGCCGGCCGCCACGGCCAAGCCCGAACCGCGTCCCGAAAAACCGCTGTTCGTTTCCCTGAAAGCCGACCACAGCCTGTACCTGGGCGAATTGCCCGTGGCGCGCGAGCAGCTGGGCAGCCTGCTCGACGCGCAGACGGGCGGCGACCGCCAGCGCACGCTGTTTTTCCAGGCCGACAAGCAAGCGACATATGAAGACGTGCAGGGCGTCATGGACGCCCTGCGCCAGGCCGGCTATCTGAAAGTGGGCCTAGTGGGCCGGGAGGGCGGGTGAATCCGCGCCCTGTATTGAGCTGGGGCATTGCCACGTCGCTGGTGGCGGCCGCCGCGTTGGCGCTGCTGCTGTGGGCCAGCTGGCAACCCGTCACCGTGGCGCCCGCCAACCCGGCGGCCAGCGTGATGCTGGTCTTTGCCGCGCAAGCGATGTCGCCGGAAACGCGGGTGGCGCATGCCGTGGGCGCGCGCCAGTCGGCCGCGTCCAGCGCCGCCCGGCCGCCCAAGAGTGCAGTACGACAGGAAGCCTTGCCGGTGCTGGCGCGTGCCGCCGCGCCGGACATCGTCGCGGCGGAAAAAGAGGCGAAGGCAGAAACCAGTCCGTCGCCCGATCCCGGCAAGGATGCCGCGAAGGAAGCTGCCGTGCCTGCGCAGGCCAGCAGCAGCGCCACACCGGCGCCAAGCCCCGTGCGCGGTCCCCAGGCGGCGCCGTTCAACAGCGACACGCCGTCGACCAGCGCGGCGCCCGCCAGCTGGCAAAGCCAGGTGCTTGGCCACCTGGCCCATTTCAAGCGCTATCCGGGCGATGCGCGCCAGCGCAAGCGGGCTGGCGCCGCCTGGGTGCGCTTCCAGGTGGACCGTGATGGCAAGCTGCTGGCCAGCGAGCTGGTCACCTCGTCGGGCACGGTGCTGCTCGACCGCGAAGCCTTGCAAGTGCTGCAGCGCGCGCAGCCGCTGCCGGCGCCGCCCGCCACCGTATTGCGACAGGGCACGGTGACGGTCACCTTGCCCGTGTCGTTCCGGCTCGATGCCGACGGCGGCACCAGCTGAATGTCACATTTTTCAATCACATAAGAAATCGAGGGTGTATGCATATCAAGACAATGACGCAGGCCGTGAGCATCTGCATGGCTTTGCTCGCGCAGCAGGCATGGGCGCAACAGGCGCAAGACAGTGGCAAGGTGGAATTTTCGCCGCTGAATGTATCGGGTGAAACGGTTCCCGTGGAACAGCAGGCGCTGGAAAAACCGGGCGCCGTCAGTGCGCGCGGCGCCGATACGCGCTTGCAGCCCGTGGACCAGATCGTGCGCAGCATGCCGGGCACGTTTACCCAGATCGATCCGGCGCAGGGCGCCGTCAGCGTCAACATCCGCGGCCTGTCGGGCCTGGGGCGCGTCAACATGATGGTCGATGGCGTGAGCCAGAATTACTATGGCAGCGCACCGTCGTCCGTGTCGCACGGCGGCGTGCCCAGCAGCCAGTTCGGCGCCCTGATCGACCCGAACTTCATCATCGGCGTGGATGTGTCACGCGGCAATGTTGTCGGCGGCGACGGCGTCAATGCGCTGGCCGGCAGCGCCAATTTCCGCACCATCGGCGTCGATGACGTGGTCTTCGCCGGCGAAAAAACGGGGGCGCGCACGAAAATGTCGACCGGCAATAACGGCGTGGGGCGCAGCGCCATGCTGGCCGTGGCCATGAAAAACCCCGCCTTCGATGGCGGCAGCGTGGGCTTCATGGCCGCCACGAGCGCTAGCGTGATCGGCAACAACTACAAGAATGCCAAGGGCGTCAACAGCGAGGAGTTCGGTTTCGGCTACAACCGCTATTACAAGCAGAAACCCAAGTCGCAACTGCTGAAGCTGGATCTCAAGTTGAGCGACTTCCATGCGCTGGAACTGTCGGCGCGCGATTACCGCAACACGTTTACGCGCCGCGATATCCAGAGCAATGACTACTACGTGAAATATCACTACACGCCGTTTTCGGAATTGATCGACCTCAATGTGGTGGCCAGCAGCAGCCGCGGCAACCAGAAATACATGCCCGAGGCGCTGACCAATTTCATCAACACGAATGCGGCCAACCGCGCCGACGCTGTCGACATCAACAACACCAGCAGTTTCAAACTGGCCGGTGGCGATGCGCTGGTGACCATAGGCGGCAAGCTGATGCGCAATAAGTACAGCAAGCACGTGGAAAGCCTGGTCGACGATCCGGACAATCCGGACGCGAACCAGCAATCGATTGAAAACAATACGTTTGGCCCCGAGGGCGTGCAAAAGATCAACAGCCTGTATGCGGACCTGCAATACAACCGCGGCATTGTTCAAGTCAATGCGGGCCTCAATTACACGCACTTTGATTTGACCGGCTACAAGCCCGCCTGCGACCCGCGCGTGCAGTGTTTCCCGCAAGGGGCGAGCAATATTGCGCTCAAGGAGCATGGCATCAATCCTTCGCTGCTCGTTTCCGCGCAAGTGACGCCGTGGTTCCAGCCATTCGCCAGCGCCGAGCGCACCATGCGCGGGCCGAATCCGCAGGAGGTGTTTTTCTCGAATGACGGCGGGGCCTCGATGAATCCTTTCCTGAAGGGCGAGAAAGCGACGACCTACCAGCTGGGTTTCAATTCCAGCTTGCATGGCTTGCTGAGCAAGAATGACGTGCTGAACTTCAAGGCCCTGTATTTCAAGAGCAAGATCGACGGCTATATCACCAGCCAGTCCTTCCTCGTGTGCGACCGCGGCCGCAAGTGCAATATCGCGGAAGTGCTGGCCAACGACTGGCAGAATGTGGATGACTACATGACGAACATGTATATCTACATCAACTCGGCCACGCCCGTGTACTCGCGCGGCTGGGAACTGGAAGCGCAATATCAGCTGGGGCCTGCCTATGCGCGCCTGTCGTACACGCGCGAAACGACGCGCCAGCCCACGTCGATCGCCAGCGCCTGGTTTGGCGCGGCCGACATCAGCGAGCTGCCCAGCGTGTACTACAACCTCGACGTAGGCACGCGCTTGCTGGACAACAAGCTGGAAGTGGGCGCCATCCTCAAGCACACAGGCTCGAACCGCCGCCTGTCGCCGGACAATGAAGCCGATGAAGCGACGGGCGAAGTGCTCAAGGCCGAGAATCCAAAGATCCCGGCCGTGATCGACTTGTATGCGAGCTGGCAGGTGACGAAAAATCTGTTCCTGCGCCTGTCCGTGCAAAACGCCCTGAACAAGAATTTCTCGGAAGCGCTGAACCGTTTGAACTCAATGCCGTCCCAGTCGCAGGACAACACGCCGCTGAGCACGGCGCGGGGCAGGACGTATGTAGCGGGGCTGGAGTACCGGTTCTAGTCAAACCCAAGTGCAAATACTGGGGTCGTACCCTCAGGGTACGACCCCGGCCCTGCGCTTGGGGTGAATTAATACTCGCGTGGTGTCGTTCCATAATAGCTGTGAATGGAGTTCACCCACGTGGTATCGGCCATGTTCGGCCAGTTATCCGTATCGAAGCCGGGCGCATTTTCAATGCGTTCCTTGTCGACGTTGAGGGTGAAGCGCTTGTTGACGGTGTCGAGCAGCAGCGCTTCCCACGGCACGGCGAACAGCTTTTCGCCGATGGTGAAGACACCGCCGTGCGACATGACGGCGTAGGCGATTTTGCCGCTGCGCATGTCGATCATGATTTCCTTGATTTCGCCCAGATGTTCATCCTTGGCGTTGTGCACATGGTCGCCGATCAGGGTGTCGGCACCCATCAGTTCGGGGCCGGGACCTTTGTGGCCGCGGTTGACATACATGCCGTAGGCGTCGCGTTCTTCGTAGCTCATGATGGACCTCCTGTTGAAAATGCCAGTCTGCCGCCAGGGCGCGGCAGGGTCTGTTCGCTCGCCCACACAATATATGGAATTGGAAATATTTCAATTATTGCCACTACGCAATTTTGTTGTGTGTAGACAGCAGGAGGGGGAGGGATAGTCGGTATTTGCCGCAAATTTCCGCGCGCGGGGAGCGACGCAGGCGGGCTTTAGTGTATAATTTCAATTTCCCGCACGTGCCGTTCGGCACCATCTGCAATGACCAAATTTGTCTTCGTCACTGGTGGCGTTGTGTCTTCCCTTGGAAAAGGGATTGCCGCCGCCTCCCTCGCCGCGATCCTCGAATCGCGCGGCCTTAAAGTCACCATGCTCAAGCTCGACCCGTATATCAACGTCGATCCTGGCACGATGAGCCCTATGCAACACGGTGAAGTATTCGTCACCGATGACGGGGCCGAAACCGACCTCGACCTCGGTCACTACGAGCGCTTCATTTCCACCCGCATGAAAAAGGTGAATAACTTCACCACTGGCCAGATCTATGAATCGGTGATCCGCAAGGAACGCCGGGGCGAATATCTGGGCAAGACCGTGCAGGTGATTCCGCATATCACCAATGAAATCCAGGATTACATCCGCCGTGGCGCCGAAGGCTACGACGTGGCCCTGTGCGAAATCGGCGGCACTGTCGGCGATATCGAATCCCTGCCATTCCTGGAAGCGGCGCGTCAGCTGAGCCTGCGCGCCGGCCGCAAGAACACGGCTTTCGTCCACCTGACCCTGGTGCCTTACATCGCCTCGGCCGGTGAACTGAAAACCAAGCCGACCCAGCACTCGGTGCAAAAGCTGCGCGAAATCGGCATCATGCCGAATGCGCTGCTGTGCCGCGCCGACCGCGCCATCCCGGAAGACGAGCGCGCGAAAATCTCGCTGTTCTCGAATATCGAAGAGCAGGCCGTCATTTCCGTGTGGGACGTCGACACCATCTACAAAGTGCCGCAAATGCTGCACGACCAGGGCCTCGACAAGATCATCTGCGACGCGCTGGACCTCGATCCGGCACCGGCCGACCTGTCGATCTGGAGCAAGCTGATCTACACGATGGAGCACCCGAAGGCGGAAGTGACCGTCGGCATGGTCGGCAAGTATGTCGAGCTGACCGAGTCGTACAAGTCGCTGATCGAAGCGCTGCGCCACGCTGGCATCCACACGGAAAGCCGCGTCAACATCGAGTACATCGATTCGGAAGAAATCGAAACGACGGGCTGCGACGGCCTGGCCAAGTACGATGCCATCCTGGTACCGGGCGGCTTCGGCAAGCGCGGCGTGGAAGGCAAGATCAAGGCGGCCCAGTTCGCCCGTGAAAACAAGATCCCTTACCTGGGCATCTGCCTGGGCATGCAAGTGGCCCTGATCGAATACGCGCGCAACAAGGCAGGCATGCCGAACGCGAATTCGACCGAGTTCGACCTTGATACGGATCAACCTGTCGTTGCACTGATCAATGAGTGGCAAAACCACGATGGTAAAGTCGAGTTGCGCGATGAAAACTCGGACCTGGGCGGTACCATGCGCCTGGGCGCGCAGACCTGCGCCGTCAATCCGGGCACCCTCGCCGCCGAGATCTACGGCAGCGTGGTGACCGAGCGTCACCGTCATCGCTACGAAGCCAATAATCACTACCTGGCCCGTGTCGAAACGGCTGGCCTGATCGTGTCGGCCCGCACGCCGAGCGAAGACTTGTGCGAAATCATGGAATTGCCACGCACGGGTGAGAATTCCCACCCATGGTATATGGGCGTGCAATACCATCCTGAGTTCAAGTCGACGCCACGCACCGGCCATCCGTTGTTTACCTCGTTCATCAAGGCAGCGCTGGCGCACAAAGAAGCCAACGCCGCTGCGCAATAACGCGGTCGATCGCGACAGTATTACCCGTAAGACAGCTCCCGGCCAGATGTTTCCCGCCGGGAGTTTCTTTGCCCCCTTTGTGCAATTGCGCATCAGAACGCAGTGTGCAGCCCCCTGTTAAGCTTAACTTTGGAGAATGACATGAGTGCTATTGTTGATATTATCGGTCGCGAAATCCTGGACTCGCGCGGTAACCCGACCGTCGAATGCGATGTGTTGCTGGAATCGGGCGTGATGGGCCGTGCGGCCGTGCCGTCGGGTGCCTCGACCGGTTCGCGCGAAGCCGTGGAATTGCGCGATGGCGACGCCAAGCGCTACTTCGGCAAGGGCGTGCTGCAAGCATGCGAAAACATCAACACCGAAATCTCCGAAGCCATCATGGGCCTGGACGCCAATGAGCAGGCTTTCCTGGACCGTACCCTGATCGACCTGGACGGCACGGAAAACAAATCGCGCCTGGGCGCCAACGCCATCCTGGCCGTCTCGATGGCCGTTGCCAAGGCTGCCGCCGAAGAAGCGGGCTTGCCGCTGTACCGCTATTTCGGCGGTTCGGGCGCCATGCAGATGCCAGTGCCGATGATGAACGTCATCAACGGCGGCGCACACGCCGACAACAACCTGGACATCCAGGAATTCATGATCATTCCCGTGGGCGCCCCGTCGTTCAAGGAAGCCGTCCGCTACGGCGCGGAAGTATTCCACACGCTGAAAAAGATCCTGCACAAGAAGGGCCTGAACACCAACGTGGGCGACGAAGGCGGTTTCGCGCCATCGCTGGCCAACCATGAAGAAGCCATCAAGCTGATCATCCAGGCCATCGAAGAAGCGGGCTACGAGCCAGGCACGCAGATCGCCATCGGCCTCGATTGCGCCGCGTCCGAGTTCTACAAGAACGGCAAGTACGAAATGGAAGGCGAAGGCCTGAGCCTGACGGCCACCGAATTCACCAACCTGCTGGCGACCTGGTGCGACAAGTACCCGATCATCTCGATCGAAGACGCGATGCATGAAGGCGACTGGGACGGCTGGGCGATTCTGACGGCGGAACTGGGCAAGAAAGTGCAACTGGTCGGCGACGACCTGTATGTCACCAACACCAAGATCCTCAAAGAAGGCATCTCGAAAGGCATCGCCAACTCGATCCTGATCAAGATCAACCAGATCGGCACCCTGACGGAAACGTTCGCCGCCATCGAAATGGCCAAGCGCGCCGGCTACACGGCCGTCATTTCGCACCGCTCGGGCGAAACGGAAGACTCGACCATCGCCGATATCGCCGTTGCCACGAACGCCCTGCAGATCAAGACCGGCTCGATGTCGCGTTCGGACCGCATGGCCAAGTACAACCAGCTGCTGCGTATTGAGGAAGACCTGGGCGACATCGCCAGCTACCCTGGCCGCGATGCGTTCTATAATCTGAAGTAAGCTGATGTAAAACCCACTGGCCGGCCGGAGATATCCGGCCGGTTTGTTAACTGAATACCCCATGCGCCTGATTACGCTCGCCCTGGCAGCCCTGCTGCTGTTGATTCAATTTCCCCTCTGGCTGGGCAAAGGCGGCTGGCTGCGTGTTGCCGACATGGAAGCCCAAGTGGCGGTGGCGAATAAAAAGAATATGGAATTGAAGGCGCGCAACGCCAAGCTCGAATCCGAAGTGCGCGACCTGAAAGATGGGACGGGCGCCGTCGAAGAGCGTGCCCGCTACGAGCTGGGCATGGTCAAACAGAATGAGATTTTCGTGCAGATCGTGCGCAAGGGACAAACCCCGCCACTGCTGGAAACGCCGGTGGACGCCGCTGCGCCACACTGAGTACTGACTACCAACTACTTCCCGCTTGCCAGCCTGGACCGATTGCCAGGCTGACCTGTCACATGACTACTTTGTTACCTTGTACTGCTGCACACGATTGGCCGCATGGCGCGGCGTGCTGCTGCCTTGCTGCTTGCTGATCAGAAACGGGCCTTGCCGGTCGAGATCAGATAAAAATGGATGCTGGTGACCACGACGGCGACAGCGATCAGTGCGGTTTCGAGAAATATCATATAAAAATCCTTTCAGTGTTTTTTATCCGCGCGACGCCAGAAAACGCAATTCCGAAGCCAGATTCGGCATCAGGTTTTCGTAACGGGCCGCTTCCGAGTTCAGCAGGGCGATGTCGCGCTTGCTTGGGCGCACATAGCGCTGTTCTTCGACGTTGCTGGTGCTGGTGTTCGTGGCGATGACTTCCTTCTGTGCCAGTTCGCTGTATGGCTTGGAAGCGAGCAGGGCGCCGAGGAAGGCGCGCGTGGCGCGGCCCAGGTTGCTGAAGTAGTTGTCGTTGTCGTTGCTGTAGGTGTTGGTAAAAGTGGACATATGCCCTCCATGAATGGTCTGTTGTTGCATTGCACAATAATGGAGTTTGCGATATGCGTCCAATTTCAAATTCCAATTTCAGAAATTCAAGAAACGCATAATAAGGGCGTAGCCATTGGCCACGCCCTGAAAATGAATGTGTTACTAAATGTTTATCCTGCGGTTTATCCTGCGGCGATGCGTCCCAAACCCGGATCGTCGCTGAAAAAACCGTCGAGTCCCGTCTCGATGTAGCGCCGCATTTCCGCCACGGAACCAGCCTCGTTGCGCGCATTTTCGCCATTGCCGTCGCGGAAGTCGGCCGCCAGGAAGCGGTTTTCCGGGCGGAAGGTCCACGTGTGCAAGAGCAAGCCCGCCTGGTGCGCATCGTCGACGATGGACGAGGGCTTGGCCAGGCGCTGGTCGGCGCCCAGCGCGATGATTGCTCGCGTGGGCGGCGCCACCACGTCCGCGTAGGTGGCGATGTCGCGCAGGCCGGCTGGCGTGATCATTTGCCCGAACGTCAGCTTGCCGCCTGCCTTGGCCACGTCCATCGGGCGGATATCGCCACCCACCACCAGCTGCATCAGGCGCACGTTGGCGCGCCGTCCCAGCTTCTCGCGCAGGTATTTCAAATTCGCCACCTCGAAGGACTGGATTTCGATCGGCGCACGGCGCGTGTATTCGTGCGCCAGCAGGGTCGAGAGGAAACGGTCTTCCAGCGCCAGGCCCGCATCGCGGAAATACGTCGAGCTTTTCAGCTCCGGCACGAGGCCGATGATGCGTCCGCTGGCGGCTGATTGCGCTGCAACAAAATCGATGATTTCTTCCCAGGTCGGGATCTGGAATTGTCCATCGTACAAGGTGTTGCCGGTACGTACTTTCGGCAGCCGTTCGATGGCGCGCAGGGTTTTCAGTTCGGCCAGGGTGAAGTCGTCGACGAACCAGCCTTCGTGCCATTCGCCGTCGACCATCTTCTTGCCGCGCCGGCTGGCAAACTCGGGCCGGCGCGCCACGTCGGTGGTGTCGATCAGATTGCTTTCGTGGCGCGCCACGAGGATGCCGTCGCGCGTGGCGACCAGGTCCGGCTCGACGTAGTCGGCGCCGTCGAGGATGGCCTTGGCGTAGGACGCCAATGTATGCTCGGGACGCAGGGCGCTGGCGCCGCGGTGGGCGAAGACCAGCGGACGCGCCGGTGGCGCAGTCAGCAGGCCGGCCGCAAAGCCGGGCGCGGCGGCCAGCGCCAGGCCGCCCACGGCCGCCTGGACGAAGCTGCGGCGCGAAAAATGCCGTTGCGGCAAGATTGATGTGCGCATCAGAAATCCGCCGTCAAGGTGAGGAAGCCCTGGCGCGGGGCGATCGGGAAGGTGTTGTATGTCTTGTCGGCCGCACCGACCACCACGTTCAGCGAGCCTTCGCGGTTGGCCAGGTTGCTGACGTTGACACGCCAGCGCGGGTTTTTCAGCCAGCTGGCCATGGCCGGCAGCTTGCCCGACACGCCCAGGCCCATCAGGAAGTAGCTGGGGACCGATAAATCGTTGGTGTACGTCGCGTAGCGTTTGCCCACATAGTCTCCCGTCAGTTGCACTTCGATATCGCCAAACGTCGCGGAAGCAACAAACTTGTTCAGCCATTCCGGCGAGCCCGGCACGTTCTTGCCCGCCGTCAGTACCAGCGCGGCGCCATTGTTGTAATTGTCCGCGTACTGCGAGCGGTTGTAGGAAAGGGCATTGTAGAACGAGAAATTGTTGCCGAAGTGCACAGTACCCGCGATATCGATGCCGTCCGTGCGCACGCTGCCCACGTTGGCCAGCACGGGGTTGCCGCCTATGATGGAGGAAATCACGGGGGTTGGGCTGATCTGCAGCAAACGGTTGCTGAAATCGACGTGGTAGACGTTGACCTGGCCATCGATGGCCGTGATGGCGCCCAGGTTCAAGGCGTGGCTGCCGCGCACGCCCACCTCATAGGTGAGTGCCGTTTCCGGCTTGGCATCGCGCTTGAACAGGTCGAACGCGGCCTGGCTCGACAAGCTCCACGGCGAGGCGCCGCCACCGCCATAGGTGACGAACTGGCGCATGTTTTTCTGGATATTGAAATACAGCTGGTCCTGCGGCGTGAAATCCCAGCGCGCGCCCACTTGCGGCAAAAACCATTTTTTCGTGTTGATGGTGCCGACCGGCAAGGCCGTCGAACCGCCGGAAATGGCGCCCTTGGCCGGCTGCACGGGGAATTGGCCATCGGCAAATTGCAGGCTGGACTTGAAGCCGGCCTGCAGGGCGATATCGGGGCGGATACGCCATTCATCCTGCAAGTGCAGCTGCACCACCTTGTTGTCGATCTCGCTGCCGTACTGCGTGATCAAAGGATTGCTGGGGCGGTCGTAGGGCGATGTCGGGTTGTTGACGTCCAGCGCATACCAGCGGCGATAGGCGGATGAGCGGTTCTGTTCCAGCCACAGGCCCGCTTCCAGCTGGTGATTGCCGATTTCCTTGCGCAAGGTGGAAATAAAGCCGCCGCGCTTGATGTCGTATTCCGTCGTGCGCACGGCATAGCCCGAGTTGCCGAAGACTTGCTTCAAATTCTGTTTCGGGTAGTACACGCTGAACAGGCCAGGCAAGCCGGCCACGCCGATGGGGCCGGCCACCACGCCCGCGCCGTCATCCTTGTGGTAATACACCTGGTTAGCCCACGTCATGCCTTCGGACAAGTTGGCGTCGAACTTGGCATACGCCAGGTAATCGGTGCGCTGCGCATCGCTGTAGTAATTGCGGTAATTGTTGCCGTCCGCGGCAGGCGTGGCGCCCGTCGGCGACAGGTAATTGAGGGCCGCCTTGAAGTCCGGGTACAGGAAGGGACGCGTGTACGGCGCGCTCGTTTCGCCGGCCACGTGCACGGTGCTGTCTTCGTTCGGTTCGATCTTGTCCGAGTAATTGAAGAACAGGGTCAGCTTGCCCGCTTCGCTGCGGTTGACGTACTTGGCGTTGAACTGGTCGCCGCCCTGGCGCGCGTCGAAATCCCAGGCCCGCGCTTCATGGTGCAGGATGGAAAAGTAGGCGCTGCTGCCTTCGCCGAAGGCGCCCGTATCGTAGCGGGCAAACGTGCGCGAGGTGCGGTGGCTGCCCACGGTTTGCTGCACGCTGGCGCCCTGCGTGGCCAGCGGGTCGCTGGAATAGGTTTCGATGGTGCCGCCCAGGTTGCTGGTCGAGGCCGTGGCCAGGTCGCCCGCGCCCGACGACAGCACGACGCTGCGCACGTTTTCACTGATCACGGCGCGCTGCGGCGACAGGCCGTTGTAGTTGCCGTACTGCTGGTCGCCCAGCGGCACGCCATCCATGGTGTAACCGAGTTGCTGGCCGGAAAAGCCATGCACGAACAGCGACAGGTTCTGCTCGTTGTTGCCCCATGGATCTGCCGTCTGGAAGCTGACGCCGGGCAGGGTTTGCAGGGCTTTCAGGGGATTCGTGCCGGGCAGGATTTTCTGGATTTCATTCTTGCTCAGGGCGACGGAAGAGCGCGTCTTGCGCGAGGAAATCTCCACGGTGGTCATCGGTGCATTGTCGTCGGCAGCCGGGGCGGCCGCTGCGGCCATGTCGGTAGTGGCCGATGCCACGGCGGCGGCGACGGCCGTTTGCGCCAGGGTAGGCAAGCTCAAGCCTGCGGCGCAAGCGCCCAGCAAAACGTGGAAGGAATGGCGGCGCAGGGCCAGCGTCAAGTGGGTGGTCATTATCAGCCTGTGGAAAGTATTGGGAGGAATACAAGCTGCGCAGCGTAACGGCGGCGCGTGACGGGCTGATGACGAACTGATGACGGGAGGATGACAGCGGAAACAAAAGCGCCACCTCAAGGGCGGCGCGAAGAATATTACAATTAGTTAATGCTGGCTGCGGGTGGAATCAACACTTCCGCTGGCGCATCCGTGACGAACAGCTGCGCGCAATCGACCTTGTCGAATTCATAGTGCTGGCCGCAGAAATCGCAGTTCACGCCCACTTGTCCCACTTCTTCCAGGGTGCTGTTGACTTCTTCCTCGCCCAGCATCTTGAGCATATTGCCCACTTTTTCGCGCGTGCAGCTGCAATGGAAGCTCGGGTGCAGCGGGTCGAAGACGCGGATCGTTTCTTCCCAGAACAAACGCTGCATCAGGGTGTCGATATCGGTCGACAGGATTTCCGCCTCTTTCAGGGTCGACGCCAGCATCACGGCGCGGTTCCACGTGTCGAGCGCATCTTCTTCCGACACGGGCGTCGCTTCGGCCTTGCCGCCATGGTGGGGCAGCTTTTGCAGCAGCAGACCGCGCGAGACGGTGTCGTCCGTGGCCAGCCACAGACGCGTATCAAGCTGTTCCGAGCGCAACATGTAGTTTTCGATCACGGTCGCCATGTCGTCGCCGTCCAGCGGCACGATGCCCTGGTACGGTTGCTGGCCTGGCACCTTGTCGGCCGGGTCCAGGGTGATGATGAAGCGGCCCTTGCCGGTGGCGTTGAGCAATTGCGGCACGGTGGCCACGTCGGGGATGGCGGCATCCGGATCCAGCTTGGCCGTGGCGCGCAGGCGCAGGTCGGAGTCGCACTCGACCACCATCAGGCGCACGGGACCGTCGCCATGGATTTGCATGATGATGGAGCCGTTGAATTTCAGGTTGGCCGACAGCAGGGCGGCGGCAGCCACCATTTCGCCCAGCACTTTTTTCACGGCCGTCGGGTAGGCGTGGCGCGACACCACTTCCTGCCAGGTGCCGGACACGTCGATGAACTGGCCGCGCACGGCGGCGTTGTCGAAAATAAATTTTTGCAGGGTATCCTGGCCGCTAACGGCTGCGCTGACCGCGCCCGTGGTTTCAGTCGTCATTCTCTTATCCAATCTTCTTGAGTTGCGTATTAAATAGCTGGCCGCGTTGCACATAGTTCACGGCGTTGCTTTGTAGCCTGGTGATATCGTCTGCCGTCAGAGCCCGCACGGCTTTCGCCGGTGAGCCGATGATCAGCATATTGTCGGGAAATTCCTTGCCTTCCGTGACCAGCGCACCCGCGCCGACGAGGCAGTTCTTGCCGATCTTCGCGCCATTCAGGATCACGGCCTGGATGCCGATCAGGGCGCCATCGCCGATGGTGCAGCCATGCAACATTGCCTGGTGACCAATGGTGACGTTCGATCCGATGTCCAGCGGGTAGCCCGGATCCGTGTGCAGCACGGCGCCTTCCTGCACATTGCTGTTGGCGCCCACGGTGATGCGTTCGTTGTCGCCGCGAATCGTGGCGCCGAACCATACGGACGTATTCGCTTCCAGGGTCACCTTGCCGATCACATTGGCCGTGTCGGCAACAAAAGCGGAAGCATCAATCTGCGGCGCATCGGCGCCCAATTGGTAGAGTGTCATCGTTAGCCTGTGGCGGTGGTGGAAGCGCCGGGCACGGCCGGACGCGGAAGTTTTGCGCTATTTTACGCTGTTGCAGGGCAAGTCCGAGCGCCGGGCGTCAATCCGGTATAATTATCGAACGGTCGTACTTTTATGCCCGCACTATCTACAGACACAGCATGTGGCGCCATTCGCGCCACTTTCAAGGCAGGCAATGAGATGAAAACCATGAAACTTTCCCGTTCCGAATTCATCAACATCCGCGGCGCCCGCACGCATGTGCGGCACTGGGGCCGAGAAGGCGCGCCCATCCTGTTCATGGTGCATGGCTGGATGGACGTGGCCGCCTCGTTCCAGTTCGTCGTCGACGAGTTGCAGGGCGACTGGCACGTGATCGCCCCCGACTGGCGCGGCTTCGGCCTCAGCGACTATACGCAATCGGACACTTACTGGTTCCCCGACTACCTGGCGGACCTGGACGCCATGCTGCTGCATTACTCGCCGGACGCGCCCGTCAACCTGCTGGGCCACAGCATGGGCGCCAACGTGGCCGGCCTGTACGCGGGCGTGCGGCCCGAGCGCATCAGCCGCTTCATCAACCTGGAAGGCTTCGGCATGATGGCAAGCAAGCCGGAGCAGGCGCCGGGCCGCTACGCCAAGTGGCTGGACGAATTGCGCGAGCCGCCCGCCATGCGTAGCTATCCCACGCAAAAGGCCGTGGCCGAGCGCCTGCAAAAGACCAATCCGCGCCTGCCGGACGAGCGCGCGGCTTTCCTGGCCGAGCACTGGTCGGCGCAGAACGAGGCGGGCGAGTGGGACATCATGGGCGACCCGCAGCACAAGCGGGTCAATCCCATCCTGTACCAGGTGGAAGAAGTGATGGCGTGCTGGCGCCGCATCACGGCGCCCGTGCTGTGGGTGGAAGCCGACGATACAAATATGTGGCAATGGATGGGGCCAAAGGAACAAGCGCGCATTGAAATCGACCGGCGTTTGGCCTGCATCAAGGATGTGCGCTGCGAGATGATGGCGGACGCGGGCCACATGCTGCATCATGACCAGCCGGCGGCACTGGCTCGCCTGGTGGAAGCCTTTTTGGCCTGATGTGTGTCTGGAACGCCGCAGCGCGATTGGACAAGCAGCGTACAATGAAAACTTCTTCCATGCTGAGCCCGTGCAGGGTATTGTTTTCACATGCTTAAAGTCGACCTGCATTGTCATTCGAATATCTCCGACGGCGTGTTATCTCCCGCCGCCGTGGCCGCGCACGCACGCAAGGCGGGCGTCGATGTCTGGGCGCTGACGGATCACGATGAAGTGTCGGGCGTTGCCGCCGCGCGCACGGCCGCGCTGGATCTGGGCATGCGCTTCGTGGCTGGCGTGGAAATTTCCATTACCTGGGCTGGCGAAACCGTGCACATCGTCGGTTTGCAAGTCGATGAAAACAATCCGGGTCTGGTGCAGGGCTTGCACCAGACGCGTTCCGGGCGCGATGCGCGTGGCCGCGAAATCGCCCGCCAGCTCGATCTGGCCGGCATCCCCGACGCCTATGAAGGGGCCTTGAAATTCGTTGGCAACCCGGACCTGATGTCGCGCACGCACTTTGCCCGCTACATCGTGGAAATGGGCAAATGCGCGAACATCCCCGACGTGTTCAAGAAATACCTGTCGGAAGGCAAGCCCGGCTACGTCGAGCACCGCTGGGCCACCCTGGCCGAAGCGGTGGGCTGGATACGCGGCGCGGGCGGCGTGGCCGTCATCGCCCATCCGGGCCGCTACCGCTTCAGCGACATGGCGCAAGGCGTGCTGTTTGATGAGTTCAAGCAGCTCGGCGGCGTGGCCATCGAAGTCGTCACGGGCAGCCACAGCCCGGACCAGTATCCGGAATATGCGCAACTGGCCAATGCCTACGGCTTCCTCGCCTCGCGCGGCACGGATTTCCATGCGCCGGGCGAGTCGCGCGTGGATTTTGCCATGCTGCCGCCTTTGCCTTCAAACGTGACCCCGATCTGGCACGACTGGTTCTAGGGCGCGGCTGGCCTGCGCCTGCCATGCGGGCTTGAAAAGTCGCGGCCGCATACTTATCTTTTAGTCATTCTTGTTTTTCCGGAGCCAACGCCCATGAAACGTATCGTCCTGTTTATTGCAACCAATCTGGCCGTGATGCTGGTGCTGTCGCTCGTACTCAGTTTGCTGGGCGTGGGCAATCCGGCGCGCGGCAGCACCCTGAACCTGGGCAGCCTGCTGGTGTTTTCGCTGGTGGTCGGTTTCATGGGGTCGATCTTTTCCCTGTTGATCAGCAAACCGATGGCCAAGTGGAGCACGGGCGCGCGCGTGATCGATAACCCGACCTCGTCGACGGAATTGTGGCTGGTCAATACCGTGCGCGCGCTGTCCGAGCGGGCCGGCATCGGCATGCCGGAAGTGGCCGTGTACGAAGGCGACGCGAATGCGTTCGCCACGGGCGCCTTTAAAAATTCGGCGCTGGTGGCCGTCTCGACTGGCTTGCTGCAAAGCATGAACCGCGATGAAGTCGAAGCCGTGCTCGGCCATGAAATCGCCCACGTGGCCAATGGCGACATGGTCACCTTGACCCTGATCCAGGGCGTGGTGAATACCTTCGTCGTCTTCATGGCCCGCGTCGTGGGCTTCTTTGTCGACAATGTGCTGCTGAAAAATAACAATCGTGAAGGCGGCGGGCGCGGCATCGGTTACTTTGTGACCGTGATGGTGTGCGAAGTGATCTTCGGCTTGCTCGCTTCCATCATCGTGGCCTGGTTCTCGCGCCAGCGCGAATTCCGCGCCGACGCCGGTTCCGCCAAGCTGCTGGGCAGCCCGACGCCGATGATGCATGCGCTGGCCCGCCTGGGCGGCGTGCCGCCGGGCGAGCTGCCGCAATCGATGCAGGCGCTGGGCATCAGCGGCGGCAATGGCGGCTGGGGCGCACTGTTCACCACCCATCCGCCACTCGAACAACGCATCGCCGCGCTGCGCGGCGTACAATAATGCTAACTTAACAAGCTGGTTCGCCAGAACGCTTACACATGAGTCAATTTTTTCATATTCACCCTGACAATCCGCAATTGCGCCTGATCAAGCAGGCGGCGCAGATCATCCAGTCCGGCGGCGTCGTGGCCTTGCCGACCGATTCCTGCTACGCGCTGGTATGCCAGCTCGACGACAAGGGCGCCGTCGAGCGCCTGCGCCGCATCCGTGGCGTGGATGAAAAGCACCATCTCACCTTGCTGTGCCGCGACTTGAGCGAGCTGGGCGTGTATGCGCGGGTCGACAACCGCCAGTTCCGCCTGCTCAAGGCGGCCACGCCGGGCGCCTACACCTTCATCCTGGAAGCGACGAAGGAAGTGCCGCGCCGCCTCAGCCATCCTTCGCGCAAGACCATCGGCCTGCGCGTGCCGCAGCACCGCATCGTGCAATGCCTGCTGGAAGAGCTGGGCCAGCCGCTGCTGGGCGCGACATTGACCTTGCCCGGCGACGAAGACAGCCTGACGGATGCCGACACCATCCGCGAACGCCTGGAAAAACTGGTCGACCTGATCATCGACGGCGGCGTCTGCGCACATGGCCCCAGCACCGTGATCGACCTGACGGGACCGGAGCCGGAAGTGGTGCGCGTGGGACGCGGCGACCCGGCCGTGCTGGGTTTGTAGTGGCTGGCGCAGGGGGCCGAATTTACCTATCTTTAATGGCAACATAAGAAAGTGCCTGGGACGCCTCTGGTAGAATCGCGGTCATGAGCGATTTCAATACGATAGTCCAGACCGTTGCGGTGTACCTGGTGCCGGTGCTGTTTGCCATTTCCCTGCATGAGGCGGCGCACGGCTACGCGGCCCGCTATTTCGGCGATCCCACGGCCTCGAACGAGGGCAGGCTGAGCCTCAATCCCATCCGGCATATCGATCCTTTCGGCACGATCCTGCTGCCCCTGATGCTGTATTTCACGATCCAGGTGCCGTTCGGCTATGCCAAGCCGGTGCCCGTCGATTTCAGCCGCTTGCGCAATCCGAAGAAGCAGATGGCCTGGGTGGCGTTTGCCGGTCCTGGCGCCAATTTCGTCATGGGCTTCGGCTGGATGATCGCCTTTGTCGTGCTCAGCGTTATGCCGCCGACGGAAATGGGCATGTTTTTCCGCAAGATGGCGGGCGCCGGCGTCAGCGTGAATGCGGCCATGTTCGTGTTTAACCTGATCCCCGTGCCACCCCTCGATGGCGGACGCATCATGACGGGCTTGCTGCCGATGCAGCTGGCGCGCCCTTACGCCAGCATCGAGCGCTACAGCCTGTATGTGTTTGGCGCCCTGGTGCTGCTGATGTACACGGGCGTATTGAACCGCGCCTTGCTGGCGGCGATCGAATTTGTCATCGGCATTTTTGTCACCCTGGTCACGCCCCTGACGGCGCTATTGACTTGATGCCAACAACCGGATGCACGCAAATAATTGATGGAAGTACCGATGCAAGTAACTGAACCAATATTAGAAACCGAAGCGATTTCCGGCTGGCTGCGCCGCTGGGCGCCCCTGATTCCCGGCGGCGAAGTGCTGGATCTGGCCTGCGGCGCCGGCCGCCATGCGCGCCACCTGGTGAGCCTGGGCCACCCCGTGATCGCGCTCGACCACGATCCGGAAATGCTGGAAAAGGCGGCCGGCACGGGCATCACCACCTCGCTGGTGGACCTGGAAGCGCCGGGCGCCGTGTGGCCCTTCGCGCCCGGCCGTTTTGCCGGCATCGTCGTCACCAATTATCTGCACCGGCCGCTGCTGGACGCCATGATTGCCAGCCTGGCGCCCGATGGCGTGCTGCTGTACGAAACGTTTGCCGAGGGCAATGAGCAGTTCGGCAAGCCGTCGAATCCGAAATTCCTGCTGAAGGAAGGCGAAATGCTGACCTGGGCGGTGCAGCACGGCTTGCGTGTGGTAGCGTATGAGGATGGGCGCGTGGAACAGCCAAAAGCTGCTCTGGTGCAACGAATTTGCGCCGTCCGGCCGGATTTTCCACGGTTGGCAGCGCTGCTGCCGACGTTTTGAGCGGCCATACTATGTCAGAATGCACCACAGGCGCGGGCTATCCGCTACAATCGTTGTTTTATTTATCGGCGCTATAAACTTACTATGATCAAGGGCAGCATTGTAGCAATCGTCACCCCGATGCACGCTGACGGCAGTCTGGACTTTCCAGGTCTGCGCAAGCTGATCGACTGGCATATCGCCGAGGGTACGGACAGCATCGTCATCGTTGGCACGACGGGCGAATCGGCAACAGTCAGCGTGGAAGAACACTGCGAACTGATCAAGTTGACCGTCGAACATGCCAAGGGACGCATTCCTATCATCGCCGGCGCCGGTGGCAACTCCACGGCCGAGGCCATCAAACTGACGCGCTATGCGAAAGAAGCGGGCGCCGATGCTGTCTTGCAAGTGGTACCGTACTACAACCGTCCTACCCAGGAAGGCATGTACCAGCACTTCAAGGCCATCGCCGAAGCCGTCGACATCCCCGTCATCCTGTACAACGTGCCGGGCCGCACGGTTGCCGACATGAGCAACGAGACCATCGTGCGCCTGTCCGCCATCCCGAATATCGTCGGCGTGAAAGATGCGACCGGCAATATCGGCCGCGGCATCGACCTGCTGCGCCTGGTTCCAGCCGACTTCGCCGTGTACTCGGGCGATGATCCGACGGCCATGGCGCTGATGTTCTGCGGTGGCCACGGCAACATCTCCGTGACGGCCAACGTCGCGCCGCGCGCCATGCACGAACTGTGCGTCGCAGCCATGGCGGGCGAACGTGCCACGGCGATCGCCATCAATAACAAGGTTTTCCCCTTGCACCAGAAATTGTTTGTCGAGCCCAACCCGGTGCCCGTCAAATGGGCGCTGGCCGAAATGGGCCTGATGCCAGCCGGCATACGCTTGCCGCTGGTGCCGCTGGCTGAGAATTGCCATGCCACCGTGCGCGATGCCTTGCGCGATGCGGGCATCCTGTCTTAAGCCGAACTTCAAGCCCGGACTTGACCAGTCCGGACCTTCCCTGATTCCAGCTGCTACTTAGCTTCTTATCCAGTTACGACATGACTAATTGCAAGAAAACCCCATCGGCGCCTGCCACCATCGCCGTCCGCGGCATCGTCATCGGCGCCGTCGCAGCCAGCCTCGCGGGCTGTGGCATGATCAGTTCGGTAGTCGGCGGCGACAAGGTCGATTACAAATCGGTCAAGAAAGCCAGCACCCTGGACGTGCCGCCTGACCTGACGCAATTGCAGCAGGACAACCGTTATTCCTTGCCGGATTCGAAAAACGGCGTGGCCACGGCTTCCGGCTACAACGCCCAGCGCAACGCCACGGCCGGCACGCCCGTCATCATGGGCGCCGACGGCGTGGTTGGTGTCGTGCCCGTCACGGCCGGCGGCGTGAAGGTCGAGCGCGCGGGCAACCAGCGCTGGCTGGTCGTCAAGCAGTCGCCTGAAGTGCTGTGGCCGCAGCTCAAGCAATTCTGGGAAGATTCCGGCTTTACCGTCGCCATCGACCAGCCCACGGCTGGCATCATGGAAACCGAGTGGAACGAAAACCGCGCCAAGCTGCCGCAAGACTTTATCCGCAACACCATCGGCAAGGCTTTCGATTCGATGTACTCGACCGGTGAAAAAGACAAGTTCCGCACCCGCGTGGAACGCCTGGCCGATGGCTCGACCGAGATCTACATCAGTCACCGCGGCGTGGAAGAGGTCGTCACGGGCCGCGACAAGGAAACCACCACCTGGACCGCGCGTCCCAACGATCCGGGCCTGGAAGCGCAATTCCTGGCCAAGCTGATGACGCGCCTGGGCGCGGCCAGCGACGAAGCGCAAGCGAAGACAGCCGTCGACGGCGCCATCGTGCAGCCGCTGCACGCCAAGCTGGTGGGCGACGCCGCCACGCCGGCGCGCGTCATCGAAGTCGATGAAGGTTTCGACCGCGCCTGGCGCCGTGTCGGCCTGGCGCTGGACCGTGTTGGCTTCACCGTGGAAGACCGCGACCGCACGCAAGGCACGTATTTCGTGCGTTACGTCGATCCGGACGCGGTCAAGAAAGATGGTTTCTTCTCGAAACTGTTCAGCTGGGGCTCGTCCTCGGACAAGGACAAGGAAGCGCAGCGCTACCGCGTCCTCGTCAAGGCCGGCAATGGCTCGACCAGCCTGGTCAGCATCCTCAGCAACGAAGGCCAGCCGGACGTCTCGCCAGTGGCCGAGAAGATCCTGGGTCTGCTGAACGACCAGTTGAAATAAGCGGTGTGACAGCGGCAGGTTTGAAAACCTGCCGCGCATTAAAAAGGCTGGCCCGGTGCAAACCGGGTCAGCCTTTTTTATTGCCTGCGTCCGGCGTCATATCCTGCGGAGAAAACGCCAGGCGCAAAAAAGCCGACCCGAGGGTCGGCTTTCTTTAGTGCAGGGTGCTAAATTACTTAGCAGCCGATGCAGCAGCCGAAGCAGCCGAAGCAGCGTCGGTAGCGGCCGAAGCGGCAGCCGAAGCAGCAGCAGCAGCGTCGGTAGCGGCCGAAGCAGCAGCGTCAGCAGCAGCAGCTGGAGCAGCTTCAACTGCTGGTGCTGGTGCTGGGGTTTCAACTACTGGTGCTGGTGCAGGAGCTTCTTCTTTTTTGCTGCAAGCAGCCAGAGCAACAACCATCAGGGAGGCGATCAGCAGGGATTTTTTCATTTGTTTTCCTTAATTATTTCAAAAAATAAATCAATATTGTTGCGATGAATAATTACCGGTAATTATCGCTCGTTAGGTCGTCTTCGAAGGCTTTTCGTACCAGGTGGTGCCTGCCAGACAACGGAAACTTCCTAACCGAATATTATAGCGATTTTTGGTGCGTCGCAATAGGAGCAAGAGGCAAATTCGCAACTATTTTGTGATATCGCAATATTTGCCGAAGCAAATTGCAAGCAAGTGTAAGCGATTTGCGAAAGCGCGACAAAACGATATAAAAATAATATGTTTTATTGCGCTAGCTCAGATGCTGATATTCCACCTGCTGTAATACCACTTTTGCTACACCGCACCCATTCAAGCCAGTTCGATCCAGCCATCCTGATACCACGTATATAAGGCATCCATCACGTCATCGGAAGCCTGGGCCACGGCGGCGCCATCGAGGGCGCGTTCGTTGGCCAGGGTTTCCAGGGCCGTTTTATCGGCCTTGCCAATGGCAAACGATTCGCCATTGATGAAGACATTCTTGCCACGATACAGCATTAGCGTCTTGCGCGACAACACGACACCCTTTTTCTGTGCGGCGTCCGCGAAGCGGCCCACCGTCAGCGGCTTGGACAGCGGCGTGAAAAACACATTGTGCTTGGGTTCCGACAGGTGTTCACCGAGGAAAATGGTCACGTCTTCTTCCGTGAAGCGCACCTTGTTCATTTCTTCCGCGATGGTGCTGAGCATTTCGCGGGGGATTTCCGCCGGCTTGCCCGACGCTTTCAGGTCCGGATCGCTATAGATACCCGGCAAGTCGATCGAGTCGGCCATGAATTGCAGGAAAGCTTCGCCCAGTTCCTGGAACGTCGGCGAGCGGAAGCCGATCGAATACGTCTGGCAATCGCCGATGGCCACGCCGTCGTGCGCGTAGTGGGGCGGCAAATACAGCATGTCGCCCGGTTCCAGCGTGAATTCTTCGTCGGGCGTGAAGTTGCTGAGGATTTTCAGCGGCAAGCCGTCGATCAGGCTCAGGTCCTTCTGCGCGCCGATGCGCCAGTGGCGCTTGCCCTGGCCTTGCAGCAGGAACACGTCATAGGAATCGAAATGCGGGCCTACGCCGCCGCCATCGGTGGCGAAGCTGACCATCAGGTCGTCCAGGCGCGCGTCCGGCAGGAAACGGAACTGGCGCAGCAGGGCGTCGGCCTTGGCGCTGTGCAGGTTGGCGCCCTGCACCAGCAGGGTCCATTCCTTCTGTTTCAGCGAGGGCAGGCTGGTCAGTGGACCTTGCTGCATGTTCCAGTGGCCATCCGCATGGCTGACCAGGCGCGATTCGACATGGTCGAGGGTAGCCAGCTCGGCCAGGGCCTTGAAATCGAACAGCGCCTTGAAGCCAGGCACGGCTTGACGGATCAACAGGGGCTTTTTATGCCAGTAGTCGCGCAGGAATTGCGCCGGCGTGATATCGCCGAGGAGAGTTAATGTTTTCATGCGCCCATTATAACAACCGGAAATGCAGGAATGCGCCTGCCGTTGGCGGCGTGAAGGTATAATTTGCCAGCTTATACAATGAAAGGAAGCATAATGAAGATTGCCAAAAATACGGTCGTGACTGTCAACTACAAACTGTCAGACGCGCAAGACAATCTGATCGAAGACGGCCGCCAGCCGATGGTCTACCTGCACGGTGATTATGAAAACACCCTGCCAAAGATCGAAGAAGAGCTCGACGGCAAGGAAGTTGGCTATTCCAACACGATCCAGATCGAACCGGATGATGCTTTCGGTGAATACGATCCAGCCCTGGTGAAGGTCGAGCCACGCAATCGCCTGCCTGAGCCGCTGGAAGTGGGCATGCAGTTCGAAGGCATGCCGGAAAGCGATTCGCCGGACGAAGAAGCGATGATCTTCACGGTCACCGACATCGCCGACGACAAGGTCGTGCTGGATGGTAACCATCCACTGGCCGGCATCGCGCTGCGCTTCTCGCTGACCGTCGCTGACGTGCGCGAAGCCACCGAAGAAGAAATCGCCCATGGCCACGTGCATGGCGCACACGGCCATGGCGATGAAGATGATGAAGGCGAAGGCGAAGAGGGCGACCACTTCCGTACGCATCCGATTCATTAATACCGCTTGTTCCAGGCCGGCTATATGCCGGCCTGTTCGTTTGTGCCGCTGTTATTAGCGGCGCAGCGTCGACGCCTTGGCGCGCGCCTGCGCAGACGGGCGGGTGGCGCGTTGACGCACCTCAAAGAATGGCGTCTTGCCGGGCCGTACGGCGATGGCGGACCAGTCGTTGTTGATGCTGACGTGGCCCAGGTTGCCTTTCCAGCTGATCTTCGGCCCGCCGGCCTTGGCTGCGGCCTTTTTACTTTTGCCTTCCTTGCCATCCGCGTCGCCATCGCGCTGCGTATCAACCAGTAACACCTTGCCGCTGAATTTTTTCGCCAGGGTGCGGATCTGCTTGCGCGGTCCGGCAAAGCCATCCTGTTTCGAGCTGAAGCTGGGCAGCAACGAATTGTCGTCTTCATCGAGCGCGCCCACGTCGCCATCGGAAAACAGCACGATGCCGTCGAGCTGCTTGCGCTGCGCCATGGCGAACAGGCGCTGCAGCCAGGAACGGTTGGCGACCAGGCGGTCTTCGAATTCGCTATTGCGTCCCGCTTCCGGCAAGAAATGGTTGTTGTTGGCGGGCAGGTTGACGGTGGCAAACAGCACGCCGCCGTATTCCCAGTGGGCGTTTTCCGCATAGCTGCGGAACTTCGCCGTCGATGATAATCGCGACAGGGTCAGCTTGCGCTGGCCCAGGCTCTGGTCGTCGGCAAAATATACGTCGCGCAGCCGGTTCAGGCGTTCGATGGCGTTGACCCTGCCGCGCGAGTTGCGGCAGTTGGCCCAGTCGCTGGCCGACAACGAGACGATCAGCGGCGGGCCGCTGGCGTCCAGCAAATCCTTGCGCTGGCCATACAGCTTGTCGCTGCACGACTCACTGGCGGCCTTGATGCCGGTGGCCACGACGAACGACGCATTGAAGGCGCTGGTGTCGGCGATGGCTTTTTTCAGGGGGCCATCGTCCGGCCCCGCGTTGAAGGAGTGGCCCAGCACGGCAAACTCGAAGCCGGCCTGATCGCTTTGGGCGGCCAGCGCCGCTTGCCATGGCAGGCTGGCAGCCAGCAAGCCGGCGGCCAGCAGGTGGATCGTGCCGCGCCGGCAGGTCATGCGGCGGCCAGCCGTTTCAACTGGTACAACTGCTCCAGCGCATCGCGTGGCGTCAGCGCATCGGGATCGAGGTCGGCGATGGCGTCGAGCAAGGCTTGCTGCGCCGCGTTCAGCGCGGCCAGCGGCGCCGCCGCTTCCTCTTCTTCCTCTTGCGCATATGGATCGCTTGCCGGCGCGGCGAACAGGTCGCGTTGCGGCGTGGCGTCGAGCGCCTGCGCTTCCAGGCGCGCCAGGTGCTTGCGCGCGGCCTTGATCACGGGCTGCGGCACGCCGGCCAGTTGCGCCACCTGCAAGCCATAGCTTTGCGAGGCGGGACCGGCCTGCACCGCGTGCAGGAAGACGATGCTGTCCTTGTGTTCGACGGCGGACAAATGCACGTTGGCGGCGCTCGGGTGGCTGTCCGGCAGTTGCGTCAGCTCAAAGTAATGCGTGGCAAACAGGGTGAAGCTGCGGCTCGTATCGATCAGGTGGCGGGCGATGGCCCAGGCCAGGGCCAGGCCGTCGAAGGTCGAGGTGCCGCGGCCCACTTCATCCATCAGCACCAGCGAGTGCTCGGTGGCGCCGTTCAAAATTGCCGCCGATTCCGTCATTTCCACCATGAAGGTCGAGCGTCCGCCCGCCAGGTCGTCGGTGGCGCCGATGCGCGTGAAGATGCGGTCGATGGGCCCGATGGTGGCGGACGCGGCCGGCACGTAGCTGCCCACGTAGGCCAGCAAGGTGATCAGGGCCACCTGGCGCATGAAGGTCGATTTACCGCCCATGTTCGGACCGGTAATCAACAGCAAACGGCGTTCGTTGACGAAGCGGCAGTCGTTGGCGATGAAGCGTTCGATCTGCTTTTCCACCACGGGGTGGCGGCCTTCGACGATGTTGATGCACGGCTCCTCGACCAGTTGCGGCGCGGCCCAGTTGTGCTGCTGCGCGTGTTCCGTCAGCGCGTTCAGGGTGTCGAGCTGGGCCAGGCCCTGCGAAATGGTCTGCAAAGTCCCAATGTGCGGCGCCAGGTCGGCCAGCAGCAGGTCGTACAGCATCTTTTCGCGCACCAGCGCCTTGTCCTGCGCCGACAGGGCCTTGTCTTCGAAGACCTTCAGTTCCGGCGTAATGTAGCGCTCGGCGTTTTTCAGGGTCTGGCGGCGGCGGTAGTCGTCCGGCACCTTGTCCGTCTGGCCGTGCGTGACTTCAATATAGAAGCCGTGCACCTTGTTGTATTCCACGCGCAAATTGGCGATGCCCGTGCGTGCGCGTTCGCGCGTTTCCAGGTCGAGCAGGAACTGGCCTGCGTTTTCCGACAGCGCGCGCAATTCGTCCAGTTCCGCGTCAAAACCGGTGGCAAACACGCCGCCGTCGCGCACCATGGCGGCCGGTTCCTGCGCCACGGCGCGCACCAGCAAGTCCAGGCAGGCCGTTGGTGTGGCCAGCGCCGCGTGGATGGCGGCCAGCAAGCCCGTTTCGCCGCCCTGGCCAGGACCATAACAACGGACGACGTCGCCGCGCAGGGCCGGCAGTTGCAGCAAGCCGTCGCGCAGGGCGGCCAGATCGCGCGGACGCGCCGACAGCAGCGCGATGCGTGTGGTGATGCGTTCGATATCGGGCACTTGCGCCAGGGTGGCGGCGAGCGGACCGGCCGCTTCGCTTTGCGCCAGCGCGGCGATGGCTTCATGGCGCGCGCGCGCCACGTTCTGGTCGCGCCGCGCATGGTGCAGCCAGTGGCGCAGCATGCGTGAACCCATGGCCGTGCGGCAATGATCCAGCAGGGAAAATAAAGTGGGCGATTCCTGGCCGCGGATGGTTTCCGTCAGCTCCAGGTTGCGCCGCGTGGCCGCGTCCAGGCCGATGAATTCGCTTTCCGTTTCTGTCGTCAGGGAGCGCACATGCTGCAAGCCGCGGCCCTGCGTCGATTGCGCATAGCGCAGCAACGCGCCGGCCGCGCCGAACGCGGCGCCGAGGCCATCGGCGCCAAAGCCCGTCAGGGTCGCCACGCCCAATTGATCCAGCAGGGCCTTGTGGCCGCCGACCACGTCGAAATGCCAGTCCGGCACGCGGTTGATGTGCGTGCCCGCGTAGTCGTCGAACAGGTTGCCATTGTCGCCGCTGAGAATTTCGGCCGGCACGATGCGTTCGAGTTCCTGCTGCAAGCGCACGGCCACGGTGCTGCTGTCGCCGGAAAACTCCATCAGTTTCAATGCGCCGCTGGCCAGCGACAGCCAGGCCAGGCCCGTGGTGACCGTCTTGCGCTGCGTGATGCTGCACATGGCCAGCAGCGGGCGCTCGGCCTTCTCTGGTAGCAAGTCCGCATCCGTCAAGGTGCCGGGCGTGACCACGCGCATGACCTTGCGTTCGACGGGCCCCTTGCTGGTGGCCGGGTCGCCGATCTGCTCGCAAATGGCCACCGACTCGCCCAGCTTGACCAGCTTGGCCAGGTAGCCGTCGAGCGAATGAAACGGCACGCCGCACATTTTAATAGGGTTGCCACTGGCCACGCCACGCGCCGTCAAGGTAATGCCCAGCAGGCGCGACGCTTTCTCCGCATCCTCGAAAAACAGCTCGTAGAAATCGCCCATGCGGTAGAAGACCAACATCGTCGGGTGGTTTTCCTTGATGCCTAAATATTGCTGCATCATCGGAGTAAGCTTTTCAGCGGAATTTTTCTTTGCCGCGGCGGCGTTGATTTCTTTTGGGACGGTGGTCATGTGTTCTTTGTCGTTGGTCCGGCGGCAGGAAAATGCGTGCCTGCCGGGCTGTGTGTGGTGCTGTGTGCAGTCAAGGCCGCGCCATGGGGCGGAGCTTGGGTTCAAGGCCGTCATTTTACCGCTTTCGGCGGGCGGGGCGGCGTATTGCGTGCGGATGTGAAAAAGCCAATCGCGCCATGGTGGCGATTTCGTTGACGGGCCAGGCGCGATGAATTGTCTCGGCCGATGCCAGCGAACTAGTGCAAGGGCCTATGCTTCAACGAGGGTTGTGCTTCGGATACAGGTCGCCGGTATGTCGGCAGCAGCAGGTGTAGGCGACGCCGTGATGGAAAATCTGTGGGTGAATCGATCACACCGTCCGTACGCGCATCAAATAGACGTCATATAAGCATCCCGGCCGCAGTCTGATTGCGGTGCTGTCCTGCCACACCGGGATGCCTGCGGAGATTACCAGCTGCTGCTGCCGCCCACCGAGCTTTCCGGGTCGAAGGAGAAAACGCGCAGTTCTGGCTGGACGTCTTCGCCGCGCATGATGCGTACGGTCATGACGAACGACAATTCCCAGCGGCCGCTTGCATAGCCCACGTCCAAATTGTGCTTCCATTCCTGGCGGATGCGGTGCAATGCCGGCGGTTCTGGTTCACCCAGTAGTTGTTGGATTTCGAAGTCCAGCGGCAGCTGATAGGTGGCACCCACTGCTTGTAAAAATGGTGATGGCGGTGAGTAAATTGTTGGTACTTTCGGACCAATCTGCGTCAGTTGCGGTACGCTGATGATGCAACAGTCGACGATCTGGAATGAGGTGAAGCCACTGTCCTTGGAGCCGCAGCAAGTAATGTCGAGATATACATGTTGGCCCTTCTGGAAGTGTACGCCACCCATGTAGGGGCCGTGGCGCGGATCGGCCGTGCCGTCGCACGAGGTGAAACTGTAATCAAGCTGGTTGGTAATTTGATCTGCATCAAAATGCACGGATAACTTCATCCAAGGGCTTACAGGCGTCATTTTTTACTGTCTCTTTCCAGGTTGATGAGAAATTGTTGGTAGCGGCCGTCGCGCCGCAGGTTCAATAGATCAGGTGTGGACTCGATCAGATTGAGGGGGTAGCCAAGCTTGCTGGCTTTAAATAACGCATCAAGGGCTTCGCTGCGGTTTCCGATGAGCTCGTGAGTGAGGGCGGCGCGAAACTGCACATCCGCTACTTGCGGCCCCAAGCTGAGAGCATGCATGACCCTGCTAAGTGCCTGCTTCTTTTGCTGCGCATAGGCTTGGTAGAGTGCCATGCGCGAATTGATGGTGGTATCGTTGGGCATGCGGTCGAGTAACGGTTGCAACAGGGCAATGGCTCGTTGATACGATTGTTTTGAAGCCTGAACCTGACTTGGTACCCAGCGCTGCGCGTCGGCTAGGTTTGCCCACAGTAAATAGATACCCGGGCCGCCTTTTTTCTCGGAGACAGCGTTTTCAAATGCCTTGACTGCACCCAAGTAATCACCCTTGGCAAAGAGGGATGTGCCCAAATTGGTGTACAGCTCCCAATGGGGGCTGATCTGTAATCCCTGCTGCAAGACTTGCAGAGCCTCGTCACTACGATTCTGTCGCAACAGGGCAGCGTTCAAATACGCATAAGTAATGGGTGACTGAGGGCGCATACGTATGCTTTTGCGGAATGCTTGCTCCGCACTGATGTAGTCATCTTTCTTGTAATACATGTATCCGAGGAGGGAGACGAGCACGTGTTCCTGTGGATAGACAGTCATGGCTTGGTCTAAGACGGACTTCGCCAGTTCGAACTTGTGGTCGACAATGTATAGCCTGGCTTTGCCATACATGGCCAGAAAATTTTTCGGTTCCAGATTCAGCGCAATGCTTGCCTCGCGCAGCGCCTCCTCCTTTTTTCCCTGGAATTCATAAGCCCAGCTCTGCGCGACATGGGCAAGCGCCAATTGGTCATCTGTTGCCAGCGCTTGTTTTGCGCTGACATTGGCGCGTTGTAGCCAGGTGTCGTCACGGCCCTCGCCAATATAGCGTAGGCTTGATGCCAGAGACAGGCCTGCTGCCGCGGCTGCATTGCTAGGATTATGTTGCAGCACGGCCGTAAATTGCGCTAAGGGAAGTTTTTGGCTGGTGTCAAGGTCGAATGTCCGCAGGGCATCCATGCCTGCTTTCATGGCAGCCATCTCGGAGAAGACCAACGTTGCTTGCCGCTCCCGTAGCTTGTCCAACATGTTCGGCCCTTGCCATGCTGCCAGCGCCAGTCCGACAAGCGCGCTGGCAAGCAGTACGGTGCGCTTTACGGGTAGCTGTAACCGGATGGCAATCGACACCGGTGGCTTGGCTGGCTCTACTTCAGCGGCTTGCATATCCGCCGGCGCTGAAGATGCCGGCTGCGCCCCGATCGCCTCGCGCACGTCGCGCATGGTGCGTGGCCGTTCGGCCGGGTCGTGCGCCGTCATCGCGCGCACGAGGGCGTTGATGGTGGGCGGGACGGTTTCCGGCAGGTCGGGCCAGGCTTCCGTCGCCTGCATGTGGGCGGCGGCCAGGGCCAGGCCGTTCAGGTGGGCGAAGTGGCGCTGGCCGGCCAGCATTTCGTACAGCATGGCGCCCAAGGCATACACGTCGCCGCGCGTGTCGGGCAGGCGGCCCATCAGGCGCTCGGGCGCCATGTAGGCAATCGTACCCTGCAAGTCGCACAGGGTGGTCGTTTGCGTGGCTTGCGGGTCGATGTGACGGGCCAGGCCGAAGTCGAGGATGCGCACCTTGCCATCCGCCTCCAGCATCAGGTTCGACGGTTTCAGGTCGCCGTGCACGAGATCCATGGCGTGTGCCTCGTCCATGGCGTCGGCGATCTGGTAGGCGATGTCGAGCGCCGCCTGCAAGTCAGCCTTGCCGCTGTGCATGAACTGGCCCAGGGTCTGGCCTTCGACCAGTTCCATGACGATGGACTGGCTCGAGCCCTGGCCCTCGATGGCAAAGATGCGCACGAAGGCCGCATGCTTGAGCGAGGCGGCCAGGCGCGCTTCATTGATGAGTTTTTCCGGATGTAGCACGTCGGCTTGCGGTTTCAGGCGTTTCAGCGCCACGCTACGGCACAGCTTGGCATCCCAGGCTTCGAATACATGGCCGAAACCGCCTTCGCCCAGCAAGCGGCGCACTTCATAGTGCCCGCTGATCGTATCGTCTTGCTGTGGGGTCTGACGCAGGGAGTCGAGCAGTTCCATATACCTTGGCTTCAGAGTGCATCAACGTGGGCGTCCAGCATCGAAAAAGGGTAATGCGATGTTTGAATGCTCAAGATGATTGATTTTGAGTAACTTCCTGATTTAAAACGATTGTTTCGAATAAGTCAATTAATATTGACAAGGAGTGAACAAAAGTTGCCAATGCAGGCGATTGCCATTTTGGCGGCGGGCAAGCCGTCAATGTGCTCGAACGCAATGACGACTGTGTCGTCGCGCCCGATAATGCAGATGGGAGCGGCACCGTATGGACCGGTGCCGCGGTATGCGCTGGACAGGAACAGGAGGCAGTATGCGTGGCGTGATCCGTTTGAATGACCCCACCAACCATGGCGGCAAGGTGGTGGGGGCGGCGCCGAACAGTACGGTGCTGGGCGTGGCCGTGGCGCGCAAGGGCGACCCTTGCGTGTGCCCGATCAAGGGTCACGTGCGCTGCGTGATCGCCGAGGGCGATCCGCAGGTGCTGATCGATGGCGTGCCCGTGGCCTTTGACGGTCACAAGACCAGCTGCGGCGCCAGTCTGATGTCCACCGTGGGCAACAGCGGGCGGGGCTAGACGACGCAAGCGTCGATGGCCGCGCCCAGCTTGTCGACGATTTCATCGACGTGGCTGGCGTCGATGATGTAGGGCGGCGCCAGCAGGATGTGGTCGCCGTGCAGGCCGTCGATGGTGCCGCCCATGGGGTAGCACATCAGTCCGTTTTGCATGGCGTGCGCCTTGATGCGCGCGTGCAGGCGGCGGGCCGGGTCGAACGGCTGCTTGGTATCGCGGTCCTGTACCAGTTCCAGGCCCAGGAACAGGCCGCGGCCGCGGATGTCGCCCACGTGCGCATGGCTGTCGAAACGCTGGTGCAGCCTCTCTTGCAGCAAGCCGCCCATGGCGCGCACGTTGGCCAGTAAATCGCGTTCCTCGATCTGCCGCTGCACGGCCAGAGCGGCGGCGCAGGCCGTGGCGTGGCCGATATACGTGTGGCCGTGCTGGAAGAAGCCCGTGCCGGCACGGATGGTGTCGCGGATATCCTTCGATACCATGACGGCGCCGATGGGTTGGTAGCCGGCGCCCAGGCCCTTGGCGATGCAGATCAGGTCGGCCGTGACGCCTTCCTGCTCGCAGGCGAACAGGCTGCCCGTGCGCCCCATGCCGCACATGACTTCGTCGAGGATCAGCAGGATGCCGTGGCGCTGGCAGATGTCGCGCATGCGCGCAAAATAGCCGGCGACGGCGGGCAGGGCACCGGCCGTGGCGCCGACGACGGGTTCGGCGATGAAGGCCATGACGTTGTCCGCGCCCAGTGCGGCGATATGGTCTTCCAGCTCCTGGCCCAGGCGCGCCACGTAGTCGCCGTCCGTTTCATAGGCTGGCTGGTCGCGCCAGGCGTAGCAGGGAGAGACATGGGTCACGCCAATGAGCAGCGGCTCGAACTGCTGCCGGCGCCAGGCGTTGCCGCCCGTGGCCAGCGCGCCCAGGGTGTTGCCGTGATAGCTCTGGCGGCGCGCGATGACGTGGCGGCGCTGCGGCTGGCCCCGTTCGACGAAATACTGGCGCGCCATCTTGAGCGCGCTTTCCACGGCTTCCGAGCCACCCGAGACGAAATACACGCTGTCGATGCCGGCAGGCGCGCGGGCGACGAGGAAATCGGCCAGTTGCTCCATCGGCTCGCTGGTAAAAAACGCGCTGTGCGCGTAGGCCATGCTGGCGATCTGCCGCTGCACGGCGGCAATCACGGCCGTATCCGAATGGCCGAGGCAGGAGACGGCCGCGCCGCCGCAGGCGTCCAGGTAGCGCTTGCCATCCGCATCGATCAGGTAAGGGCCATCGCCGCCCGTGGCGACAGGATAGCTGGCGGTCAAGCTGCGGTGGAAGACGTGGCTCATGGCATCGCTTTCTTATCGGCAAGGTAGATGGCCGATTATAGGAGGCGCTGCGCCGCAATGCAACGTTTGATGTATTTGTTTTTAATTTGCATCATTTGATGTTTTTACATAGGCGCCCAGCGTCCGCAGCTGGCTTTCCGCCGCACCGATGGCGTGTACGGCGTCCGGCCCCGCGCGCGCTACCAGCAATTCGACCAGGCTTTCCACGGCCGCGACGCCGGCCACGATGGAAGGGAAGAACGACGGGCTGTCGACGGCGATGACGATGCTGGCGTCAGCTTGAAGGGCCAGCGGCGACATGGCGCTGTCGCTGATGGCGACCACCTGGCAGCCGGCCTGGCGCGCCGCCTGCGCCACCAGCAGCGCTTCGCTGGAATACGGCGCGAAGCTGATGACGACGACGGCTTCGTTCGCCTGCAGGGCGCGCAAGTCCATCTCCAGCGTGCCGCCCTGGCCGCTCAGCAGTTGCACGCTGGGGCGCAGCAAGCGGTACAGATAGTGCAGGGTGTAGGCGATCGGGTGGGCGGCGCGAAAGCCTGCCACTTGCACGCGGGGGGCCGCCTGCAGCAGGCTGGCGGCCGCGTCCAGAGCGGCGTGGTTGGCGCTTTCCGTGGCGGCCAGGTTGCGCTGCTGCACCGTGAACACTTCGGTGACCAGATTGCCTTCCTTGCCAGCCAGCGCGTTGGCTTTTTCAGCATACCCGGCCGGCCCGGCGCGCAGGCGTTCGACGAAGATGGCTTTGAGTTCCGGCCAGCCGGCAAAGCCCAGCTGCTGCGCCAGGCGCACGAGGGCGGCTGATTGCACCTGCGCGCGCGCGGCGATGCTGCGCATCGACGAGACGGCCACTTCGTCCGGATGGTCGGCCAGGTAGCGGGCGCCGGCCTGGAATTGCGGGCTCAGTGCCGCATGGCGCGCCTTGATCAGGTCCATCAGTGCCGCATAGGAATCGTGGGGTGTCGCTGCCTGCATCGCCGTGCCTCATTGAATAGGTTGCGGCGATGGTACAGGATTCGTCAGCGCGCCGGTAGCGGCGCGCCTTGCGCCAGGGCGGCCGTGCGCGGACGCAGGCGGGCAAACAGGTGCGGCCCGGCCGGCTGGCGGCGCGGTCCCGTCGTCAGCACGCGCAGGGCGGTGGACAGCGGCACGTCGTGGCAATGCAGGAACAGGGCGGCGGCACCCGTGCCGGCCATTTCCTGCAAGGCCAGCGCATGCTCGACCAGCGCCGCCGTGCGCATGTCGAGCCGCACGGGGATGTCGGGTTGAAATAGCTGTGTGTCGACGTGCCGTGCATCGCGCATGCTGTCCCCGCCGGGTTCGATGGTCAGACTGCCAGCATAAAAGCGCCCCGGCGCCGCCACTTTGCGTTAAATCAATTCCTGTGTCGGATAGATTCCACAAGGCAAAAAAACGCCAACCGTTGCCGGCTGGCGCTGAAAACCCTCAAGGAAGAAAGGGTGGGGGACTGGCTAGTAGCTCCAGCGGACGGAGAGTCCCACAACTTTGTCATAGCGCCGCACGTCGCGCACATAGTCCGGCGTGTCGTGATAGTCGCGGTAGGTCGAGTCGAGCAGATTGTTCGCGTCCAGGGTCACCGTGGTGTTCGGATTGAGCTTGTACGACACCGACGCGTCCAGGGTTTTCGTGGGCGCCACGGTCAGGTGGATGCCCTTGCCGCGGTAGTTGTAGTCGTCGACGTACTTGTCGCGCCAGCTGTAGGCCAGGCGCGCCGACCACGGTCCCTGTTCGTACAGGCCGACGATGTTGGCCGACCATTTCGACATGCCCGTGAACGGATGCGCGCTGCCATTCAATTCTTCCAGCTCGCCCGTCATGTAGGTGGCGTTCGCCTGCAGGCCCAGGCCGCTCATCCAGCCAGGCAGCTTGTCGTAGAACTGCTGGTAGGCCATTTCCAGGCCTTGCAGATGGCCCTTCGAGGTGTTGCGCGGACGCGTGATGTCGTACTCGATGCCGCCATACGTTTCCTTGGCCGATCCGGACAGGATGTAATTCTTGAAGTTGTGGCGGAACACGGTGGCCGTGACGGAGCCCGTCTGCGCGAAATACCATTCCAGCGCCACGTCGAGATTCTTGCCTTCCACGGGTTTCAGGTCGGGGTTGCCGCCGCCGCCCGTCGGGCGCACCATTTCCAGGCTCTGGCCCAGGCTCACGCCGGGGTTGAAATCGGCGAAGTTCGGGCGCTGCACGGCCTTGCCGGCCGTCAGGCGGGCGACCAGGTCCTGGCGCAGCATGGCTTTCAGGGTCATGCTGGGCAGCACGTCCGTATCCGAGGTTTTTACGCGCACGGGCGTGATGATGCCGTTTTGCGAGGAATTGCCCTGCAAGTCCTGCTTGGTCTGCACCACGCGCACGCCCAGGGTGCCATCGACCGGTACCTGCGCCAGGTCAAAGCCGATGCGCGCCTTGCCGTAGACGGCATTGGTTTTTTCCACGTCCTTGAAGTGGGTCATCGGATCGTCGGGACTGCGTTCGCTGCTGCCCGTAAACAGCTGGCGCAGCGCGGCCGTGTTGTTGAGCATGAAGTCGCGGCACGGTGTGAGCCAGCTTTGCAGGCCGAAGTTGCCCGTGTTGTCGTGCGAGGTGCATGCCAGGCCGGGAATCGCGTCCGCAGTCATGATCGACGTCAGCCCGCCCTGGCCATTTTTTTCGCGGATCGATTCGGCCTTGCGCTTGGCCAGGCGCACGCCGCCCGAGAATTCGCGGAAGAAGCCCGTGCTGTCCATGTCGTAGGTAACGTCGCCGCGCCAGTCGGTCGAGCTGCCTTCGTCGTGGTTGTGATTGTCGTAGAAACCGAGCAGGGTGTAGTTCTTCGGGTCCGTCATGTTGTAGCCGGGGTAGCTGATCTGCGCGCCGCCGTTGACGTTCGTGCTGCCGATCACGCTGGTCGGATGGGCGAGGAAGTCGAGGATGGGGAATTCGCGCTCGAAGTTGCTGACCGTGCGCGCCAGTTCCGTCGTGGCGCGCAGCTGCGGCGTAATGTCCCAGCGCGCGCCGATGGCGCCTTGCGAACCGATCGAGCGGTCGCGCCGCGCCTGGGTCGAGCCCAGCGTGAACGGCGACCATGGGCCGTCGATCTTGCCCACCGTGGCCGCCTGGTTGGTGCCGGGGATCAGGGTGATGTCCGGGTTCTGGCCCCAGGGCAGCGAACCGACGAAGAACTGGCTGTCGAACGCGTGCTTGATCAGGGTCGACATGCCTTCCGCATACACTTCCACCTGCGAGTTCGGGCGCCACTGGAAGGCGGCGTTGGCCGCGTAGCGCTTGCGGTCGCCCACGGTGGGGATCATGCCGACGGAATCGGGACCCGTGATGTTGCCCGCTTCGGGGCGCTTGACGGGTTCGGCGTTCCAGATCGTCTCGTCATAGTATCTGCCGCGCTGGTAGGACAGGCCGAGCAGGGCGCCGAATTCGCCGTATTGGGTCTTCCAGCGGTTCGAGACCATGCCGCCGACGTTCGGGTCCGTCGAGCCGGACTTGTCGCGGTGCTCGGCGCGCACGTTGCCCGATGCCGTAAAGCCCTTGAAGTCGAACGGTCGGTTGGTGCGCACGTCGATCACGCCGGCCGTGCCGCCTTCGACCATGTCGGCGCCCTGCGATTTGTACACGTCCACGCGCTGCAGCATGGCCGTCGGAATGTCGGCCAGGTACAGGCTGCGGCCCACGGAGGTAAACATTTCGCGGCCATTGAGCAGGGTCACCACGCCGGGCAAGCCGCGGATGATGACGGTGCCAGCCTCGCCGCCCTCGCGGCGGATCTGCACGCCCGTCACGCGGCCGAGGATTTCGGCCACGTTCTTGTCGGGGAATTTGCCGATTTCATCGGCGACGATGGAGTCGACCACCTGGTCGTTGTTTTTCTTGATCGTCTGCGCGCTCTGTGCGGCTCTGCGCACGCCCGTGACGGCGACGACGGCGATGCCGCCATTGTCTGCCGCCGCGGCTGGTGCTGCTGCCGGTGCCGTTTCTTCCGCTGGCGTGTCCACGGCGGGCGCCTGTTGCGCCCAGACGGAAGCGCTGCTCAGCAGGCCTGCGCCGGCCAGCGCGGCCACCGTCGCCTTCAAGGCCAAGCGTGTGTTTTGTGCGGACGTGCGGGTGCCCGTTGCCATCAATTGCTTCATCTTGTCTCCACCTGTATTTTAGTTATGTTGAGAACGCTGCGGCAGTCGCCGCCAGAGCTGGAACTTGCTCAGAAACATGGTAGGTGGGAATGACTTTGCCCCACAAATGACTTCTTTTGCGATGTCAATACCATTTCCGGTATCCCTGCTGCATTCATGCGCCCTGGCGGCGCGCCGCGCGTTGCCGCAACTGGCGCGTGCGCGTTGCGGACGCTCCACAGGCAGTGTCAGGCGGCGCAGGGCGCGGCGCTGTGCGCCAGCCAGGCCATGAAGTGCGCCTGCGGCATGGGACGGGCGAAGTAATACCCTTGTAATTCATCGCAGCCGGCGTGGCGCAGCACGTCGGCATCGGCCGCGCTTTCCACGCCCTCGGCGGTGACCGTCAAGCCCAGCGTGTGGCCCAGGCCGATGATGGTTTTCGTCACCGCCAGATTCTGCGGTGAACCGTGGATGTCCTGCACGAAGCTCATGTCGATTTTCAGCTTGTCGAGCGGGAAGCGGCACAGGTAGTTCAGGCTCGAATAGCCGGTGCCGAAATCGTCGATCGACAGCGCAAAACCCAGCGCCTTGATGGCGTGCAGAGTGGCGATGGTGTCGTCCACGTTGTCCATCAGGATCGATTCGGTCAGTTCGAATTCGATCTGTCCCGGCGTGACGGGAAACTCGCGCAGCACCTCGCGCAAGGTGGCCACCAGGCCGCCGTTTTTCAGCTGGATGGCCGACAGGTTGATCGACACGGCGATGTCGCCCGCGCCCGCCTCGCGCCAGGCCAGTTGCTGGCGGCATGCTTCGCGGATGACCCACGCGCCGATGGAGACGATCAGGCCCGATTCCTCGGCGGCGGGAATGAAGCTGTCGGGCGCGATCAGGCCGTGCTGCGGATGCTGCCAGCGGATCAGGCTTTCCACGCCATTCAGGCGGCTGCTTTTCGCATCGATGCGCGGCTGGTAGTACAGCACCAGTTCCTGCCGCTCGATGGCGTGGCGCAGATCGCTTTCCAGGTGCAGCTGCTGCAACTGCTGCTCCTGCATCTGCGGCGTGAACATGCGCGCGTGATCGCGCCCGCCGCTCTTGGCCTGGTACATGGCCGCATCGGCGTGGCGCATCAGGGTATCCATGTCGTCGCCGTGGTCCGGGTAGACGGCGACGCCCACGCTGCACGAGACATACAGCGCGTTGCCTTCCACCTGGTGCGGCTCGCGCATGGCCGGTATCAGCCGCGTGTCGAGCAGGACGGCGATGGCTGCGGCGTCGCCGACGCCGTTGAGGATGACGACGAATTCATCGCCGCCCAGGCGGCTGACGGTGTCGCCTTCGCGCACCAGTTGCAACAGGCGCTTTGAGACCGATTGCAGCAGCGCGTCGCCCACATGGTGGCCCAGCGCGTCATTGACGTGCTTGAAGCGGTCCAGGTCGACGAACAGCACGCCCACCTTTTCGCCGCTGCGGCGCGCCTGCGCGATGGCGGCGGCCAGGCGCAGTTTCGACACGTGGCGGTTCGCCAGTCCCGTCAGCGCGTCGTGGTGGGCCATGTGCTCGATCTGCCGCTCGCTGGCCTTGCGTTCGCTGATGTCGAGCGAGCTGGCGATAAAATGCGTGGTGACGCCATCGAGGCCGCGCACGGCGTTCATCACCAGCCAGGCGGGATAGCTTTCCAGCGACTTGCGCTGCACCCGGATCTCGCCCTGCCAGTAGCCGCGCCGCGCCAGGGTCCGGCGCAGGCTGTCGAGCTGTTCGGGACTGTTGTCGGGCGCGAGCAGGAAGGCGGGGCGCTTGCCGATCAGCTCCACCATGTCGTACAGCGAATGGCGGCGGAAGGCCTGGTTGACGGTGATGATGCGCATGCCGGCGTCCATCACGATCAGGCTTTCGGCCGACGCCTCGAAGACCTTGGCCCACAGTTCCAGGCGCGACTCCATCAGCTTCATCTTGTTGATCGGCGTGAAGGTCGACAGCACGGCGCGCTGGCCCTGGTAGTCGATCAGGCGCGCGGAAATCAGGGCCCACGTGGGCGTGCCGCCGCCGCTCCAGCACACCTCGAATTCATCGACGGCGCCCAGGTCGCTCAAGCGCTGGAAGAAGCGCGAACGGGCTTGCGGACTCATGCCGCCCACCCATGGATCGAGTTCCAGGCCGCCCTGCCACGCGTGCGCGGCCTGGTTCGCGTGCAGCACCTGGTGATGCGGGATCGAGGTGACCATCAGCGGAATGGGAATGGAATCGACCAGCTGGCGCTGCGCATCGGCCGCGCTGGCGCGCGCCACCAGTTCCTGCTGCGCCATGCGCTGGAAGTCGAGCTGCTGCAGCATGGTATTGAAGGCGCGCACCAGGCGTCCCGTTTCATCTTCGCTGTCCCAGACGGCGCGCAGGCTATGGTCGCCCGTTTCGCGCACTTCCTGCGCCACGCGGGCCAGGCGGCGGATGGGCAGGGCGATCTGGCGCGCGACGAAAAACACCAGGCCCAGTATCATCACCAGCAGCAGCACGGCCGTGCCCAGGTGCAGCCACATGCGCGTAAAAAAGCCGTCCACGCGCCGCTGGATCAGGCGCTGCAATTCATTCGCCGTGTCGCGCCATGCCAGGCGCAGGGCGGCGAGCGCCACGTCGTCGTGCCGCCGCAGTGCCTGCGTGCCGGCGGGGGGGACTTGCGCGCCGGCCAGCGCCTGGGTGCTGGCGCGGAAGCGCGCCACGGCTTGCTGCAGGGCCGCGCGCGAGGCTTCCAGGTGCTGGCGCAGCAGCGGCGTGCTGGCCGCGAACGCTTCCGTATAGTCGCTGCCGATGCCGCCCATGGTGGCGTCCATGCGCCCTTCCAGGATCAGGAACTGGGTCTGCAGGCGCTGGCGCTGCGCGCCTTCGGCCGTCGCCAGTTGCAGGGCCAGGGCGCGCGTGCTGTTGATCACTTCCAGCAGCTCGGGAAAGCGCAGGATCACCAGCGACATCGTGTAATAACTATCCAGGTCCGGGTCGAGGATCAGGTTCGACTGGTTGCCCACGCGCGTGAGCAGTGCGCGTCCGGCGACAAAGGCGGGCGAGGGCGCGATGCCGTCGTCGGCTGGGGCGGTAGTGCTGCCGGCCTGGCGCAGCAGGGCGGCAAATTGCGCATTCAGTTCGGCGCTGCGCATGCCGGCGCCGAAGCGGCTTTCTGCCTGCTCCACGGCTGCGGCCTGCGCGCCCGCTTGCGCCGTGCCGCGCGCCAGGGGCAGCAGCGCATCGCGGATCGTGGCGATGTAGTCATTGCCGGCCATCTCCTTGCGCGAGAAATCGATGGCGATATATTTTTCGTTGATGAGAATGCCGGAAATGAAGATGACGGCGGACAGGTCGAGCAAATAGATCAGCGCCAGTTTGCGCCCCACCGTCAATTTTCCGATCATGCGCGAGATTCTGCCCAGCATGCGTGCCCCACCTTCTTGTCAGCCCCTATATGTTTTCTTATGTGCAATTTTCATGCCTGAATTTACAAGCTTGCAAGGGGGCTTTTGCACCATGCGGGTGCGCGCAGGGAGGTGGCGGGCGCCAATAAAAAGGGCGGCCCGCAGGCCGCCCTTGTGTGCGATGCGACTACGCTCAGGCTTCGGCGACGCGCTTGGCGATGTGCGCCAGCGCTTCTTCCACCTGGTCGATCAGGATCAGGCACAGATCGCCTCCGCCGAGGCGCGCCAGGGCCTTGTCGATGGCGACGAATTCGCCGTTGATTTCATCGATATGCGTGGTGCGCTTGGCGCCGTTCAAGCCCTGGCGCAGCAAGGCCACCACTTCGCCGTCGGCGCGGCCGCGCTGGCATTGATCCTGGTACAGCAGCACGTCGTCGAAGGCGGCGCCGAGGATTTCCGTCTGCTGGCGGATGTCTTCGTCGCGGCGGTCGCCGGCGCCGCTGATGACCACCGAGCGGCGCTTGGCCGGCATGCTTTCCACGGCCTGCACCAGCGCCAGGATGGCGTCCGGATTGTGGCCGTAGTCGGCGATCAGGGTGGCGCCCTTGTAGTCAAAGACGTTGAAGCGGCCCGGCGCATTGTCGGCTTCATTGGCGAAGGTTTTCAGGCCCAGCGCGATGGTTTTCCAGTCCAGGCCCACGGCCCAGGCGGCGGCCAGCGATGCCATGACGTTGTCGACCTGGAAGCCGATGGCGCCGTTGCGCGTGATCGGCACCTGCGACAGGGCGATTTCGTGGCGTTCCTTGCCCTGCGCCGCGACCAGCTTGCCGTCTTCCACGTATACGACGCGGTTGCCTTGCGCGCGGTGCGTGGCCATCACGGGATGCGTCTTGTCGGCGGCGAAGAAGGTCACCGTGCCGCTGCAATTTTTGGCCATGCGGGCTACGGCCGGGTCGGTGGCGTTCAGGACGGCCACGCCGCTGTCGGCCACGTTCTGCACGATCACGCGTTTCAATACCGCCAGGTCTTCCACGGTGGTGATGTAGTTCAGGCCCAGGTGGTCGCCGGCGCCGATATTCGTCACCACGGCAACCTGGCAGCGATCGAAGGCCAGGCCTTCGCGCAGCATGCCGCCGCGCGCCGTTTCGAACACGGCCGCGTCCACGTCCGGGTGCAGCAGCACGTTGCGCGCGCTGCGCGGGCCGCTGCAGTCGCCGCTGTCGATCTGGCGTCCTTCGATGTACACGCCATCCGTGTTGGTCATGCCGGTGCGCAGGCCGGAGGTGGTAAGCAGGTGGGCGATCAGGCGCACGGTGGTGGTCTTGCCGTTGGTGCCCGTGACGGCGACGACGGGAATACGGCCATCGTCGCCCTCGGCGAACATGGCGGCGATGATGGCTTCACCGACGGGGCGCGGCTTGCCGAACGACGGCGCCAAATGCATGCGCAGGCCAGGCGCGGCGTTCACTTCGACGATGCCGGCGTTCTGCTCTTCCAGCGGTTTCAGAATGCTTTCGGAGACCACGTCCACGCCGCAGATGTCCAGGCCCACCATGTGCGCGGCCGCGCCGGCGCGCGCCGCCACTTCCGGGTGCACGTCGACGGTGACGTCGGTGGCCGAGCCGCCCGTCGACAGGTTGGCGTTATTGCGCAAGATCACGCGCTGGCCCACGGGCGGCACGGATTCGGCCACATAGCCCTGCTTGGCCAGGCTGGCCAGGGCGATGTCGTCGAAGCGGATCTTCGTCAGCGAGGTGGCGTGGCCGCTGCCGCGGCGTGGATCGAGGTTGACCTGGTCGACCAGTTCGCGCACCGTGTGCTGGCCGTCGCCCACCACTTGCGGCGGGTCGCGGCGGGCCGCTGCCACCATCTTGTTGCCGATGACGAGCAAGCGGAAATCGTGGCCAGGCAGATAGCGTTCGACGAGGATATCGTCGCGGAATTCCTGCGCCGCGAGGAAGCCGGCAGTCAGCTGTTCGCGCGTGGTGACGTTGACGGTGACGCCCTTGCCCTGGTTGCCATCTTTTGGTTTCACGACGACGGGCAGGCCGATTTCGCAGGCGGCGGCCCAGGCGTCGTCCGCATCGATGGCGACGCGGCCATGCGGCACCGGCACGCCGGCCGAGTCCAGCAACTTCTTGGTCAGTTCCTTGTCTTGCGCGATGGCTTCGGCAATGGCGCTGGTGCCGTCCATTTCGGCGGCCTGGATCTTGCGCTGCTTGCTACCCCAGCCGAATGTCACCAGGCTGCCTTCGGTCAGGCGGCGGAACGGGATGTTGCGCGCCACGGCGGCGTTGACGATGGCGCCCGTCGATGGGCCGAGGCGCACGTCTTCATCGAGTTCCTGCAACTGGTGCAGGGCGCCGGCCAGGTCGAACGGCGCATCGTCGAGCGCGGCCTGGCACAGCTTCTGCGCCAGTTCCAGGGCGAGGCGGCCGACGGCTTCTTCCGAGTATTCGACGACGACCTGGAAGATGCCCGTTTCCAGGGTCGGCGTGGTGCGGCTGAAGGTGACGGGACAGCCGGCTTGCGCCTGCAGGCCCAGCGCCGCCAGTTCCAGCACCTGCGCCATCGGCGCGGCGTTGTAATTGCCCAGCGGTTGCAGCGGGCTCAGTTGCGGAAAGAGTGCGCGCAGGCGGGCTTCGAAGCCGGGCAGCTGGGCGATGTCGAGTTCCTGCGTGGTGCAGGAAACAATGGCTTCCACGGCGGTGTCGTGGCTCCAGAGGTTAGGGCCCCGCAAGGCCCGTACGCGAGATACTTCCATAATTAAACCGTAATCCTGTTGTGTTCTTGTGGGCCCGGCCGTGCTGGCCGGGCTTGAGTGCTGCTTTGCCTGTTGCCGATTAGTTGCCGATGCAGCCAGGGGCCGCGTCAAACGTGCGCAAGCCTGCGCAGATCAAATCGACGGGCAGGTTCAGGGCCCAGGCGGCGGCCGCGACGGCCAGCACGCTGTCGACATTGCCGGCCGTGGCCGGTTTCAGCAGGTCCAGGCACAGCAAGACCGTTTCGATGCCGCCTTCGGCCAGCACGATATGGTTGCCGCGCACGAAGACGGCGCGCTGGCCGGCGGCCAGTTGCGCCGCGATGGCTGGCAAGCCGCCGTCCTGCGCATACAGGGTCACCGTGCCGTCGCACAGTTCGGCCAGTTCCAGCACGTGCGCGTTGGCCGCGTTGAGCACGGCCACGCCCGTCGGCACCACCACGTCGACCTGGCTGCGCACGGCCTTGTACAGGCCTGCTTCGTCCAGTACGTCGAAATCCTTGACGCTGTCGAGGCTGCCCATGTCCGTGACGACGCCGATCTGGCACTTGTCGTAGGCCAGGCCTTCGGCCAGGATCATGCGCGGATTGCTCTCGAACAGGGCCGTCTGCACGGTGCGGTTGAGCAGCAGGCGCTGGCCCGCGTCCCAGTTCACGCAATCGCTGCTGACGACACGGCGCTGGTCCAGATACATGCCTTCGCTGCAGACGGCGCCCGTGTGCAGGCCCGACAGGTTGAGCAGTTTGCACAGCATGCGCACGATCAGGCTGGCGCCGCGCGTGCCCGTCACGCCGATCAGCGGAATGCGGCCCGTTTCCTCGGGCGCGAACAGGTGGTCGACGATGGCCGCACCGACAGGGCGGGGTTGGCCCACGCCCGGCTTGATGTGCGCCAGCAGGCCGGGGCTGGCATTGACTTCGATGATGGCGCCGCGCTGCTCTTCCAGCGGACGCGTGATGTCGGTGGTGACCAGGTCGATGCCGGCGATGTCCAGGCCCACCACGCGCGCGGCCAGCAAGGCCGCATGCACGACGGACGGGTGCACGTCGTCCGTGACGTCGATGGCCACGTTGCCGTTCGGCTGGATCAGCACTTTCTGGCCGGCCTGCGGCACGGACAGGGCGGTCATGCCCTGGCGCTGCAGTTCCAGCACGATTTCACCCGATTCGTGCGGCTTGACGGTACCCAGCGGGAAATCTTCGCCTTCGCCGCGGCGCGGGTCGGTATTGATCTGCGCGTTGACCAGTTCCAGCACGGTCGAGACGCCGTCGCCGTCGACCCACAGCGATTCGCCCTTGGCAGCCGCGATCAGCTTGTTGCCGACCACGAGCAGACGGTGTTCGTCGCCCGTGATGAAGCTTTCCACCAGCACGGCCGAGCTGTCGCCCTTGCGCGCGGCCAGTTCGTAGGCGGCCTTCACGTCCGCTTCCGTCATCAGGTTGAGCGACACGCCCCGGCCATGGTTGCCGTCATACGGCTTGACGACGACGGGCACGCCGATGTCCTGCGCTTCTTCCCAGGCCGCTTCGGCGCTGCGCACCAGGCTGCCTTCGGGCACGCGCACGCCGCACGATTTGAGCAGGAATTTGGTGAGGTCCTTGTCGCTAGCGATGCCTTCGGCGATCGCGCTGGTGCGGTCCGTTTCGGCCGTCCAGATGCGGCGCTGCGCGGCGCCATGGCCCAGCTGCACCAGGTTGCCGTCGTTCAGGCGCAGGGACGGGATGCGGCGCTCGGTGGCCGCGTCGACGATGCTGGCCGTGCTCGGGCCCAGGCAGCGAGAGTCGACCATGTCGCGCAGGGGCGCCAGGGCCGCTTCCAGATCGTAGGCTTCATCGTTGATGGCGGCCATCAGCAGTGTGCGCGCGGCGGCCAGGGCGGCGCGGCCCACGTGCTCTTCACGCGTGCGGAAGGCCATCTTGTAGACGCCGCGCTGGCTGGTCGAGCGCGTCTGGCCGAAGCCCGTGCGCATGCCGGCCAGGTTTTGCAGTTCCAATACGACGTGTTCGAGGATGTGGGCCGACCACGTGCCTTCGCGCAGGCGCTCGAAAAAGCCGCCCCGTTCGCCCACGCCGCAGCGGTGCTCGATCATGCCGGGCAGCCACGCCACCAGGCGCTCGTACAGGCCGGGCAGGGTATTGGATGGATAGTCTTCCAGTTCGCCGATGTCGACCCAGGCTTCAATCACCGGGCGGTAAGTCCAGATGTTGGGGCCGCGCAAGTGGGTGACGCGGGCAAATTCGATGTTCTTCTTCTTGATCATGTAAGTGGTTTCTTGATAACAAGCCAGGCGTCTGGGCGCCAGATACTTTATGTTGGCTCTACAGAGTCTTTTCAGGCTCGTGCTTGGTTCTTTATCCCGGGTATGCGCAGTGTGCCACTTTTAGCGGCCTCTTGTCGCGTTTGCTGCCCTTATTCTGCTGGTGTTGTCATTCTAATTGTTACTAATTGTTGCCATACTTGTTATAAAGATACCGACTCTGGGCTAAGCTGGAGCATTTGCGCAACAGCGGGCTGTTGTATACTTGCTCCTGTACGACGGACGCCCATTTTTTTGCGCCGTTTCGCCATCATTCCTTACCGGCAGGCATCCATTCGATACAATACAGGAAATTGCCACTGGTGCATCCACCTCGCCATCGCGCAGTACACAAACATTGATCGGGCGTCTGCCCCATCCCCCAAATCCCGCCCTGAAGGGCTTGGCCTCGAGCCGGAGTATGCTTTACGATGACAACTGAACTGAGTGTTCCTGCAACAACTATTCCCCTCACATCGCTGCCTGAACACTGGCTGGCGGAAGTGGAGAGCAACCTTTCTCCAGGGGAGAACGTTTTAAGTAGCGTTGAGGTTGACCTCGATGCGCGATTACGTTTCACAAAAGGCATAATAGTTGTCACCGAGAAGCGTTTGCTGGCCCGTTCGCCGGGCGATACCGTCTGGAAAAGTTGGTCTTTCCGCCACGGACTGCGCCTGACGCACCACGACCACGCCGGTGTCGGCCACCTGGAATTGTTCGATGACCACGGCCGCCTGGCGTCGTGGCGCTTTACTTTGGGCCAGAACCTGCATGCGATCCGCGTGCTGGAACAGTTCGTCGAGCGCCTCGATAGCCACCTGACGGGCCAGCCCGTGCTGGAAGCGGAGCAGGAAGTCTGTCCTAGCTGCAAGGCGCCTTTGGAGCCGGAGCAGGAAGAATGCCCGATCTGCGCCAAGGTGCTGCACACGCCGCCATCGACCTGGACCCTGTTCCGCCTGTGGCGCTTCGCCCATCCCTACCGTGGCCAGCTGGCCCTGGGCTTCATGCTGATGCTGCTGAGCACGGCCGCGCATATGATTCCGCCCTACCTGACGGCGCCGTTGATGGACAATGTGCTGATCCCGTATCAGAACGGCAAGCATATCGACCCATGGCTGGTGGTGTACTACATGAGTGGCTTGCTCGGTTCGGCCCTGCTGGCCTGGCTGCTGGGCTGGGGCAAGACGTATGTGCTGGCCCTGGTGTCCGAACGCATGGGCGCCGACTTGCGCTCGGCCACGTATGAACACCTGATGAAGCTGTCGCTGGAATTTTTCGGCGGCAAGCGCACGGGCGACCTGATGGCGCGCATCGGCAGCGGCAGCGACCGCATCTGCGTCTTCCTCTCGCTGCATTTGCTCGATTTCGCTTCCGACGTGCTGATGATCATCATGACGGGTGTGATCCTGTGGTCGATGAACCCGTGGCTGGCCATCATGACCCTGGCGCCATTGCCCTTCATCGCCTGGATGATTCACCTGGTGCGCGACCGCCTGCGCACGGGCTTTGAAAAGATCGACCGCGTGTGGAGTGAAGTGACCAACGTGCTGGCCGATACGATTCCCGGCATCCGCGTGGTGAAAGCGTTTGCGCAGGAAAAACGCGAAGCGGCCCGCTTCCGCGACGCCAACGCGCACAACCTGGCCGTCAACGACAAGCTCAATAAAGTCTGGTCGCTGTTCTCGCCCACCGTTTCCTTCCTGACGGAGATGGGTTTGCTGGTCATCTGGTGCTTCGGCATCTGGCAGCTGTCGCGCGGCGAGATCACCGTCGGCGTGCTGACCGCCTTCATCGCCTACAGCACGCGCTTCTATGGCCGCCTCGATTCGATGAGCCGCATCGTCTCCGTGACGCAAAAATCGGCCTCGGCCGCCAAGCGCATCTTCGACATCCTCGACCACGTGTCGAGCGTGCCGGAACCGGCGCAGCCGGTGAAGCTGGACAAGATCGAAGGCAGGATCGATTTGCGCGAAGTCGGATTCCGCTATGGCAACCGGGCCGTCAATCGGGGCATCACCCTGAACATCAAGGCGGGCGAGATGATCGGCCTGGTGGGCCACAGCGGTTCGGGCAAGAGCACCCTGGTCAACCTGATCTGCCGTTTCTATGACGTCTCGGAAGGCGCCATCTTGCTCGACGGCGTCGACATCCGCTCGTTCGCCGTGTCCGACTACCGCCGCAACATCGGCCTGGTGCTGCAGGAGCCGTTCCTGTTCTTCGGCACCATCGCGGAAAATATCGCCTACGGCAAGCCGCACGCGACGCGCCAGGACATCATCGCCGCCGCGCGCGCCGCGCATGCGCACGAATTCATCCTGCGTCTGCCGCAAGGCTACGATTCAATGGTAGGCGAGCGTGGCCAGGGCTTGTCCGGCGGCGAACGCCAGCGCATCTCGATCGCCCGCGCCCTGCTGATCGATCCGCGCATCCTGATCATGGACGAAGCGACATCGTCGGTCGACTCGGAAACAGAGAAGGAAATCCAGAAGGCGCTGGATAACCTGGTGCAGGGCCGCACGACGATCGCCATCGCGCACAGGCTGTCGACCCTGCACCGCGCCGACCGCCTGGTGGTGCTGGACCGCGGCCAGGTCGTCGAAGTGGGCAGTCACGATGAACTGATGGCGAAAGAGGGCGCCTATTTCCGCCTCTACGAAGCACAGGCGCGCAACAACGAACTCGCCCTGGATGACAAGGAATAAGCATGGCCAGTACAACTTTTACATTAAGCCGCGACACCTTCGGCAAGCTGGTGATGACGGACGCGGACGGCCAGGTCTTTGAAGGCGTGGCGCCCGTACGCGCCTTCCCCATCCAGTCGCCGGACGAAGGCATTTCGCTGGTGCTGGGCAATGGCAAGGAAGTGGCGTGGATCGACCACATCGACGCCTTGCCGGAACCGGCGCGCAGCCTGTTGCAGGAAGAGCTGGAAGGGCGCGAATTCATGCCCGAGATCGCGCGCGTGAAAAGCGTGTCCAGCTTCGCCACGCCATGCACCTGGCATGTCGACACGGACCGGGGCGAGACGCAGTTCGTGCTGAAAGGCGAGGAAGACATCCGCCGCATCGGCGCCGCGTCGCTCTTGATCGCCGATAACCACGGCATCCACTTTTTGATACGCGACATGTTCAATATCGACAAGACGACGCGCAAGATTTTGGATCGCTTCCTGTAAAAAACCTCCTGGAATGTGGTGCGGCGCCGCCGCTCATGCCGTTCAGCTTGCGCTGAGCGGCATTTTTTTTGACCTTGTGCTTTCCTTGTGGGTTGCCTCATTTGAGCTATACTGCCGTCTTAAAGGAGGTGGCTATGGAACGACACGTTGATGCTCCCGTCCCGGCTCAGCAAGCGAGGACGCTGTACGAAGGCATGACTCTGTACGGTTTTGATACTGATGCGCGCATTGCGCTGATACGGCGGGGTATTCCAGCCTCGACGATCAGCCGCCTGTCCGCGCGCATGGGCATGAGCAAGGAATTCCTGTTGTCCAGCCTGGGACTGTCGCGCGCCACCATCAGCCGCAAGGAAAAAGACGCCAGCTTGCTGTCGAAGGATGAATCGGAACGCGTGCTGGGGATTGAAACCCTGATTGGCATGGCGCAGGCGATGGTCGAACAATCGGGCGATCCCGCCGGTTTTGACGCGGCGCGCTGGGTCTCCGATTGGCTGAGCAAACCGCTGCCTGCGCTGGCGGGTGCCACGCCGGCCAGTTACATGGACACCTTCGAGGGGCAAAAACTGGTGGCGGAATTGCTGTCCATGACGCAGAGCGGGGCCTATGCATGAATGTGCTCTGGCGTATTGCCGTCGAGACGCCAGCTTATGCCGCCAGTGACCTGAGCGGCACCGGCGCCAGGATCACGGGTGGCCGCTGGAACAGCAAGGGCGCGCCCGTCGTGTATTGCTCGACGAGTATCGCCCTGGCCACCCTGGAAACCGTGCATTACCTGCGCGGCGGCGGCTTGCCATTCAACCGTTACCTGGTGCGTATCGCCATTCCCGATGGCGTATGGAATGCGCGCCAGGTACTCGACCCATTTCCCGGCGGCTGGGACGCCATACCGGCCGGCCTGGCGGGCAAGCGGGCTGGCGATGGCTGGATTGCAGCGGGAAAATCCGCCTTGCTGCTGGTGCCTTCCGTGATCGTGCCCGACGAATACAATGTCCTGCTCAACCCCCGCCATGCCGATGCCGCGGCGGTCACCGCCAGCACCGTCCGGCGGTGGAGCTACGATCCCCGTTTTTTCCCCTGACGCACGCTTACTGAAACGCCACTTCCGCAAAGCTGCGCAATTTGCGGCTGTGCAGTCGGTCCACGCCCTGGCGGCGCAGCAGTTCCACGGCGCGGATGCCGATGCGCAGGTGCTGGTCGACCCGTTCACGGTAGAAGTGGTTGGCCATGCCGGGCAGCTTGATTTCGCCGTGCAGCGGCTTGTCGCTGACGCACAGCAGGGTGCCGTAAGGGACGCGGAAACGGAAGCCGTTGGCGGCGATCGTCGCACTTTCCATGTCCAGCGCGATGGCGCGGCTCTGGCTGAAGCGGCGCTCCGGCGTACGCTGTGGCAGCAGTTCCCAGTTACGGTTGTCGGTGCTGGCCACGGTCCCCGTGCGCATGATGTGTTTCAGATCATGTCCCGTCAGCTGGGTGATTTCCGCCACGGCCGTTTGCAGCGCCTGCTGGATTTCCGCCAGCGGCGGGATCGGTACCCACAGCGGCAAGTCTTCGTCGAGCACGTGGTCTTCGCGCACATATGCATGCGCCAGCACGTAATCGCCCAGGCTTTGCGTGGTGCGCAGGCCGGCGCAATGACCGAGCATCAGCCAGGCGTGCGGGCGCAGCACGGCGATATGGTCGGTGATGGTCTTCGCATTGGCGGGACCGACGCCGATATTGACCATGGTGATGCCGCTGCCGTCCGCGCGCAGCAAATGGTAGGCGGGCATCTGCGGCAGGCGCGGCGGCGCGGCGCCCAGCGCATCCTCGCTCTCGACCGTCTGGCCGACCCGGCGCGTGACGACGTTGCCCGGTTCGACAAAGGCGATGTAGCCGTCGTCGTCCGATGGCGCGGCGGCGTCGGGCGCGCGGTCCATCATGGCGTGGCCCAGGCGGATGAATTCGTCGATGTAGAACTGGTAATTGGTGAACAGGACGAAGTTCTGGAAGTGCTGCGGCGACGTGCCGCTGTAATGGCGCAGGCGCTGCAGCGAATAATCGACGCGTGGGCCCGTGAACAGCGACAGCGGCTGCGCTTCGCCATGCGCCGGTTCGTGCGTGCCGTTGGCGATGCCGTCGTCCATGGCCGACAGGTCGGGCAGGTCGAACAGGTCGCGCATGGCCAGGCGGCGGCCCGCATCCATATTGCCTTCGATATGGTCATGCTCGGCGAAGGAGAAATGCACGGGAATGGGCTGGGCGCTGACGCCCACTTCCAGGTGCACCTTCTGGCCGCTGTTATGGTTTTTCAGCAGCAGGGTGAATTGGTCGAGGTAGTAATCGCCGAACAGGTCGGGGCGCGTCAAGGTGGTTTCAAACACGCCGGGGCCGGCGACAAAACCGTAGGCCAGCGGCGAGTCGGCGCGCGCCACGGTGTCGGTCTGGATGCGCACGAAGGGGTAGCAGGCGCGCACGCGCTCGTGCATGTCTTCGCCGGCGACAAAGCGCTGCAGCGCATCGCGCAAGTGTTCGATGCTGCTGCGGTAAATGGCTTGCACTTGTTCCAGCGCCAGGCGTGGATCGTCGAAGCGGGAGGAGGCGATGAAGGGGGGCGTAAGCAAGCGGATTCTCCTTGTAGCGGTTCGTGCATACCATTGTAAGGCAGCGGGGCAACTCTTGTCGGCGCATCTGGGGCCGCTTGACGGATTCAAATAGAATCTGTATTCTATTTGAATGGTCAGACTCGCAAAATTCAACGAAAACAACTTTATTGACAGCGCGATCGCCGTCGCCGCCCAGTGCGGCGTGGGCGCCGTCTCGATGGCCGCCATCGCCGTCAAGGCCGGTGCGCCCATCGGCTCCGTGTATCACCGCTTCGATTCGCGCAACGCCATCCTGGCGCGCGCCTGGCTGCGTGTGAAAAGCGACTTCCGGGAGGAAGTGGCCAGCCGCTGGCTCGGCGGCGACACCTGGGCTGGCGTGCACGGCTTGCTGGACTGGTGCCGGCGCAAGCCCGTGTATGCGCGCTTTCTGCTGCAATGCGCGGACAGCCCCGATTTCAGCAGTGGCCTCAGCGAGGAATTGCTGGCCGCCGTGGAAGAAGAGCAGGCCGCGCTCGACGCCTGCTTTGTGCGCTGCGCCGAAACCATGCCCGCCACCACGGAGCTGGACCTCGATCACATGCTGCTCAAATTCGTCCTGATCGATGCCCCCGTGGCCGTCGTCAAGCCTTACCTGACCCAGGAGCGGCCGATACCGGCCAGCGTCGACGCCATGCTGCGCGCCTCGCACGACGCCGTGCGCGGCTGGGCCGCCCACACCACACACTAACCAAGAAGAAAACCATGCGCTATTCCACCCAGCTTGAACACGGCAAGAAAATCCCCCTGCACGACGAAGAAGGTTTCATCGGCATGCGCGCGGCCGGCCGCATCGCCGCCGACACGCTCGACTACATCGCGCCTTTCGTGAAACCGGGCGTGTCGACGGCCAAGCTCGACGCCCTGTGCGAAGAATTCATGCGCGCCGCCGGCGCCATTCCGGGCACCATCGACTACCACGGCTACAAGCACGCCAGCTGCATCTCCGTCAATCACGTGGTCACGCACGGCATCCCGTCCGAGACCAAGATCCTCAAAGTGGGCGACATCCTCAACATCGACGTGACGCCGAAGTTCCAGGGCTGGTTCGGCGACACCAGCCGCACCTTCAAGGTGGGCGCCGTCTCCATCCTGGCCAACCGCCTCGTCAACACGGCGTATGACGCCATGATGGCCGGCATCCACACCGTGCGTCCGGGCGCGACTTTGGGCGATGTGGGCGCCGCCATCGAAGCGGTGGCCAAGGCGCAGGGCTTTTCCTCCGTGCGCGACTTCTGCGGCCATGGCGTGGGCCAGGTCTTTCACGACACGCCGCAAGTGCTGCACTATGGCCGCGCCGGCACGGGCATCGTGCTGGAACCGGGCATGATTTTTACCATCGAGCCGATGCTCAACGTGGGCAGCTACCAGGTCAAGGTCTTGCCCGACAAATGGACGACGGTGACGAAGGACCGTTCGCTGTCGGCGCAGTTCGAGCACTCGCTGGCCGTGACGGACACGGGTTTTGAAATCTTCACTCTGACCGGTTCGACCGAGCCGCTGGTGTAAGCATGGATGAGGCGCGCCGGCAGCAGCTCACCGATATCGTCGCCGCGAAAGCCGGCGTGGATGTCGCTTGCGCGGCGCGCCACCTGGCTCTGCATGACGACGACGTGGCGGCCGCCCTGCGCGGCATCGACGCCGAACGCTACACGCTGACGCAGCGCCTGCTGAACAAATACGGGCGCGATCCGGAAGACGCGCTGCAGCACGTGGCGCTGGCCGTGCTGCAGCAGGAAGACATCCGCAGCGACAGCGTATTGCGCCTTGATCGCATCGCGGCCCTGGCGCCGCCCGTCGCCGGCATGGTGCTGCTGGCCGAGTGGCTGGTCTATGTGGACTGGGAAGGTTTCGACAGCGCCCTGTACGCGAATATCGACGCGGTGGCGGCGATCATCACCGGTGCATTGGACCTGCCCGAGGTGGCTGCCAACCTGCTGCAAACGCGCGATGAAGCTGTGTTTGAAACGCAGCGCCCCGCGCTGGCCGCTGCGGCCCTGCTGTTCATTGAGCGCCACACTACGCAGTTTCCCTGACGGCTGGCGCTTTGCCGCCGGCGGGCGCGCGTCTTACAATGGCGGCAAGCACTGTTGCCCCATTTTGAAGACTTCCGCATGAGCGATTTTCCCGAAGATATCTACACCGAGCCGTCCGCCGACGTGCACACCCTGAACAACCTGGGCCCCTTGACCGGCATGGCCGGCATCTGGACGGGCACGCGCGGCCTGGACGTCAAGCCGAAGGCGGACGGCCCGCGCAAGCAGGCCTTCGTCGAGCGCATCGAACTGCAGCCGATCGACCCCGTCACCAACGGCCCGCAACTGTTCTACGGCTTGCGCTACTACATCCACATCACCAAGCCGGATCAGGTCAAGACGTATCATGAACAGGTGGGTTACTGGCTGTGGGAGCCGGCCACGGGCGCCGTGATCCAGACGCTGGCCATCCCGCGCGGCCAGATCGCCATGGCATCCGGCACGACGACGGCGGACGCCAGCAGTTTCGAACTGGTGGCCAAGCGCGATTCGACGGCCTACGGCATCTGCTCGAACCCCTTCCTCGAACACGCGTTCACCACCGTCGAATACCGCATCAAGGTCGATATTCACGCCGATGGCACGTGGGGCTACGACGAGGACACGGTCATGCTGATCCGCGGCAAGGACGAACCGTTCCACCACACGGACCGCAACCTGCTGACGAAAATCGCCGAGCCGACGCCGAATCCGATGGCGCTACAGGCGCTGGCGGCGGCCGCTTAAGAGCACCTGTCAAAACCTACTGCGCGTCGTAATTTGTGGCCTGCGATGCTCACTGTACCTCCGTACAGTTGCGCTTCTCGACCACAACTTCCTTCCGCTCGCTACGGTTTTGTCAGGGCTCTAGGGTTTTCCCTGGGCGACGGCCTTGATGGCGCGCTCTTCGCCCATGGCGGCGGCGATCTTCCAGCGCTGCATGGCGCTGGCGCGGTCGGGGCGTTTCAGTCCCGCGCCTTCCCAGTCCATCAGTCCCAGGTTGTAGATGTCGCCCGCGCTGCCCTTGTCGGCGGCCAGGGTGAACCATTTGCGCGCTTCCTTGTGGTTGACGGGGATCTGGTAGCCGCGCACGTGGTACAGGCCCAATAAGTGCATGGCTTGCGCATTGCCCTTGCCGGCCGCCTGTTTCAGCAGGTCGAGGCCGCGCGCCATGTTGCGCGGCTCCTGCCAGCCTTCGGCCAGCATCACGCCTTTCGCCGTCAGCGCATAGCTGTCGTTCTTCACGAGACCCTTGCCGATCAGCGGCTTGGCGGCCACCTGGCGCGCTGCGCGCTGCTGCGCCGTTGGCGCCGTGACGGGGCCGGGTTTGCCTTCGCCCATCAGCAGCATCCAGCCATACAGGCCATACGCACCGGCGTCGCCCTTGCCGACCAGGTTCTCCAGCATGGCCAGCGCCTGCACCTTGTCGCCATTTTCATACAGCTTGACGGCTTTGGCGCTGCTCGCATCTTGCGGCACGACGGCTGGCGCATGGGGCGCGACGGGCGCCGACGCGATGGCCGCTTGCGGCGGCGCGGACACCGGGCGCACGCGCACGGGCAAGCCATAACTGGCGGCCAGCACGGCCAGGCTGGCGGGCGCGAGGATCAGCACGTGCGCCAGCTGGTTGCGGCGGCCCTTGCCGGCGATGCCCATGGCCCGTTCGGCTTGCTGCTCGCCGCCCAGCGCTTCGCTCAGTACGGCTTTCACCTTGCGGTTGAACAGCCAGTAGCCAGCGCCCGTGACGAGCAGGCCGGCGACGGCGGCCGCGCCGCGTCCCGCGAAAAACCAGGTGGCGATGACGGCGGCCAGGGCGGCCAGCGCGCTTTTCCACCAGAACTGCTTGGCCAGCCGCGTGTAGACCTGGCGCAAGGCGCCCAGCACGCAGGTGCGCACATTTTGCGCATACTCGGCGGAGACGACGTCGACGTGCGCGTGGTCGGTTACTCCGCTGAGCACCGATTCAATCACGTCCGCGTTCAGTTCCGAGGCGGCCACGTCGCGCAGCGGCGTCAGCAAACCCTGCACATGGGCCGAGAACAGGCCGTCGTCGGCGCTGCCGGCCAGCGCATCGCTGAGCGCCTTGAGGTCGCCGCGCAGCAGCTTTTCCACGATGTCGTCCAGGGTCAGCCAGCGCAGATCCGTGCCGTACGCCACCAGGTGGTGCTTTTCGGCGTTGCACGATGCGTCCAGGCGCACGATGCGCAGTTTGCCCGCATACAGTGCGTCGACTTCCTGCGGCTGGTCTTCATTGTAAATGCTCACTTTCGCCAGTGCCAGGCTGCTGGCAATGGCGGCCAGTGAGTGCACGCTCTCCTTGTCGCGGATGCGGCGCGCATCGTCGGGCGCCTGCTTGGGCAGGCTGACGCTGTAGCCGGGCGCCACGTGCACGTCGACCCAGGCCGCCTTGCCCACCTTGCCGGAACCGTCGCACGGGTTGCAGCGCAAGTCGCCCACGCCGCTGCAGGTGCGGCAAGTCACCTTGCCGCTGGCGCGGCAGGTGCCGCAATTGATGCTGCCGGAACCGTGGCAAGTGTTGCAGCTGACCTTGCCGAAGCTGCAATGGTAGCAATTACGGTATTCGGTGCGGTACTGGGGCCGCGTCTCGCTGTGGTAGCTGGTGTGCGAGCTGCCGTTGCTGTAGGTGGTAGTGGGCACTTGCACCGTGATGTAATCGGTGACTTGCTCGGACACCGTGCCGCTGCCGCTGCAATACGAGCACGACACCTTGCCGCTGCCGTAGCAGCCATACGCGTCGCAGCTGACGGTGCGCCCGCCGTGGCAGCTCCAGCACGTTTCCGTCGTCGCGCCATAACAGGTGTGGCAGCCGATGCGGCCTTTGCCGGTGCAGTTGCTGCAGGTGTCCAGGTGCCAGTACTTGACGGCGTGCGGCAGGTAGACGCCCGCTTCGACGCCGTTGTAGGCCTGGCCTGCCTGGCGCAAGGCATTGTCGAGCTTGCCCGCCGCGCGGCGCAGTCTTTCCTTTTCCTGCGCGTGAGCGAGCGCTCCCACCTCGTGGGAGCCACAGCGGCAGTCATTGCCCGCCGGCGTGAAATAGCCATTGATGACGCGCTGTTCGAAGCGCGCTTCGAGCGCGTAGTTCGCTTGCAGGGAAAACTCCTGCAGCACGTCTTCCTCGGCCAGCGGCGTGATGTCGTGCGGCTCGAAACGCGTCTTGTCCTGCACCAGGGTGCGCAGCTTGCCCAATACCGTGGGTATCTCTTCCTTGTCGAGCCGGAGGGGCGCTGGCGCCGTCACGACCGTCTCCGTCACCTGCGGCGCATCCTCGCTGCCTGGGGTTTCATGGGTCGTCTCGGTGCTGGGGTTCATGCGCGTCCTTTTGCTCTCTGGAAAGATGTTTGAATTTTAGCATCCCCATATGACAAACCATGACAAAGCGGATCCGCTTTTTCAGCGCAGGCCGCGGCGGAACTGGTCGGGCGTGCCGCCGCTCTGGCGGCGAAACATGGCGATGAAGGCCGAGGCCGTGCTGTAGCCCAGTTCCAGCGCGATCGCCTGCACGGTGTCTCCCTGTTCCAGCAGGGGCAGGGCGGCCAGGAAGCGCTGGCGCTGGCGCCATTCGCCGAACGGCATGCCCAGTTCGCGCTGGCAGCGGCGCGCCAGGGTGCGCTCGGTCACGTGCAGTTGCGCGGCCCACTCCGCCAGTGAGCGGTTACTGCCCGGCTCCGCCTGCAGGGCGGCCAGCAGCGCCGCGATGACGGGTTCGTCGCTGCCGGGCAGGTAGTTGCGGCTGCACGGCGCCAGTTGCAGCTGGTCGACCAGCACCTGCGCCAGGCGCTGGTCTGCTTCGGTGGCGGGCGTGGTGACATGGCGCCCGGCAAAGTCGCCGAGGATGGCTTTGAGCAGGGGGCTCATGACCAGCGCGCACGGCTGGGCCGGCAACTGCGCGCACAGGCTGGCGTCGATGTAGGCCGAGTGAAACACGACATCCTGGCGGATATAGCCGTCGTGCAAAGTCTCGGGCGGTATCCACACGGCGTACTGGGGCGGCGACAGGTAGCGCTGGCCCGCGACCATGATTTCCATCACGCCCGTGGAGCAATACGTGAGCTGTCCCCAAGGATGGCTCTGGTAATCGAACTGCTGGTGCGCGCGGTAATCGTCGAGGCGGAAATACACGGGATGGGGCAGGGTGTCGGAAACGGCGGGGAAATGCTGGTTGCTGGCCATGGTGTTTTTGTCCTGTTCTTCGCATCGATTGTCCGATATTCATTATATCCATGGAATCGGACCATGCGAAAATGGCGGTCTTGAATACTGGAGTACGCCGCATGCAAGTGAAGCACTATCTGTTACCCGTGATCGCCGTGCTGATCTGGGCCATCAATACCATCGTCAGCAAGATGGCCGTGGGCGTGATCGATCCGGCCGCCATCTCGTTCTACCGCTGGCTGCTGGCCGGCGTGCTGCTGGCGCTGGTGTTCGCCCGTCCCGTATGGAAGCAGCGGGCCGTGGTGAAGCCCTACCTTGGCAAACTGTTTGTGCTGGGCATGCTGGGCATGGTCATGTACCAGTGCCTCGCCTACATCGCCGCGCAAACGACGACGGCCACCAATATGGGCATTTTGGCGTCGATGATGCCCTTGCTGGCCGTCGGCCTGTCCGTCTTGCTGCTGGGTGAGGCGCCCACCGTGGGCGGCGTGTTCGGCGGTCTGATGTCGCTGCTGGGACTGGGCTATCTGCTCAGTCATGGCGACCCGGCCGCCCTGCTGGCCCATGGCGCGGCCGTGGGCGACGCCCTGATGCTGCTGGCGTGCCTGTCATATGCGGGCTATGGCGTGCTGCTCAAGCGCTGGAAGATTCCCCTGAATAACTGGCATTCCTTGCTGATCCAGGTCTGGTGCGCCGTGCCCGTGCTGTTCGTGTATTACCTGAGCCAGTCCGCGCCGCCCGTCACCAGTGCCGGCTTGCCGCTGGTACTGTTTGCCGGCATTCCCGCTTCCATCCTCGCGCCGTTTTTGTGGATGCATGGCCTGGCCAAGCTGGGACCGAGCCGCGCCACGACCTTGATGAACTTGCTGCCCGTGTTCACGGTGATCATCGCCATGCTGTTCCTCGGTGAAACCCTGCACAGCTACGACGTGATCGGCGGCGGCGTGACCCTGCTGGGCGTGGTGATGGTGCAGTATCTGAAACGTCCGTTGCGCCGCGCACCGGCATAGTTTTTTTGCTATGCTGGTGTTTTGAGCAAGGAGGCGCCATGCCCAGCATCGATACACTGTTGAGTGAACTGGAAGCATTCGGCAATAGCAATGATGCGGCGCATGCGGAGCGGACCAGCCGCATGCTCAATATCACGCGCGACACGGGCGAATTGCTGGCCGTGATGGTGCACGCGCGCGGCGCGCGGCGGGTGCTGGAAATCGGCACGTCGAACGGCTATTCCACCCTGTGGCTGGCGCGCGCCGTGCAGGCGCTGGGCGGCAAGGTGGTGACGGTGGAAAAGGCGCAGGACAAGTTCGACATGGCGCATGCCAACTTTGTGCGCGCGCAATTGCAAGGCGTGATCGGTCAGCTGCTGGCGGACGCGGGCGACGTGCTGCGCGATGCGGCCGACGGCGCCTACGATTTCATCTTCCTCGATTCCGCGCGCCAGCAATACGCGCAGTGGTGGCCGCAGCTGGACCGCGCGCTGGCGGCCGGCGGCGTGCTGGTGGTCGATAACGCCAGTTCGCACTACGCGGACATGGCGGAGTTTCTTGAGGCCATCCGCGCCGACAGCCGCTACACGACGTGCCTGGCCACCGTCGGCAAGGGCGAATTCATCGCCGTCAAGGCCGGCAACTGATGTTCAGATGTTCTTGCGCCAGTTGGCGCAACAGGGGCAGGGACGCATGGCCCGTATCGGCCTGCCAGGCCAGGCCGATGCCGGCCGCCAATTCCTCGCCCTCCACCAATTTTCGGTAGGCCACGCCGTCCAGGCGCAGCGCGCGGAAGGAGTCGGCCAGCAGGGCCATGCCCTTGCCGGCCGCCACGTCGCCGAGCAGCACATGGTGATCGGGCGCTTCACGCAGGAAATGCGGCGCGAAGCCATGCCGGCGAAACACTTGCTGGCAATGGTCGAAGAAGGCGGGCTGGCGCGCCCTTTCGAACCAGTAGACGGATTCCATCGAAATGTCGGCCAGGCTGAGCTTGCGCTTCTTCGCCAGCCGGTGGCCGGCGGGCAGGGCCAGCATCATGGCCTGGCGCGCCAGCGGCTGCACGGCCAGTTCGAACGTGGCGCTGGGTAGCGCAAGCAGGGCCGCATCGAGCTGGCCCTTGCGCACGCTAGCCACCAGACGCGGCGACGGTGCCGCCGTCAATTCCAGACGGACATTGCCCAGCTGCTCCTCCAGCGCCGCCAGCAGCGGACGGAACAGGCCGGCCGCCACGGAGCTCGTCAAGCCCAGGCGCAGGCGCGCGGGGGTAGCATCGCGCTGCAGCGACGCTTGCGCCGTCTCCAGCAAATCGAGGATGTGCAGTGCCTGCGGCAGCAGGGTGCGGCCCGCTGGCGTCAAGGCCACGCCTTGCGTGTCGCGCTCGAACAGGCGTGCGCCCAGCTTGTCTTCCAGCCCCTTGATGGCGCGCGACAAGGGCGGCTGGGTCATGTGCAATTGCTCCGCCGCCTGGCGAAAGTTCAGGCAGCGGGCGACGGCGCAAAACAGGGTCAGGGCATGGGTATCGAGGGCTCTCATACCATAAAGGTATCACGAAATCAGGCATTCCCTTGCCAGCCGGCGTGCTCCAGACTGGCCGCATTGACACTTGAGGGAGATCAACATGCAACTGCAACAACGACGGATCGGCAATAGCGGCTTGACCAGCTCGGCATTGGGCCTGGGCTGCATGGGCATGTCGGAGTTCTATGGTGCCACGGACGAGGCGCAATCCCTGGCGACACTGGAAGCGGCCCTGGCGGCCGGCGTGACCCTGTTCGACACGGCCGACGCCTACGGTTTCGGCCACAACGAGCAATTGCTGGGACGCTTCCTGACGCGCCACCGGGGCCAGGCTCTGGTCGCCACCAAATGCGGCCTGGCGCGCGAGGCGGGCAGTTATGCGCGCCGCGTCGACAATTCCCCCGCCTACATCCGCCAGGCGTGCGAAGCGTCGCTGGCGCGCCTGGGCGTGGAGAGCATCGACCTGTTCTACCTGCACCGCCTGAACCTCGAGACGCCACTGGGCGAGTCGATGGGGGCGCTGGCGCAACTGCGGCAAGAGGGCAAGATCCGCGCCGTGGGCCTGTGCGAAGTGAGCGCCGCCACCTTGCGGCGCGCGGCGGCCATCTGCCCCGTGGCGGCCGTGCAGAGCGAATACTCGCTGTGGACGCGCGAACCGGAGCAGGGCGTGCTGGCCGCCTGCCGCGACATGGGCGCCAGTTTCTTTGCCTACAGTCCGCTGGGGCGCGGTTTCCTGACGGGCGCCATTGCCGATGCGGCCAGCCTGGACGCAGATGATTTCCGCCACTTCAATCCCCGCTTTGCGGCCGATAACCTGGCGCGCAACCAGGCCATCGTCGCGCAAGTCCGGGACATGGCGCGCGCAAAAGGCTGCACGCCGGGCCAGCTGGCGCTGGCCTGGCTGCTGGCGCAAGGCGATGACGTCATTCCCATCCCCGGTACCAAGCGCATCGCGTATCTGCACGACAACCTCGGCGCGCTGACCGTGCGGCTGGACGGGGCGGAACTGGCGGCGATGAACGCCGCCTTTCCCTTGGGCATGGCGGCCGGTGCGCGCTATACGGAGGAGGGCATGAAGGGCGTGGATGCCTGAAAAAAGACGTGCGAGTGTACGCCAGCGTACCTAACTGATACTTTCTCTGCGGGATAATTGCCGGTGATCTGCTAGCATTTGCAGTGACTGCATGGTGTACGTTGCACTGTGTTCAACGGTCAGGTATCCGATGAGGTGGATGTTGTTAGATGACGATATTTTCGATATAGAACTGAAGTTATTGCTTGAGGGAATACTGCTGCGCTATCAGCACGATTTCCGCGATTATTCCGTGGCATCGCTGCGCCGGCGCATGCGCCAGGCCATGGAGCGCTTCGGCTGCGCCAGTCTGTCGCAATTGCAGGACCGCATCTTGCACGAGCCGGCCATGTTCGCGCAGATGCTGCAGTTTTTTACGGTGCAAGTGAGCGAGATGTTCCGCGATCCCGCCTACTTCCGCGCCTTGCGCGAAAAAGTCGTGCCCATCCTGCATACCTATCCTTCCATCAAGATCTGGGTGGCCGGCTGCAGCAGCGGCGAAGAGGTATGGTCGCTGGCCATCTTGCTGGAAGAGGAAGGCTTGCTTGAGCGCAGCATGATTTACGCGACGGACATCAACGTGGAAGCGCTGGCCGCCGCGGAGGCAGGCATTTATCCGATCGAGCGCATCGCCCAGTTCAGCGAGAATTACCAGCTGGCCGGCGGCAAGCGCTCGCTGTCCGACTATTACACGGCGGCCTACAAGGGCGCCATCTTTGAGCGGCGCTTGCGGCGCCAGTTCGTCTTCGCCGACCACAGCCTGGCGACGGACAGCGTGTTTTCGGAGGTGCACATGGTTTCCTGCCGTAACGTCATGATTTACTTCAATAAAGACTTGCAAGACCGCAGCCTGGGCCTGTTCCACGAAGCACTGGTGAACCGGGGTTTCCTGGGGCTGGGCATGAAGGAAAGCCTGCATTTCAGCCGCCATGCGGCCAGCTTCAACGAGCTGAGCCCGGCTGAACGCATCTTCCAGCGTGCCTGACATGCTGCCAAGCTGCGACGTGGCGCCACCGCCCGCCGGCCTGCGCCTGATCGCCATCGGCGCCTCGGCCGGCGGCGTGGAAGCGCTGGGCATCGTGCTGCGCGCCTTGCCCGCTGCCTGCCGCGCCACCGTGGTGGTGGTGCTGCACCTGGCGCCGGGCCGCTCGAGCCAGTTGCCGCATCTGTATGCGGAACGTTGCCAGCTGCCCTTGCGCGAGGCGCAGGACAAGGAACCGCTGCAAGCCGGCACCGTGTATTTCGCCCCGCCCGATTACCACCTGCAAGTGGAACCCGATGGCTGTTTTTCCCTGTCGCAGGAAGCGCCCGTGTATTTTTCGCGCCCATCCATCGACGTCCTGCTGGAAACGGCGGCCCTGGCCTATAGGCGCGCCATGCTGGCCATCATCCTGACGGGCGCCTCGGCCGATGGCGCGGCCGGTCTGGCGCGCGTGCGGCAACTGGGTGGCAGTGCCTGGGTGCAAGACCCGCAGCGGGCCAGTTGTGGCATCATGCCGGCGGCCGCGCTCAAGCGGGCCGGCGCCGACCGCGTGCTCGATTTGCCGCAGATGGCTGCCAGCCTGGCATTGCTCGGCGATGGCGAACACAAGTGAATCGAAATAGTGCAGTGCGTGTAATATATGTGAGAATTGAAACAATGTTTATGTCCATATCGAAACACGATGGCATCTTGCCGTTGCGATGCCTGAAGATGACCCCGTGACCGCACCTATCCATATCCTCGTCGTTGACGACATCGCGCAAAACCTGGTCGCCGCCGAAGCCGTGCTGGCACGGCCCGGTATTGTCATCCTGAAGGCAAGCTCGGGCGCGCAAGCGCTGGAATTGCTGTTGATACACGACGTGGCGCTGGCCCTGATCGACGTGCAAATGCCGCAGATGGATGGCTTCGAACTGGCCGAGCTGATACGCGGCAGCGAGCGCACGCGCAGCATTCCCCTGATTTTCCTCACGGCCGCGTCGCGCGAACCGAGCTACAGCTTCCGCGGCTACGAGGCGGGCGCCGTCGATTTCCTGTACAAGCCCATCGACGTGAAAGCCTTGCAAAGCAAGGTGGCCGTGCTGGTCCAGTTGTACCAACAAAAACGCGAATTGTCGGCCCAGCTCGACGAGCTCAAGCATGCATTGCACCTGAATGAACTGTTCACGGCCGTGCTGGGCCACGACTTGCGCACGCCCTTGTCGGTGGTGATGAATGGCGCCATGCTGTTGCCGATGATGAGCGATCACCCGAAGGTGGTCGTCACGGCGCAGCGCATCGAAAGCAGCGCCAAGCGCATGGCGCGCATGGTCGACCAGTTGCTGGACCTAGCGCGCATCCGTTCCGGCACGATGGAGTTGCGCAGCAGCACGCACGACTACCTGGCGCTGGCGCGCGCCATCGTCGACGAGTTCGAGACGGCCGGCCAGGCCGCCCTTGTCGAGGTCAGCAGCGTGGGCGAGCTGCACGGGCTCTGCGATGCGGGCCTGTTGTCGCAAGTCATCTCGAATCTGTTAAGCAATGCCCTCACGCATGGCGAGCAGGGCGCGCCGGTGCAACTGGCCCTGGACGGACGCGACGCGGACAGCATTCAATTGCGCATCGCCAATCGCGGCGTCATCCCCGCCGCCTTGCTGCCGACCCTGTTCGAACCGTTCCAGCAGGCGGGCGAGAAGCGCAAGACGGGGCAGGGCCTGGGGTTGGGCCTGTACACGGTCAACATGTTCGTCAAGGCCCACGGTGGCACGGTCGAGCTCACTTCGACGGCTGCGCAGGGCACGCTGGCGACCGTGCGCATCCCGCGCCAGTGCCAGGTGCGCGTGCAAGCGGGACTGGCCACATGAGCGCGCCAGCCTGGCCGCGCGGCGGCGGCAGCATGGGCGAACTGGTGCGCCAGCGCGACTGGTCCGCCACCTGCCTGGGCCCGCTCGATGGCTGGCCCGCCCATTTGCGCACCAGCGTCGACATCGTGCTCCATTCGCCGATGGCGATGGTGCTGATGTGGGGCCCGCAGCACGTGATGATTTACAACGACGACTACATCCACATCGCCGGGGCGCGCCATCCGGCGGCGCTGGGCGATACGGTGCCGGCCGTCTGGCCCGAGATCTGGGACTGGAACGCGCGCATCCTCGACGCGGGGTTGCGCGGCGAGACGCAGGTGCACCGCGAATGCTGTTTGCCGCTGTTGCGCGACGGCCAGCGCGCGGACGTCTGTTTCGACCTGTTTTATACGCCCGTGCATGGCGCCGACGGCCAGATCGATGGCGTGCTGTGCACGGCGCTGGAATTGACGGCGCGCATGGAAGAGGGGCGCCAGCTGAAGCTGGCCACGGCCGAATTGGGCGAACTCAACACCACTTTGCAGGCCGAGGGCGAGGCCGTGCGCGCGGCCAACCGCCGCCTGGGCGAGGAGCGCGCGCTGCTGCGCGCCCTGTTCCAGCAGGCGCCCAGCTTCATGGCTCTGCTGCGCGGGCCGCGGCACGTGTTCGAACTGGCGAATGAACATTATCTGCGCCTGGTGGGCCACCGCGATCTGCTGGGCAAGACAGTCGAAGCGGCCTTGCCCGAAGTCAAGGAGCAAGGTTTCATCGAACTGCTCGACCAGGTCTACCGCACGGGCGAACCTTACGAGGGGCGCCAGGTCAAAGTGGATTTGCAGACGGCGGATGGGCAGACGGGGCAGCGCCAGATCGATTTCGTCTACCAGCCCATCAAGGATGACGAGGGCGCGGTTACGGGTATCCTCGTCGAAGGCATCGACGTCACCGAGCGCATGGAAGGCGAGGAACGCTTGCGCCTGGCCCAGCAGGCCGGTGGCATCGGGACCTTCGAATGGTTCCCCGAGACGGGCGCGATGCTGGTGTCGCCCACCTTCCGCCGCCTGTGGGGCATTGCCGACGAGGAAGAAGTGACGGAACGCCTGCTGGTGAGCCTGGTCGATGCGCGTGACCAGCAAAAGGTCGGGCCCAGCAAGCTTGCTGTGGCGCCCAATCCCCTCGAATACGTGGAGTACCGCATCCGCCGTCCCGCCGATGGCGCGCTGCGCTGGATCGCGCGCCAGGGCGAGGTGGTGGCCGGCCGCGTGCCGGGCCAGCGCCGCTACGTGGGCGTGTCGTTCGACGTGACGGAGCGGCGCCAGATCGAGGATGAACTGAACGCCAGCCAGGAGCGCATGGCCGCCATTTTCGGCCAGGCGTCGGTGGGCTTGTCCGAGCTGGGCCTTGATGGCAGTTTTCAGCGCGTTAACGGCGCCCTGTGCTGCATGCTGGGCCGTTCCGCCGAAGAACTGCTGAGCCTGAACATGAATGACATCATGCATCCGGCGGACGTGCCTGGTAACAGCGTGCTGTTCCAGCGCCTGGTGGAAACGGGCGAGTCGTTCTCGCTGGAAAAGCGCTACCTGAAACCCGATGGTTCGCAAGTGTGGGTGTCGAGCAATGTCAGCCGCCTGGTCGATGAGCAAGGTCATACGCGTTCCTTGATCGCCGTCAAGACGGACATCACGGACCGGCGCCGCGTGGAAAAAGCGCTGCATGAATTGAACGAAACGCTCGAGCACCGGGTCGAACAGGAAGTCAACGAGCGCACCAAGGCCGAAGACGCCTTGCGCCAGGCGCAAAAGATGGAAGCCGTGGGGCAACTGACAGGGGGGATCGCGCACGATTTTAATAATGTGCTGCAAATCATTTCCGGCAATTTGCATTTGTTGCATCATCTGGCGGGCACGGATGGCTTGATGCGCCAGCGCCTGGACACGGCGATCGCCGCCGTCGAGCGGGGCGCCAAATTGTCGTCGCATCTGTTGGCGTTTGCGCGGCGCCAGCCCTTGAAACCCGTGGTGGCCGACCTGGCGCGCGTGGTGCGCAACATGGATGCCTTGTTGCGGCGCGCCCTGGGCGAAGCGATCGACATCGTGCTGGTGGGCGGCGGCGGACTGTGGAATACCCTGGTCGACCGCAGCCAGATCGAGAACGTCATCCTCAACCTGGCCATCAATGCGCGCGACGCCATGGATGGCGCGGGCAAGCTGACCATCGAGCTGGGCAATGTCGTGCTCGACGAACAGTATGTGCACAACCTGGTCGATGTACCGGCCGGCCAGTACGTGATGCTGTCGGTGACGGACACGGGCCGCGGCATGAGCGGCGCCGTCCTGCAGCGCGCGTTCGAGCCGTTTTTCACGACGAAGCCGGAAGGCGCGGGCACGGGCCTGGGTTTGTCGATGGCGTATGGCTTCGTCACGCAAAGCCGCGGCCATATCCGCATTTACAGTGAACCTGGCGTGGGCACGGGAGTCAAAATCTATTTGCCCCGCTCCCTGATGGCGGAAGCGGACGAGGAACTGGAATTGAGCGGCGTCGTCACGGGCGGCACGGAAACGGTGCTGGTGGTGGAAGACGACGTCGGTGTGCGCACCACCGTGGTCGACATGCTCGGGGCGCTGGGCTACCAGGTGCTCAAGGCCGAGGATGGCGAAAGCGCGTTGGCCGTGCTGCACAGCGGCGCGCAGATCGATTTGCTGTTTACGGACGTGATCATGCCCGGTCCCGTCAGCAGCACGGAGATGGCGCTGCAGGCGCGCCAATTGCAGCCCGATATCGCCGTGCTGTTTACGTCGGGCTACGCGCAGGATGTCATCGTGCACGAAGGCAGGCTCGACGCGGGAGTGGAATTGCTCAGCAAACCATACCGGCGCGAAGAGCTGGCACGCAAGCTGCGCCATGTGCTGGCCAATCGCCAGCAGCAAATGCGTGCGCGCCAGTTTGAGCGGTCCGGCGCGCCGGTGGCCGGCATTCAGGCGGACGGCAGCACGGCGTCCAGCGTGCTGGGCGGCGGCACGCCGGGGCTGGACTTGACGGGCCATGCGCCAACACCGCAGGGTGACATGCCGACATCGATGAAAATACTCGTGGTGGAAGACAATCTCGATTCCCAGCTGATGGTGTGCGAACTGGTGGGCATGCTGGGCCACACGGTCAGCGGCGTGTCCGATGGCGAAGCGGCGTGGGAATTGCTCAACGAGCAAGACTTCGATATCCTGTTTACGGATGTCAGCCTGCCCGGCATGTCCGGCATCGCGCTGGCGCGCATGGTGCTGCGCGACAAACCGGACATGCGCATCATCTTTTCCACTGGCTATGGCAAGGAATCGATGGATGAGCTGGGCTTTTCCGCCAGCGTCTTGCGCAAGCCTTATGATTTGATGGAGTTGCAAGCGGCACTCGACCAACCCTGACGGGCACGCGCCGGCATGGCTTGCCCGTCTCACCCGCAGAGGTAAGGCATGACTCCTGAACTGACGATGCTGGCTTGTACTTTGGTGCTGGCGCTGGTGCAAATCCTCCTGCCCGCGCTGTTTCGCACGCGCGAAACGGGCACGGCCTATAACGTGAGCGCGCGCGACGGCGACGGGCCGCCCGTGGGCAAGATCACGGCCCGCTTGCGGCGGGCCCAGGCGAACCTGTTCGAAACCTTGCCCCTGTTCGCCGCCGCCGTGCTGATCGCCCACGTGACGGCGCAGGAAAGCGCGCTCACCCTGTATGGCGCCGCCCTGTACCTGGCCGCGCGCGTGCTGTATTTACCCCTGTACGCGTTTGGCGTGCCCGTCGTGCGCACGCTCGTGTGGTGCGTGTCGATAGCCGGCTTGCTGATGCTGTTCTGGGCCATCCTGTTTACTTCTTGAAGTCCTACACGGGCTGTGGCAGCCGTCCTATGGCGGCGCGCCAGGCCCGGCCGTAAAGTAACTGCAGCCAGGCGCAAGGGCGCCGGCATGGCGCTTTTACTTTTGGGATGGCAATCATGCAGGCTACTGCGAACCAATCCGGCAAGTCCGGCAAGCACATACAGCGTCTGCTGCGCACGGTCTTTGGCGTGACGCGGCTGCGCACGGGCCAGCAAGACGTCATCGACAGCGTGCTGGCCGGGCGCGACACTCTGGCCATCATGCCCACCGGCAGCGGCAAGTCGCTGTGCTACCAGCTACCCGCCGCGCTATTGCCGGGCGCCACTTTGGTCGTGTCGCCGCTGATTTCGCTGATGAAAGACCAGCTGGAAAAGCTGCATGAACTGGGTATCACGGCCGTGCAGCTCAACAGCAGCCTGTCGCGCGCGGAAGAGGACGAGGCCATCGCCCGCATCAGCCAGGGCGGCAGGCTCATCATCTTTTGCACGCCGGAACGTCTGGCGAGCGCCGATTTTCTGTCCCTGCTGGCCAGTGCGCCGCCCATCCTGGTCGTCATCGATGAAGCCCATTGCATTTCCCAGTGGGGCCACGACTTCCGTCCCGCCTACCTGGAAATCGCGGCTGCCCTGCGCGCGCTGGGCCGTCCGCCCGTGCTGGCACTGACGGCCACGGCCACCGCAGAAGTGATCGACGATATCGACACGCAGCTGGAAGCGCGCAAGCTGCAGGTCATCAATACGGGCATCTACCGCGCCAATTTGCGCTACCGCGTGATCCAGGTCACGAATGCCGGAGAGAAACAGGACGAAGTCTTGCGCCTGCTGCGCGAGACGGCCGGCGTGGGCATCGTGTATGCGGCCACCGTCAAGGCCGTCGAGGATCTGGCGGCGCGGCTGGGCGAATTGGGCGAGAGCGTCACGTGCTACCACGGCAAGCTGGCGGCGCGCGAGCGCAAGCACAACCAGGATTTGTTCATGAATGGCGAACGCCGCATCATGGTCGCCACCAACGCCTTCGGCATGGGCATCGACAAGCCCGACACGCGCTTCGTCATCCACTTGCAGGTGCCGGCCAACCTGGAAGCGTACTACCAGGAATCGGGCCGGGCGGGACGCGACGGCTTGCCCGCCGACTGCACCTTGCTGTATTTCCAGGAAGACAAGCGGGTGCAGCAATTCTTTCTGGCCAAGCACTATCCCACGGCGGAAGAACTGGCGGCCATCGTGGCGGCCGCGCAAGAATTACCGGCCACGTTTGCGTTCGCTGCGCTGGCGTCCAGCCTGCCCGAGTTTTCCGACGGCCATTTGAAGGTCTGCCTGAAATTGTTAAAGGACGGCAAGCTGCTGCGCCAGGACCGCAAGCTGGGCTACCGCTTGACAGCGCCGTCGTCCGCCACGCCTTCGTATGCGCAGCTAGCGCAAGTCTACGTCGACAAGCAGGAGCGCGACAAGCAGGCGCTCGAGCAAATGGTGGCGTATGCGCAAAGCGGCCTGTGCCGCTGGAAACTGCTGCTCGATTACTTTGGCGATGCCGGCGATGCGGACGATTTTGAGCGCTGCTGCACCTGCGACAATTGCCTGTCGCCGCCCGCGCTGGCCGCGCCCATCTCCCTCGACGAGTTCCCTCCCGCGCCTGCTGAAGCGCCGCCGCCCGCGCCGGCGCCCCAGATCGCCGTCGGCAGCCGCGTGCGCGTACCGCGCTACCAGATCGGCACCGTGCTGTCCGTGGCGGGCGACCAGGTCACGATTGCCTTTCCGGAAAACACCACGCGTACCTTCATGGCGGAGTTCGTCGTTCCCGCGTGAAGCCATGGTGCGCTGCCGAACAGTGATTTGGCGCAAGAGCGCTAGAATCAGCCCATTCCAACGCGCTTTTTTCAAGGCAGGGAGCAGGGCATGGCAGACATGGTGGTGGTACGCAAGGAGGGCTTGTACTGTGTGCCGGGGCAGTTCTACATCGACCCGTGGCGCCCCGTCGAGCGCGCCATCATCACGCATGCGCACGCCGACCATGCGAGAGTTGGTCACCGGCATTACCTGTGCGCCGCGCCCGGCGAGCAGGTGCTGCGCGCGCGTCTGGGCGCCGTGTCCATCCAGGGCCTCGCGTATGGCGAGACCATCGACCATCACGGCGTGCGCGTGTCGCTGCATCCGGCCGGCCACGTGCTGGGTTCGGCCCAGGTGCGCATGGAAGTGGGCGGTGAAGTGTGGGTGGCGTCGGGCGACTACAAGCTGCAGCCCGACCCCACTTGCGCACCGTTCGAGCCCGTGCGCTGCGATACTTTTATTACGGAATCGACCTTCGGCCTGCCCATCTACCGCTGGCAGGCGCCGCAGGAAATCAATGATGACATCAACCAGTGGTGGCGCAGGAATGCGGCCGAAGGGCGCACCAGTGTGCTGTTCTGCTATGCCTTCGGCAAGGCGCAGCGCATCCTGGCCGGGCTCGATTCTTCCATCGGTCCCATCATCTGTCATGGCGCGGCGCAGGCCTTGACGCAGGTGTACCGCGAATCGGGCGTGGCCTTGCCCGCCACCGTCATGGTGAGCGACGTGACGGACAAGGCGGCCTTGAAAACGGCGATGGTGATCGCGCCGCCGTCGGCCGCCGGTTCGCCATGGATGAAGCGCTTCGGCGACTACAGCGATGCGTTCGCCAGCGGCTGGATGCTGCTGCGCGGCGCGCGCCGGCGGCGCGGCGTGGACCGGGGTTTTGTCCTGTCCGACCATGCCGACTGGCCCGGCCTGATGCAAGCGATCACGGCCACGCGGGCTGAACGCATCATCGTCACGCATGGCGCGATTCCCGTGATGGTGCGCTGGCTGCAGCAGAACGGCTGGCAGGCGGGCGGCTTTGAGACGGAATATGGCGACGACGAGGCGGAAGACGGCGTAGTGGCACAACAGGAGGCAGCGCCCCATGCGTGACTTTGCCCGGCTGTACGCGGAACTCGACGAGACGACCTCCACCAGCCGCAAGCTGGCGGCCCTGCAAGCCTATTTTCGCGGCGCCTCGCCCGAGAATGCGGCCTGGGCCGTGTACTTCCTGGCCGGCGGCAAGCCGCGCCAGGCCGTGCCCACCAAGTTGCTGCGCGAGTATGCGACCGAGCGGGCTGGCCTTGACGCCTGGCTGTTCGACGAGGCCTATCACGCCGTGGGCGACCTGGCCGAAACCATCGCCCTGATCCTGCCCGCGCCCACCAAACGCAGCGACATCGGCCTGGCCGAGTGGGTCGAGCAGCGCATCGCGTCGTTGCGCGGCGCGCCGCCCGACACCATCCGCGCCGACTTGCTGGCCTACTGGGACGAGCTGGAAACGCGCGAACGTTTTTTGTTGATCAAACTGATCGGCGGCGGCTTTCGCGTGGGCGTCTCCAAACTGCTGGTGACGCGCGCGCTGGCCTCCATTGCCGCCGTCGACAGCAAGCTGATCGCCCAGCGCCTGATGGGCTGGACTGATGGCAAGGTCAGCCCCACGGGCGCGGGTTTTCTCAAACTGATCGCCGCGCAGTCCGATGGCGAACATGCGCTGCGCGGCGGCCAGCCGTATCCGTTCTTCCTCGCCCATCCCTTGCAGGCGGAGCCGCAGAGTCTCGGCAACATCGGCGACTGGCTGGTCGAATGGAAATACGACGGCATGCGCGCCCAGCTGCTGCGCCGCGAGGGCGTGAACTGGCTGTGGTCGCGCGGCGAGGAATTGATCACGGAGCGCTTTCCCGAACTGGCGCAGCTGGCCTTGCCCGAAGGCACCGTACTTGATGGCGAAATCCTCATCTGGCAGCCGGGCGACGTGCCGGCGCCATTTGCTGATTTGCAACAGCGCATGGGCCGCAAGAGCGTCTCGTCCAAGCTGCTGGCCGAGTTGCCGGCCGTCCTCGTGGCCTACGATGTGCTGGAACTCGATGGCGTGGACGTGCGCCAGCTGCCCCAGCTCGAGCGCCGCGCGCTGCTGGAAAGCGTCGTGGCCGGCGTGAACTCTCCCGCGCTGCGTTTGTCGCCGCGCATAGCGGCGGCAAGCTGGGAAGCGCTGGCGGCCATCCGCAGCGAATCGCGGGCGCGCGGGGTGGAAGGCTTGATGCTCAAGGCCGTGTCGGCCGCGTATGGCGTGGGCCGCACGAAAGATGTGGGCACCTGGTGGAAGTGGAAGATCGACCCGTATGCCGTCGACGCCGTGCTGATCTACGCCCAGGCGGGCCACGGCCGGCGCGCGTCGCTGTACACGGATTACACGTTTGCCGTGTGGGATGACGTTGAGGAAGGGGAACGTAAGCTGGTGCCGTTCGCCAAGGCGTATTCCGGTTTGACGGATGCGGAAATCGGGCAAGTCGATGCCGCCATCCGCAAGACGACGATAGAAAAATTCGGCCCCGTGCGCAGCGTCAAGCCGACGATGGTGTTCGAGATCGGCTTCGAAGGCATCGCCGCGTCCAGCCGGCACAAGGCGGGCATCGCCGTGCGCTTTCCCCGCATCCTGCGCCGGCGCGAAGACAAGGCCATCGCCGACGCGGATACCCTGGCCACCTTGAAGGCCATGCTGGCCCAGACCACATGAGCAAGCGATGAGCAACAGCGCGCTGGCGCAGCGCATCGATGCCTGGTTCGGCATGCGCGGCTGGTCCATATTCCCGTTCCAGCGCGCCGTCTGGCGTGCGGCTGCACAGGGCCAGTCCGGTCTGCTGCATGCGAGCACGGGCTCGGGCAAGACCTATGCCGTCTGGTTCGGCGCCTTGCTGCGCGCCGAGCGGCTGGCGCGCAAAGGTAAAAAACAGGGCTTGCGCGTGCTGTGGATCACGCCCATGCGGGCGCTGGCGGCCGACACCGTGCGCGCCTTGCAAGCGTCTGGCGCGGAGCTGGCACCCGGCTGGCGCATCGAGGCGCGCACGGGCGACACGAGCGCCGCGCAGCGCGCACGGCAGGCGAAGGCCTGGCCCGAGGTGCTCGTCACGACGCCGGAAAGCCTGTCATTGATGCTGAGCCAGGCGGATGCCCGCGAACGTTTTAGTTTGCTGGAAACCGTGATCGTCGACGAGTGGCATGAATTGATGGGAAGCAAGCGCGGTGTGCAGGTGCAGCTGGCGCTGGTCCGCTTGCGCCGCTGGAATGATACGTTGATGACGTGGGGCCTGTCTGCCACCCTGGGCAATTTGCGGCAGGCGCAGGACGTCTTGCTGGGCGAGGAAAACGCCGGCGTGCTGGTGGAAGGGAAAATTAAAAAACGCATCCTCGTCGACAGCCTGATTCCCACCAACCCCACGCGCTTTCCCTGGGGCGGCCACCTGGGCATTCAGATGCTGCAACCGCTGATCGCCGAGATCGAAGGCAGCGCCACCACCCTCGTGTTTACCAACACGCGTTCGCAGGCCGAGCTGTGGTACCAGCACCTGCTCGATGCGCGGCCCGACTGGGCCGGCTTGATCGCCCTGCACCACGGTTCGCTGGACCGCGAAGTGCGCGAGTGGGTCGAGCAGCACCTGAAAACGGGCGAACTGAAAGCCGTCGTGTGCACGTCCAGCCTGGACCTGGGCGTCGATTTCCTGCCCGTCGAGCGCGTGCTGCAAGTGGGCAGCGCGAAAGGCATCGCGCGCCTGGTGCAGCGGGCCGGGCGCAGCGGCCATGCGCCGGGGCGCATTTCGCGCGTCACCCTGGTGCCCACCAACAGCCTGGAATTGCTGGAAGCGGCTGCTGCCCGGGCCGCCCTGGCGCAAGGCCACCTGGAAGCGCGGCCCGTGCCGGACAAGCCGCTCGACGTGCTGGTGCAGCACCTGGTGACGATCGCGCTGGGTGGTGGTTTTGCGTCGCCCGAGTTGTACGCGGAAGTGCGCGCCGCCTGGTCGTACCGGGACCTGACCCTGGACGAGTGGCAATGGGCGCTCGATTTCGTCGCGCGCGGCGGGCAAAGCCTCACCGTGTATCCGGAATACCGGAGGGTGCTGCCCGATGAGGAGGGCGTGTACCGCGTGCCGGACGTGGCGCTGGCGCGGCGCCACCGCATGAGCATCGGCACCATCGTGTCGGAGGCGGCGATCCAGGTCAAGTTCCTCGGTGGCGGCCGCATCGGCAGCATCGAGGAATCGTTCATCGCGCGCCTGAAGTCGGGCGACCATTTTCTGTTTGGCGGGCGCATCCTGGAATTCGTGCGCGTGCACGAAATGACGGCCTACGTGCGGCGCGCCACAGGCAGCCGCGGCGCCGTGCCGCGCTGGCAGGGTGGCAAGATGCCGCTGTCGTCGGAACTCGCGCATGCCGTGCTCGACCAGTTGCAACTGGCGCAGGAAGGCCGTGCCAGCGGGCCGGAAATGCGCGCGCTGGCGCCGCTGCTGGCCATCCAGCAGGCATGGTCGAGCCTGCCCACGCGCGCGACCTTATTGCTGGAAACCTTGTCCAGCCGCGAAGGCCACCACCTGTTCATGTATCCGTTTGCGGGCCGCTCCGTGCACCTGGGCCTGGCGTCCTTGCTGGCCTACCGCATCGCGCGCGTGCAGCCGGCGACCTTGTCGATCGCCGTCAACGATTACGGCTTTGAATTGCTGGGCGCGGACGAGATCGATTTTGCGCCCCTGTTGAGGGGCGCCAGCGGCGCCGATCTTGCCCTGTTCAGCACGGACAATCTGCTCGAGGACGTGCTGGCCAGCCTGAACGCGACGGAATTGTCGCAGCGGCGCTTCCGCGAAATCGCCCGCATCGCGGGATTGGTGTTCCAGGGCTATCCAGGCCAGCCGAAAAGCGCGCGCCAGCTGCAGGCCTCGTCCTCGCTGTTTTTTGAAGTGTTCCGCAAGCACGATGCGGCCAACTTGCTGCTCACGCAGGCGCAGCGCGAAGTGCTGGAACAGGAACTGGAATTGACGCGCCTGCGCGCCACCTTGCGCGAGCTGCATGGACGGCGCATTTCCCTGCAGCCGCTGGAGCGGGCCTCGCCCTTTGCCTTCGGCCTGATGGTCGAGCGCTTCCGCGAACAGCTGACGACGGAAAAACTGTCGGACCGGGTGGCGCGGCTGGTCAGCGCGCTGGAAAAGGCGGCCGCATGAGTGAGTCGCGGCAGGCGCACTGCGTGGTGGAACTGGCCGGCGAGATTCTATGGCTGCTGGCGCACAAGGCCGTGTACTGGCCGGCGCGCAAGATGCTGGTCATCGCCGACATCCATTTCGGCAAGGCGGCTGCGTTTCGCGCGCTGGGCGTGCCCGTGCCGCGCGGCACCACCACGCAAAACCTGCTGGCGCTCGACGCCTTGCTGGCCAGTTACGCTTGCGAGGAAATCGTCTTTCTCGGCGACTTTTTGCATGCGCGCGCCGCGCATGCGCCCACCACCGTGGCCGCCATGCTGGCCTGGCGCGCGCGCCATCCGGACGTGCGCCTGACGGTGGTGCGCGGCAACCACGATGCGCATGCGGGCGACCCGGCCGCCGCGCTGGGGATCTGCATGGTCGATGAACCGCACCAGGTGGGCAAGCTGTCGTTCTGCCATCACCCGGACACCGCCGCGCCCGGCTATGTGCTGGCCGGCCACGTGCATCCCGTGTTTCACTTGCGCGCTGAAAGAGGCGGCTTACGCCTGCCGTGTTTCCTGCTGGGCCAGCAGCGCGTCATCTTGCCCTCGTTTGGCGCATTTACGGGCGGCCATGCGGTGCTGCCAGCCGCTGGCGAACGTGTCTACGTGACGGCCGACGCGGCGATTTTCGCACTACCCGCTAACTGCTGAGTGTCTGGTACTTTTGGTGGAAAACTAAAAGTAACTACGCTACCGTAGGCGGGACTCATCCTACATGCGCTCTTGCCATCCTCCTATTTCTTGTGCCCCATGTGCGCACTAAGATGACGGTTCCCTTGCCATGCGAGGGGGAAGAATTGCATGGTTTGCATTGTTTTTTGCATTGTTTCTGATTCCATCGATCAAGGAGATCATCATGGCCACATCGAGCGACAATAAACAGCAAGGTAATAAAACCAGTAGCGGCAGCGGCGGCAACAAGCAAAGCGATACCAGCAAACGGGGTTTCGCTTCCATGGATCCCGCCCAGCAGCGTGAAATCGCCAGCGAAGGCGGACGTGCCGCGCATGAAAAAGGCACGGCGCATGAATTCACGTCGGAAGAGGCACGCCGTGCAGGCAGCCAAAGCCACAAGAACGATGCCAACCGGCAAAGCGCTTCCAGTTCCAGCGGGACGCGCGACAATGCCAGCATGAACCAGGATGGCAACCGCGACAGTGGCAACAAGCAAAGCGGTGGTTCGGGATCCAGTTCGGGGTCGCGCAACAAGCAGTAAGAAGCGGTAACAAGTAGTCACGAGCAGTAGCAAGCAGTAGCAAGCAGTAGCAAGTGAGCATGACCAGCGGCAGGCAGGTGCGCCGCTGGTCATGTCGCATCTGTCCGCTTGCCGCACAATTTTGATGCAATGCAGCAGCCATGGACTATGATGAATGAGCTGGGCTGGCAAGGTGCAATCACCGTGCCATCACCTCGCAGTCAACTTGCAGTCAACTTGCACTCAGGTACTCACTCACGATCAGGGAGAAGATAATGGGCAACTCGAATACGCCGCACGCGGGCAATAGCCAGGGCGGCACGCCATCCACGGCGGGCAGCAAGCAAAGCACGGCCGATTCGGCCGAAAACTTTGTGCTGGTCGATAGCGAGCAAGGCCTCGATATCGGCGACGATCTGTTTTCCATCGGCGAAGTACGGCGCGCCGACCGCTTGCCCCATCACCAGTCCGGCGTCGCCGGACAGAGCCGGCAGAGCGCCGACGATGCGCCGGACACCACGGGCAGTACGGGCGTCTGAACTTTCCTTCCTGACTGTTTGATCATCCCCACAGGGCCAGCCGCAAAGCGTGTTCGCGCACGCCGGCTGGCCATGCCTGCGTGCGCGCGGGTCAATCACGAAGGCTAGGCTACAGATCGACCCGGCCGTGTTCGCCCAGGTCCTTCGGCGGCTCGCCCGTGATGGCGGCCTTGGCCATCTCATAGAATTGCATCATCTTGCTGGCGCTGCTATCCCAGTATTCGGCCGACTGTATCGTCACTTTGATCAGCGACAGCTTCGGATCGTCGAGTCCGCCCGGGAACCAGGCTTTCACCAGCGGGCTCCACAACTCCTCCGCCTTGGCGCGGTCCTTCAGCAATTGCGCGTGGCCGCAGACGGAGACATACAGGCTGTCGCCCGTGTCGACGAAGCTGACATTGACTTGCGGATTGTTCAGCAAGTCGCGCGTGTAGGCGGCCTCGTCCGAGACAAAGAACCAGATGTGCCCTTCGCTATCGACCTGCTGCTGCGTCAGCGGCCGGCTGGTGAGCGTGCGCATGTCGTCGCTGGTGGTCAGCATGCCGAATTTGACGTCCTTGATCTTGGCCGCGATGCTGGCCAGTTGTTCGCTGGAATACTGTTGCATGTGCTTGCTCCTGTTTGATTGTCCTGAACAACAGCATAGGCGGGCGCGGCGCGCGGCTCTGTACGGCAGCTTACGTAGCAGGCCAGCTTTGTTTCAAAGCTGTTACAAAACGCTGGCCCGGCGGGGCGCCCCATGTATTGACTTAATAAATGATAATCATTATCATTTGTTTGAAAATATCAGCATGCACTTTGATTGAAGGATGGGAATGAAGCACACTGACTTGTCGCGCCACCTGGCCCGCTCCTTGCCGGGAGCGCTCGATGGGTAATGCGGGCGCCGCAGACAAGGCCAAGAACAACGCCAGCCGCGCCGTCTGGCTGAAGAATTTGCATCAATGGCACTGGATCAGCTCGGCGCTCTGCCTGCTGGGCATGTTTCTGTTCGCCATTACCGGCATCACCCTGAACCACGCCGGCCAGATCGAAGCCAAGCCGTCCATCACGCGGCAGAAGGCAGAATTGCCGGCACCCCTCGTCACGCAACTGGCCGCCTATGCCACCAAGCACGATGGCGCCAACGCACCGATGCCGGCCGCCGCCGAAGCCTGGCTCAAGCAGCAGTGGTCGCTCAACGCGGGCGGCCGTCCCGCCGAATGGTCGATCGACGAAGTGTATTTACCGCTGCCCAAGGCGGGCGGCGACGCCTGGGTGCGCATCGGCCTGGAAGACGGGGCCGCCGAATATGAATTGACGGACCGGGGTTGGGTGTCCTGGCTCAACGATGTCCACAAGGGCCGTAACACGGGCGTGGCCTGGAGCTGGTTCATCGACATTTTTGCCGGCGCCTGCATCGTGTTTTGCCTGACGGGTTTGTTGATTTTGAAATTCCACGCGGTCAACCGGCCATTTACCTGGCCGATGGTTGGCCTCGGTATCTTGATACCTTGCGCGATCGCCTTGTTGTTTATCCATTGATCGTTTTTATTTTTCCTTTTTACAGGCACACCATGAAATTACGCTACTCCCTGGCGCTTGGCCTTCCCCTGATCGGTACGTCGGCGATGGCGGCCGACCTGGCCCTCAAGATTGAAATCCCGCAACTGAACGTAGCGGAATACCACCGTCCCTACGTGGCGGCGTGGCTGGAAACGGCGGACCAGAAGGTCGTCGGCAACCTGACGGTGCTGTATGACGTGAAAAAGAAAGACAAGGCGGGCGAGAAGTGGCTGAAGGACATGCGTCAATGGTGGCGCAAGAGCGGCCGCGATCTGGCCATGCCGGTTGACGGCGTCAGCGGCGCCACGCGTGCGCCGGGCGAACACACCCTGACGTTCCCAGGCGCCAAGGCCTTGCTCGACAAGCTGCCGGCCGGCGAATACCAGGTGGTGGTGGAAGCGGCGCGCGAAGCGGGTGGACGCGAACTGGTGCGCGTGCCGTTCCAGTGGCCGCTGAAGTCGGCCCAGTCCGTGCCTGTCAAAGGCAAGGAAGAACTCGGCAATGTCGTCGTCCAACTCAAACCCTAAGGCGCACACCATGTTCAAGCAATTCAACAAATCCCTGATCGCCCTGGCCCTGGCCGGCCTGGCCATGAACGCCCACGCCCACCGCGGCTGGATGGTGCCATCGAGCACGATGGTGGAAAGCAAGGACGCCTGGGTGACGGTGGACGCGGCCGTCTCCGACGGCCTGTTCGAGATCGACCACCAGCCGCTGCGCCTGGACGCGCTGCAAGTCATCGGTCCGGACGGCGCCAAAGTCACGCCGGCGAACACGGTCACGGGCCGTTTGCGCAGCGTCTTCGACGTCAAAATGGAAAAGCCGGGCACGTACAAGGCGGCCATCGTGTCGCAAAACGTGATGGGCAGCTACAAGCTCAACGGCGAGCAGAAGCGTTTCCGCGGCAACGAAGAGACCTTCAAGAAGGAAGTGCCGGCCGATGCGCAAGAGTTGAAAATCACGCGCACGGCAGCGCGCCTGGAAACTTTCTTCAGCAATGGCGAAACCAGCACGGAAGTGTTCAAACCGACCGGTGTGGGCCTGGAATTCGTGCCAGTGACGCACCCGAACGACTTGCGCGCGGGCGAGAAAGCCACGTGGCGCTTCCTGATCGATGGCAAGCCGGCGGCGAACCAGGCGTTCAGCCTGGTGCCAGGTGGCGTGCGCTACCGTGGCGTGCTCGGTGAAATCCGCCAGAGCACGGATGCCAAGGGCGAGATCACGTTTACGGTGCCAGCGGCCGGCATGTATTACCTGAGCAGCACCTGGCCAGCGGCCGCCCCGGCCGTGGCCGGCCAGCCGCCCGCCATGCCCGAGCGCCGCATGACGTACGCGGCCACCGTGGAAGTGCTGCCGCAGTAAGCGGCGGCATCGTCACGAAAGCGCCGATGCGCCGGGTCCTGCTGCCGCAGCATATTTCCGATCAGGTCGCGCCGCCCGGCGCCGCGATCCGGGACTTGCGCGGCCTGACCATGGGCACCAGCTGGTCGGTGCGCCTGCTCGAATCCGCCATGCCGGGACGTGCGGGCAGCGCCGACTTGCAGCAGGGCTTGCAGCAGCAGCTGGACCTGGTCGTGGCGCAAATGAGCCACTGGAGCGACGAGTCCGACCTGGGCCGCTTCAACCGGGCCGAGGCGGGCAGCTGGCACAGCCTGCCCGCCGCCTTTTGCGAGGTGCTGGGTTTTGCCATGCACGTGTCGCAAGCGTCCGGCGGCGCGTACGACCCGTGCGCTGGCGCACTCGTCAACCTGTGGGGCTTCGGCCCCCGCCACCGTTACGATGAGCCCGGTTTTCTGCCGCCGAAAGACGATAGCGTGGCCTTGCTGCTGGCGCAGCGCCAGCGCCGCCGCCTGGAACTGGACTTGCCGGCCCGCCGCGCGCGCCAGCCAGGCGGCTTGCAGCTCGATTTGTCCGCCATCGCCAAGGGCTATGGCGTGGACCGCCTGGCCCGCTACCTGGAGAGCCAGGGCATCCATCATTACCTGGTCGAAGTGGGCGGCGAGCTGCGCGGCACCGGCAGCAAGCCCGACGGCCAGCCGTGGTGGGTGATGCTGGAACAGGTCGATGGCGCCGATGGTGCCGATCATGCGCAGCATCCGCCGGAAATGTTGCTGGCGCTGCACGGCCTCTCCGTGGCCACCTCGGGCGACTACCGGCGTTTCTTCCAGGATGGCACCGTGCGTTTCTCACACACCATCGATCCGCGCAGCGGCATGCCGATCGCCAATCAACTCGCTTCCGTCACCGTCGTGCACGAGCAGTGCATGGCGGCCGACGCCTGGTCGACGGCCCTGACCGTGCTGGGTGTCGAGGCCGGCATGGCGCTGGCCGAAGAGCAGGGCCTGGCCGCGCGCTTCGTGCAGCGCGACGGCGACGGCTACCACGAAACGCTGAGCAGCCACATGCTGGCCATGCTCGACGAATGAACGATTAATCCATGATTTTTACGCACGATACGACACGGCTGGCCTTGCTGGCCGCCCTGTCCCTCAGTTATGCGGGCGTGTGCCTGGCGCCTTGGCTGCGCGCGCGCGCCAAGCGCCGCGCGTCCGAGGCCGCCAAGGCTGCCCTCGCCAACAGTCCCGCCTGGCTGGTGGCGTATGCGAGCCAGACGGGCAATGCCGAGGAACTGGCCACGCAAACGGCACAGAGCCTGCAACTGGCCGGCATTCCCGTGCGCCTGTGCGCGCTGGCCGAACTCACGGCGATTGATCTGCAACAAGCGGAACGGGCCTTGTTCCTGGTCAGCACGTATGGCGAAGGCGACGCGCCCGACAATGCGGCCGCCTTCATGGGCCGCCTGATGACGGGCGAGCTGGCGCTACCGCAATTGCATTACGCCGTGCTGGCCCTGGGCGACCGCAGCTATGGCCAGTTCTGCGGCTTCGGCCGCGCGCTCGACGCCTGGCTGGCGGGGCAGGGCGCGTCGCGCCTGTTCCAGCGCATCGAAGTCGACCGCAGCGCCAGCGTGGCCATCGAGCAATGGTTCCAGCACCTGAGCCACCTGGCCGGCACCAGCGATGCGCCGGACTGGAGCGCGCCCGCCTTTGGCGACTGGCGTTTGAGGCAGCGGCGCCACCTCAACCCTGGCAGCGCCGGCGGCGCCATTTATCACGTGGAACTGGCGCCCGTAGCGGGTGCTTTGCCTGACTGGCAGTCGGGCGACCTGGTGCAGGTGACGGCGCCTGCCGACCCGTCGCAGCCGCGCGAATATTCGATCGCCTCGATCCCGCGCGATGGCGGCGTGCACTTGCTGGTACGCCAGCATGCGCATCCCGATGGCAGTCTGGGCCTGGCCTCTGGCTGGCTGACGGCGCAAGCCAAGGTGGGCGACGTGGTGCAGCTGCGCTTGCGGCGGCACAAACGCTTCCGCCTGGAAGACAATGCCCAGCGGCCATTGATTTTGATCGGCAACGGCAGCGGCATCGCCGGCTTGCGCGGGCATTTGAAAAGCCGTGTGCTGGCAGGACAGCGGCGCAACTGGCTGATCTTTGGCGAGCGCAATGCGGCCCACGATTTCCATTATCGCGAAGAAATTGAGGGCTGGCACGCCAGCGGCGACTTGCCGCGCCTGGACCTGGCGTTTTCACGCGACCAGGCCGAGCGGACCTACGTGCAGGACCGCCTGCGCGGCAATGCCGACGAGGTGAAACTGTGGCTGGAACAGGGCGCGGCCATCTATATTTGCGGCAGCCTGGCCGGCATGGCGGGCGGCGTCGACCAGGCCCTGCAGGAAATCCTGGGGCGGCCCGCGCTCGACGCGCTGGCAGCCGAAGGACGCTACCGGCGCGACGTCTACTGAGTTTTTGACGCCGCCAGCGCGTTCGCGCGCGCACGGCTATCATGATTGTTTCATTCAAGGAGACACATCATGAGCGACAGCATTTACGACATTCCCTTGCGACGCATCAATGGCGAGCCCGCCAGCCTGGACGCGTACCGTGGCAAGGTCGTGCTGGTGGTCAATGTCGCCTCCGCCTGTGGCTTGACGCCGCAGTACGAAGGCCTGGAAAAACTCTACGCCGACAAGCAGGCCGAGGGTCTGGTGGTGGCCGGTTTTCCCGCCAATGAATTCGGCGCGCAGGAGCCGGGCAGCAATGCCGAGATCGCGGACTTTTGCCGTGGCACGTTTGGCGTGCAATTTCCCATGTTTGAGAAAATCGTCGTCAAGGGTCCGGGCCAGCATCCGCTGTACCAGCGCCTGGTACAGGAGCAGCCGCGGGCGCAGGAAAAGCCGGGCAGCGATTTCCGCGCCAAGCTGGCCGGCTACGGCATCACGCAGGAGCAGCCGAGCGACGTGCTGTGGAATTTCGAGAAGTTTTTGATCAGCAAGGACGGCAAGGTGGTGGGGCGTTTCGCGCCCGACACCACGGTCGATGATGCACTCTTGCGCGAGGCCATCGCGCGCGAATTGCAGGCTTAGGCTTAGGCTCTAGTCGGCGGCGTCCAGCGCGGCCGGCTCCATTTCGCCACTCACTTCCTGCAAGCCGCGCGCCAGGCTGGAAATGCTGGGGTTGTCGATGAAGACGCAGCGCTTGCCCGTGCGCTTGCAATAATCCTTCACGCGCCAGTAGGCGCTGTGGCTGATGCAGCCCGTCTGGCAAATCACCAGGTCGGCCGCCGCCAGGCTCGAATCGAGCAGGTTGGCATTGTCTTCCAGACCGCCGTCGTGGTGGGCAAACTGCGCGCCGACCCGCTCGATCAGGGCGCGGTAGGTGGCGACATTGCCGCTGCGTCCGCCCACGCACAAGACGCTTTGATCGACCAGGCGGATCGGCATTTTCAGCTTGCCGCCGGTCGGCACTTCCAGCTTCGGCGCCGGTGGCGGTACGACAGCGGCTGGGCGTGGCTGGGCCTGCTTCAATTCCGCGATTTGCTGGCGCAATTCCTTCTCGCGCTCATCCATTTGCGCCAGGCGTTCGACCAGGCGGGTGCGTGATTCCAGCGCCGGGATGGCCGCTTGCAATTGGGCCAGTTCCGCGCGCAAGCCGTCGATCACGCTATCCTTGCCGATAGATTCCGCCCGCGTGCGCAGCAGCACGGCTTCCTGGCGTTCCAGCTCGCCTGTTTTTTCCATCAGTGCGGCCTGGCTGCGTTGTTGCAGCTTGGCCAGTTCGTGCGCCATGCGGGCGTTTTCTTCCTGCAAGGCCGTAAATTTGCCCATGTCGGCGCGCACGCAGGCACCGGCCTGGTGCTGGATCATGTGCAAGTCGCGGCACATCTGCTCTTCCAGTTCGGCATCGCAGCGCGGGTGCGTCAGGCCGGCCCAGAAAGCGCCCGACACGTCGCCGTTGGCGACGGCCGTGCGCCACAGTTCGGCCACTTGCTCCGTGGTCTTGGCGCCGCGAAAGCGCAGGATCACGGGGGCGTAGCGGCGTTCGAGTTCCTTTTGCAGCGCTTCGGACAGGCGGTTGCGCGCGCCGCATTCCGTCACGGCGCCCACGTGCACTTCATAGTCGTCGGCCAGCACGCGTCCGCCCGTCATCTTGCCCACCAGCTTGCGCAGGTAGCCCAAGGGCAAGCCCACGCCGACCAGCGGGCAATGGCAGGTGTGCGACAGTTCCCACAGCCGGCGGCGGCGCGAAGCGAGCGCGGCCGTTTCGGCCCCGTCGCTGGAACAATTGCTGATGACGGGCAGGGACTGGTCTTTGTCACACATGGCGGTATCCTGTTGGACGGTGGGGATGGAAAAGAAATTATTGCGGCAGGGGCGAGGCAGGGCGCTTGGCGCTCAGCATGCGTGCCAGGCGATCGAGCAAGGTGCTCCTGGGCGGTGCCGGCTTGTGCAGCGCCACCAGGGCGGCCCATTGTTGCGACAGTTGCTGGCAAGTTGCTTGCAGCACGGGACCCAGGCCGGGCGAACCCGACAGCACTTGCAGATGGCGTTCGATGACACCGGCCAGTTTCTCGCAGGGACTGCCCGCATGGTAGTGCGACATCAGGTGCAGCACGGCCGACAGCAGCAATTCAGGCTGCTGGCCTTGCGGAGAAGGAAACATCGGGGAAGGTCGGTCGTTCGCCATCAAACACTCCTGTGCGGTGGTTTGGCTGGCTGCGCGCGCGGGGCGCGACTGGCTGGCGAGTGTGGTGACTGGCTGCCGTGCTGCTTCAGGCAGTCAGGATCAGCTTGTTCAATTGGGTGACGCGCAGGCGATAGATCTTGCCGCTGTGCTCAATCTCCACTTCGCGTCCCTGCTGCAGCAGCGCTTCGCTGGTGATGCGGCGTGCCGGCTGGGCCATGCTGACGGGAGGACGGACGTGGGCGGTAGCGGCATCCTGGATCAAGGCTGGTTTTGAGCTTTGCATGTTGGGCTTTCTTTATCTCAGTTGAGAATGATTCGTATTTGCATTATTGTTGAATGTGGCCCGAAAAGCAAGGCTTATTTGTGCGGAATCCGCGCTTTTTTATGGTGACATGGCAGCGTGGACGATCGTGCTGCGCAAAGCAGGCCGCAGGAGCGGCGCGGGAGGCGGGGGCGGCAAAAAAGACCCGGCAAGGCGTTGTGCGCCTTGGCCGGGTCAAGCCTGTGCCAAGCTTGAGGAAATCGGGATGAAGCTAGATGGTAGCCAGCAATTGCGCCGAGGCGCTGGCGGCGGCGGTGGTATCGGCCTTGAGCTTGGCGGCGGCCAGTTGCTTGGCGCGCGAGCGCGACGGCGGCAGGCGGCGCAGGGTTTTCAGGGCGTCCGGATCCTTGATGCCGATGGTGCGCTGGTCAACCGTGATCAGGCCGATTTCATTGAAGGCGGACAAGGTGCGGCTGACCGTTTCCAGGGTCAGGCCCAGGTAGCTGCCGATTTCATGGCGCGTCATGCGCAGGTTGAACAGTTTGCTCGAGTAGCCCATCTGCGCGAAGCGGTCGGCCAGCGAGACGAGGAAGCGCGCCACGCGGGCTTCGGCGCTGAGTGCGCCCAGCATGCCGATCATGGCTTGCTCGCGCACCAGTTCGCGGCTCATCACGCCGTACATGACGTTTTCCAGTTCCAGGTGGACTCTGCCCAGCGCCGTCAGCTTCTTGAACGGCAGCAGGATCAGGTCGCAGTCGGACAGGGCCACCGCTTCCGAGGAGTAATGGCGCGAGTGGATGCCGTCAACGCCCAGCATGTCGCCCTTCATGGGGAAGCTCAGTACCTGTTCATTGCCGAATTCATCGATGAGCACGGTTTTCAGGAAGCCCGAATTGACGATGTACAGGGTGTCGAACGGCTGGCCGATCGTGTGCACGCGCTGGCCCGTCTTGAATTGCACGTGCTGGAACAGCAGTTCGTCGGCGGCGATGGTGCAGGCGCTGGAGATATGCAGCAGGTCGCACACCTCCTTCAGGTTCGACCAGAGCCGGCCCTGGCGCTGGCGCCCCGCTTCCATTGGAGAAGAGGGGGCCAGCGATGGTGAGGCAGCGCGGGTGTCGGGCGTTTGCGTGGACAGCATGTTCATCTCCTGGTGACAGGTAGTTCAGAGTTGAATGACGGGGTGCACGGGGCGGCGGGCAGGCAAGGGTCGGCGGCGCGCGTCCAGGCAGGTAATGCTCAATTCGCTGAAGACTTGCTGTGTGATGAAATAACTTTCCAGCAACTTGATTACTGGTTTCAGTATGCCAACAACCGTATGCAATTAATATCAGCAGTGGCTGAATATGGCAGTAGGAGCTGTGGTAGGTGAGGTAGGATTGTTCCTACAGTTGGCGCGCGGGCGCGCGCCAGGAGGATCACGTCTTGAAGGGCGATAGCAGGCGGTGCGCGACGGCATACTGGACCATTTCGGATAGCGAACTCATGCCCATCTTTTGCATGATGCGCGTCTTGTGCGTACTCACCGTTTTGACGCTCAGGTGCAGGTTGTTGGCAATTTCCGTGATCGACTTGCCTGCCACCAGCAGGGAAAAAACTTCGAATTCGCGGTCCGACAACTGTTTATGCAGCAAGCTTTCATTCGGCATCATGATGTTGAGCACGAGTTGCTCCGCCACCTCGGCGCTGATGTAGGGGCGCCCGGACGCCACCTTGTGGATGGCGCCCACGAGCTGGGTGCCCGCGCTTTCCTTGGTCAGATAGCCTTGCGCGCCGGCGCGGATGGCGCGCACCGCATATTGCTCTTCCTCGTGCATGGTGAGGATCAGGATCGACAGCTTGGGCGCCTCGCTGCGGATTTGCCGGATCAGGTCGACGCCGCTGCGGCCCGGCATCGACAGGTCGAGCAGCAACAGGTCGAAGCCGCCCTGGCGCACGTGGTTGAGGACTTCAAAGCCGTCGATGGCTTCACCCACGATGTCGATATCCGGCGCGCCGTCAAGGATGCGCTTTAATCCTTCACGCATGATGGTGTGGTCGTCGGCAATCACAATACGTATCATAGGCGGGCAATCTGGTGGCGTGTAATCTGCTCTGTCCGTCACCGGACAATCAAATGTTAAGAAACGAGAAACGTTGTCATTTTAACTGAAGCGGTCGCGCCTTTGCCTTTTTTTTGGTGTGCCGGCAATGGCGCTGGCCCCGTGGCCATGTGACCTTTTATTTTGCCGCGGGTTCCTTGATCAGCCTGTGCACGAGCACGGGCAATTTCGAGTGCGACAGCACTTTATTGGTGACGCTGCCCAGCAGCAACTGACCCCAGCCGCTGCGGCCATGCGAGCCCATGAAGATCAGGTCGCATTGCTGCAGTTGCGCCACTTCCACGATTTTCAGGGCGGGGCTGTCGGAAAATGCCGTCAGGCCTGTCGCCTGCAGGCCCCGCTTGGCGGCCGCGTCGAGGATGGGCTGCCAGTGGTCGGCGCCCGCCTTGCGCATGGCGATGCGGTATTCCTCCTCGCTGGGATAGCTTGGTGGAATGATTTCGATGTACACAGGGTACTGGTATTCGGGCGCCACGTACACGGCAAGGATGTCGGCGTGCATCTGTTCGGCAAAGGCAACGCCGGCACAGGCCGTCAAGTTGGAGACGGTGGAGCCGTCCGTGGCGATCAGAATTTTCTTATACATGGCAGGTCCTTTGGCAGTGACTCAGCGCGCGCAACGCCTCTTATTGTAGACGCGGCGGCAGCATTGTATTCATGTAAAGACTTGATAATTATCAATACTACTGCACCTTCAGTATAGACAACATTGGCAGAAAGATCGTGTTTAGCTGCAACGATGGCCGAGCAGGGCTGTTGCGCAGGCGCCCGCAGGCAGGATTTCTTGTGTCGCGCGTGGTCTAGCACGCACGCCAATGGTAGTATTTCAAAATACAACAGCAGGAACACTTATTTCCTGGCGGAAAAGCTCTTGTGGGCCTGCTTTGCACCAGGAAGCGCGTTTTGAGATTTACCAACAGGGCGGCGCCCTGCTACACTCGCACCATCGCAGCGGTATTGCCTCAAATCATCTTAATCGAGAAATTGTGGGTATCAGTCTGTAAAACGCACAGTTCAGGCGGAATTTTGACAAATTATGGAGAAGCAGGGATATGACCAACGCCGCTGATGATTTCGATGCATTATTCGATGAAGTATCCGCGCAAAGCGCGGCCGCAGCCACGCCGGCGCCTGCCGCCGCGCCTGCTCCCGCCGTGATCGCGGATGACGATTTTGACGCGCTGTTCGATTCCGTGTCGGCCAGCACCGCCGTGCCGGCGGCCGCCGAGCCGGTTGCGGCCCCCGTGGCCAGCGCCGACGCGCCTGGCGAAGCGGCCGATCCGGTCGACCAGTCCGACAAGCCGATGTTCGAGCGCCTGGGCGGCATCGTGCGCCTGCTGCACGATTCGCTGCGCGAACTGGGCTACGACAAGGCGTTGACGGAAGCGTCGTCGCAGATCGTCGACGCCCAGGACCGCCTGGAATATGTCGCCACCCTGACGGAACAGGCCGCCAACAAGGTACTCAACACGCTCGACGAAGGCATGCCGGCGCAGGACGTGCTGTCGAAAAAAGCCAAGGACATGGACGGCCGCTGGACGGCCCTGTTCGACGGCAAGCTGAGCCTGGAAGAATTCAAGGCCCTGGCCGGCGATTCGCGCCAGTTCGCGCAAGCCGTTGCCGAAGCGACGGAAGCGGAAAAAGCACGCTTGCTGGAAATCATGATGGCCCAGGACTTCCAGGACATCACGGGCCAGCTGATCAAAAAAGTGGTCAACATCACCAAGACGGTGGAAAACGAGCTGGCTCAGCTGCTGCGCGACAACGCGCCGGCCGAGGTGCGCGAAAAGCTGGCGCAAAAGCCGGTGCCGCTGATGCAGGGCCCGTCCGTGCCGTCGGTGGCGCTGGACCAGGATAATGTAGACGACCTTCTTGCGGATTTGGGATTCTAATGGACGATATGCTCAAGGATTTCGTCGTTGAGGCGATGGATCTTGCGGTTAATGTTGAAGAGCACTTATTGCGCCTCGAGCGTGATCCTGACAACAAGGAAACACTGAATGCCGTGTTTCGTTCCTTCCACACCATCAAGGGCGGCGCCGGCTTCATGGGCTTGCCCGCGCTGGTGGCGGCCTGCCATCTGACGGAAAACCTGTTTGACGCCTTGCGCACGGGCGCCGCGCCCGTGACGCCGATCGCCATCGAGGCGGCGCTGCAAGCGTCCGGTTTCGTCGCCGACCAGCTGACGGAACTGGCGAATGGCGCCGCGCCGGAAAGCTTGCCGGCCATGCCGGAAGAGCTGGAACATATCCTGACGAACGCCATCGAAGGCAAGGGCATGGATGCGCATGCGCCTGCCGCCGCCGTGGTGGCGGAAGTGGCTGCACCGGTCGCCCAGGCCGCCGAAGTTGTCGCGGCCGCGCCTGCCGCCGCCGTGTCCACGGCCAGCGCCGATGGCCTGGACTGGGAAGCCATGTACAACGCCGTCGTGCCGGCCGCTAGCCAGATCGCTGCCGCGCCGGTGTCCGCCGTCGCCGCCGCACCTGCCGCCGTGGCCGCCGCGCCTGCTGCCGCTGCCGCCGCCAAACCGGCCGGCAAGGCCTGGGATGGCGCGGAACGCCGCGAAGAGCGTCCGGAAGTGCGCCATGCCGCGCCCGTCAAGGAAGACAGCATCCGCGTGGACGCCGTCAAGCTCGACGCGCTGCTGGAAGTGGCCGGTGAATCCGTGCAGGCCGCCAACCAGGCTGCCGTGCTGCTCGAACGCTTGCTGCAATTCAAATTCGAAGGCCAAGCCGCCACCCTGATGGCGACCCTGGCGGAAACCCTGGAACGCGCTTCGCGCTACTCGACCGAACTGCAGCGGGCCACCCTGGCCACGCGCATGCAGCCCGTCGGCCGCCTGTTCCAGAAATTCCCGCGCCTCGTGCGCGAACTGGCGAAAGACCTGGGCAAGGATGTCGAACTGACCATCGAAGGCGCGGAGACGGAAGTCGACCGGGTGGTGGTCGACAGCCTGTACGATCCGCTCGTGCACATGCTGCGCAACTCGCTCGACCATGGCGTCGAATCGCCGGAAGCGCGTCTGGCCGCCGGCAAGCCCGCCAAGTCGTATATTTCACTGAAAGCATGGCAGGAAGCGAACAGCGTCATGATCGTGCTGCAGGATGACGGCAAGGGCATGGACCCGGTCTTCCTGCGCAGCAAGGCCCAGCAAAAGGGCCTGATCAGCGAAAACGCGCAGTTGAGCAACGACGAATGCTTCCAGCTGGTGTTCCTGCCGGGCTTCTCGACCAAGGAAGTCGCTTCCAGCGTTTCCGGACGCGGCGTGGGCATGGACGTGGTGAAAACGGCCGTGGAGAAAAACCGCGGCGCCATCCACATCGAATCCACGCTGGGCAAGGGCACGAAATTTGCCATCCGCCTGCCGATCGAACTGTCGATCGTGCCGACCATGCTCGTGTCGACCTCGGGCGCCGCGCTGGCGCTGCCGATGGCGGTGGTGCAGCGCGTCGTCGAATTGCCGGAAACCTTCATGGAAGTGGGCGGCGCGCCGGTGCTGAAAGACCAGGGCCGTCCATTGCCCGTGCGCTCGCTGGCCGGCTCGTTGGGCTATGAATCGTGCAGCGAACGCGTCGGTATTGTTGTCGCTGCGCCACAGCCGTACATTCTCGCCGTGGAAGCCGTCGATGGCACGGCCGACCTCGTGATCAAGCCGATGACGGCCATCACCGTGGAAGGCATTACCGGTACTGCCCGCTCGGCCGAAGGCGAGCTGGTGCTAGTCGTGGGCCTATCGTTCCTGATGGATGGTTGCAGGGGAAGTGTGCGCATGGCTGCCTAACAACACAGGCCAGTTCACATCCAGCCCGCTGCAGACCTCTGCAGCGGGCTTTTTTTTCAGCTTTTTTCGATTTTTATTCGCCCCGCCGGCATTTTGGCGGATTTTCGTATCAGCAATTTTTTCGCCATATCCGCAAAGCGCACCGAATTTTGTATCGCCCATCCGACGCTGGGGCGGCTTTTGGTTCTGCATTGCACAATATATGGCATAATCATTGCCGATCCCTTCGATCAGTACGACAGATCACTTAAACAGGCTGTGGCAACGCTGCATATATCATGATAAAGACGCTTTACGACAAACTCTGGGAATCCCACGTTGTTCGGGCCGAAGATGATGGCACGACAATTTTGTATATCGACCGGCACCTGCTGCACGAAGTTACCAGCCCGCAAGCCTTCGATGGCCTCAGCGTGGCGGGCCGTCAGCCGTGGCGTATTTCCGCCAACCTGGCCGTGGCCGACCATAATGTGCCGACCACCAGCCGGGTCGACGGCATTGCAGACCCCGTTTCGCGCCTGCAGGTGGAAACGCTGGACAAGAACGCCAAGCACTACGGCTTGACCTACTTCAACATGAACGACAAGCGCCAGGGTATCGTGCACGTGATCGGCCCGGAACAGGGCGCGACCCTGCCCGGCATGACGGTCGTCTGCGGCGACTCGCACACGTCCACGCATGGCGCCTTCGGTGCGCTGGCGCACGGCATCGGCACGTCCGAAGTGGAACACGTGCTGGCCACGCAAACCTTGCTGCAAAAGAAATCCAAATCCATGCTGGTGCAAGTCGATGGCGCCTTGCCGGCCGGCGTGACGGCGAAAGATATCGTGCTGGCCATCATCGGCAAGATCGGCACGGCCGGTGGCACGGGCTACTGTATCGAGTTCGGCGGCTCGGCCATCCGCGCGCTGTCGATGGAAGGTCGCATGACGGTGTGCAACATGGCCATCGAGGCGGGCGCGCGCGCCGGCATCATCGGCGTGGACGACACCACCATCAATTATGTCAAGGGCCGCCCGTTTTCGCCGGCCGGTCCACACTGGGAACGGGCCGTGGCCTACTGGCGCACCCTGCATTCGGACCCTGGCGCCCGCTTCGACCTCGTCGTCACGCTCAACGCGCAAGAAATTCAACCGCAAGTGACGTGGGGCACGTCGCCGGAAATGGTCATCGGCATCGATGGCCGCGTGCCAGACCCGGACAATGAAAAAGACAGCGTCAAGCGCGACGCCATCGAAAAAGCCCTGGTCTACATGGCCCTCAAACCGAACACGCCGATCACCGATGTGCGTATCGACAAGGTCTTCATCGGCTCCTGCACCAATTCGCGCATCGAGGATTTGCGTGCGGCCGCCGCCGTGGTGCGCGGCAAGTACCGCGCCTCCAACGTGACCCTGGCGCTGGTGGTGCCCGGTTCCGGCCTCGTCAAGGACCAGGCCGAACGCGAAGGCCTGGACCGCATCTTCAAGGATGCCGGCTTCGAATGGCGCGAGCCCGGTTGCTCCATGTGCCTGGCCATGAATGCGGACCGCCTGGAGCCGGGCGAACGCTGCGCGTCCACCTCGAACCGCAACTTCGAAGGCCGGCAAGGCCAGGGCGGCCGTACCCACCTGGTGTCGCCCGCGATGGCGGCCGCGGCGGGTATCGCCGGCCACTTTGTCGACGTGCGGGGATTGCGATGACGGCAGGGACTGGCGCCGCTGGTTTACACTAGCGGTATCAGTCCCATCTTTCTTATCGAGAACTCATCATGAAAAAACTCTTCGCCCTCCTCATCGCCACCGTGATCCTGTCTGGCTGCAACACCGTCTCCGGCATCGGCCGCGATGTGCAGAAAGTCGGCCAGGTCGTCACTGGCGCCGGCGGAAAATAAACCGCGACGTGCCGGCGCCCTGCGCCGCGCGTCCTACCGAGTAGAAACAGCATGGATAAATTTACGATTTACGAAGGCCTGGTCGCCCCGCTGGACCGCGCCAACGTCGACACCGACGCGATTATCCCGAAGCAATTCCTGAAATCGATCCACCGCAGCGGTTTCGGCCCCAACCTGTTCGACGAATGGCGCTATCTCGACCATGGCGAACCGGGCCAGGACAACAGCCGCCGCCCGCTGAACCCGGAGTTCGTGCTCAACGAGCCGCGCTACCAGGGAGCGTCGATCTTGCTGACACGCAAGAACTTCGGCTGCGGTTCCTCGCGCGAACACGCGCCGTGGGCACTCGATCAATATGGCTTCCGCGCCATCATCGCGCCTTCGTTCGCCGACATCTTCTTCAATAATTGCTACAAGAACGGCTTGCTGCCCATCGTGCTGTCGGAAAGCCAGGTCGAGCACCTGTTCAATGAAGTCAAGGCGTTCCCCGGCTTCAAGCTGGTGGTGGACCTGGAACAGCAATGCGTGCGCACCAGCAACGGTTCTGTGTCGTATCCGTTCGAGATCGACGCCTTCCGCAAATATTGCCTGATGAATGGCCTTGACGATATCGGCCTGACCCTGCGCCACGCCGACGATATCCGCGCCTTCGAAGAACGGCATCTGACCAATCAGCCTTGGCTGGCCAACGTTATCTAAAGATCATTCCATGAAAATTGCAATCTTACCCGGCGACGGGATCGGTCCTGAAATCGTCGCGCAAGCCGTCAAGGTCTTGAATGTGCTGGGCGAATCGTTCGAGCTGGAAACGGCGCCCGTGGGCGGCGCCGGCTATGCGGCCCATGGTCACCCGCTGCCCGAAGGTACTCTTGCCCTGGCGAAAGCGGCCGATGCCGTGCTGTTCGGCGCCGTGGGCGACTACCAATATGACAATCTGGAGCGCCAGTTCCGTCCCGAGCAGGCGATTTTGGGCTTGCGCAAGAACCTGGGCCTGTTCGCCAACCTGCGTCCCGCGATTCTGTATCCGGAACTGGCGGGCGCCTCGACCCTGAAGCCGGAAGTGGTGTCGGGCCTCGATATTTTGATCATCCGCGAATTGACGGGCGACATTTATTTTGGCCAGCCGCGCGGCGTGCGCGAGTGCCCGGACGGTCCGTTCAAGGGCCAGCGCGAAGGTTTTGACACCATGCGCTATGCGGAAGGCGAAATCCGCCGCATCGCCCATGTGGCTTTCCAGGCCGCGCAAAAGCGCGACAAGCGCCTCACCAGCGTGGACAAGGCGAACGTGCTGGAAACCTTCCAGTTCTGGAAAGACATCGTCATCGACGTGCACAAGGAATACCCGGACGTGGTCCTTGACCACATGTATGTCGACAACGCGGCCATGCAACTGGTGCGGGCGCCGAAGAAATTCGACGTCATGGTGACCGGCAACATGTTCGGCGACATTTTGTCGGACGCGGCCGCCATGCTGACGGGCTCGATCGGCATGCTGCCGTCGGCCTCGCTGGACGCCAACAACAAGGGCCTGTACGAGCCATCGCACGGCTCGGCACCCGATATCGCCGGCAAGGGCATCGCCAATCCGCTGGCGACGATTCTTTCTGCCGCCATGATGCTGCGCTATTCGCTGAACCGCGAAGAGCAGGCAAACCGCATCGAGGCAGCCGTCAAGCACGTACTGGCGCAGGGCTTGCGCACGGCCGACATCCATGAGGCGGGCACGACTTTGGTCGGTACCGAGGCCATGGGTGATGCAGTTGTAAAAGCTCTGGGATAAAATAGTCTAATGACGGCAGTCGCCGTCTCATCTTGAGGAATGGTAATGAAATTAGTTGGCTTGGTAGGTTGGCGCGGTATGGTCGGTTCGGTCCTGATGCAGCGCATGCAGGAAGAGGGCGATTTCGCCCACATTGAACCGGTGTTTTTCACGACGTCGAACACGGGCGGCTCGGCGCCGGCCATGGCGAAGAATGAAACCATCCTCAAGGATGCCAACAACGTCGCCGAACTGTCCAAGTGCGACATCATTATTTCCTGCCAGGGTGGCGACTATACGAGCGCTGTCTTCCCGCAGCTGCGCGCAGCGGGCTGGAATGGCTACTGGATCGATGCGGCCTCGACCTTGCGCATGGAAAAAGACGCCGTCATCGTGCTCGACCCCGTCAACCTGCACGTCATCAAGGATGCGCTGGGCAAGGGCGTCAAAAATTACATCGGCGGCAATTGCACCGTGTCGTGCATGATGATGGGCCTGGGCGGCCTGTTCCAGCACGATTTGATCGACTGGATGACGTCGATGACGTACCAGGCGGCATCGGGCGGCGGCGCGCAGCACATGCGCGAACTGCTGACGCAATTTGGCACCATCAACGGTTCCGTCAAGGCGCTGCTGGACAACCCCGCTTCCGCCATTCTGGAAATCGACCGCCAGGTGTTGGCCACCCAGCACGGCTATTCCCCGGATGAAATCAAGCAGTTCGGCGCGCCGCTGGCCGGCAATCTGATCCCGTGGATCGACAAGGACCTGGGCAATGGCCAGTCGAAGGAAGAGTGGAAAGCGGGCGCGGAAACCAACAAGATTCTCGGTCGCGGCATCGACTTTGGCACCAAGGAAATTCCTGTCGACGGCCTGTGTGTGCGCATCGGCGCCATGCGCTGCCATTCGCAAGCCTTAACCATCAAGCTGAAAAAAGACGTGCCGCTCGATGAAATCAACGACATCATCGCGAGCAACAACGAATGGGTGAAATTCGTGCCGAACACGCGCGAAGCGTCCGTGCGCGACCTTTCGCCGGCAGCCGTCACGGGCAGCCTGACGATTCCTGTCGGCCGCGTGCGCAAGATGAGCATGGGTGGCGAATACCTGTCCGCGTTCACCGTGGGCGACCAGTTGCTGTGGGGCGCGGCCGAGCCGCTGCGCCGCATGTTGCGTATTTTGCTCGACGCGTAAGCGTCACAAATTGCTGATCAAGATCAAGCCGGGGCTGTTTTCCCGGCTTTTTTTTCGTCCTGAGCCCGTCAAGGCTCAACCATGCGGAGCTTGCATAGCTCTGGGCATGATGATATGTTGATACCTCTGGAAAAGTAACAGTTTTCCCATGTCAACTAAGATGCCGCCAACTATGCCTGTACACACTCGTCCCCGGGTCGCCTCCCTTGCCATTCAAACACTCAGCAGCGCTGTCGCCTGCGCGGTGTTATTGTCACCGGCGGTATCCGCAGCCGAGCTGGGCAAGATCACGGTGCTGTCCGCCGCCGGCCAGCCGCTGCGCGCCGAGGTCGAATTATCGGCCGTCAAGCCAGGCGAGGCGACCAGCCTGCTGGCCAAGCTGGCGCCGCCTGACGCCTACCGCCAGGCCAACGTGGAATTCAATCCGGCCCTGAACGCCTTGACGTTTGCCGTGGAAAACCGCAACGGCAAGTCTTTCATCCGCATCAGTTCGGCGCAACCGGTGGCCGAGCCGATGGTCGACCTGCTGCTGGAACTGAGCAGCAAGAGCGGCCGCCAGGTGCGCGAATATGCGTTCGTGCTCGACACGCCCGAAGCGCGCCAGACGCGCGGCGCGCAAGTGACGGCGCCAGTCGAGCCGGGCAAGGCCAAGCCGGCCGCCGCTGCCGCCGATACTGCGCCCCCGGCCGCGAAAAAGGCGGCAGGTGAATACAAGGTCAAGGCGGGCGACACCCTGAGCCGCATCGCCAGCGAATTGAAACCATCGGGCGTTTCGCTCGACATGATGCTCGTCGCCCTGTACCGCGCCAATCCCGACGCCTTCAAGGGCGAGAACATGAACCGCATGCAGGCCGGCCGCATCCTGGCCGTGCCGGGCGCGGACACCGTGCGCGCCACTGGCGCGGCCGAAGCGAAGGGCATCGTGACGGCGCACGCCATCGATTTCGACGCCTACCGCAACAAGCTGGCGGGCCAGGTGTCGCAAAGCAAGCCGGCCAAGGCCGCGCAAGCGACGCAAAGCACGGCTGGCAAGATCGGCGCCACGAAGGTGCAGGAAAAGCCGACGGCCGTGAGCGAGTCGCAAGACAAGCTGAAACTGTCGAAGGCGGAGCCGGCGGCCAAGTCGGCCGGCAAGAGCGCCGTTGCCAGCGAGGAAGACAAGATCGCCAAGGCGAAACAGGTCGATGAAGCGGCTGCCCGCGTCAAGGAGCTGGAAAAGAACGTCAGCGACCTGGAAAAGTTGATGGCGGTCAAGAGCAAGGCCATGGCGGACAAGAGCGCGCCTGCGCCCGCCAAGCCGGCCGAGGCCGCTGCCAGCGCATCGGTCAGCGCGCCTGCCAGCGCCGTTGCCAGCGCACCGGCCGAAGGCCAGCCGCCCGTGCCAAAGGCGAAACCCGTGCCGCTGGTGAAAAAACCATCGCCGCTGGAACCGACCTTCGCCGACAAGGTCAACGACCACTTGGGCGCCATCGGCATCGGCCTGGCCGCGCTGCTGGCCGCCGTGGCCGCGCTGGTGATTGCGCGCCGCCGCAAGGACGCGCCGCCGCCCGCGGAAGCTATCGCCCCCGTGCTGGAGCCGGAAGCGCCCGTGGCGCCGCCGACGACCGGCCTGGCGCCGGAAGACCAGCAGTCCGAAGCGAGCAACCACCTGTTCGGCACGGGTGCGGCCGCTGCCGGCGTGGCCGTCGCAGCGGGCGCCAGCATGCTCGACGCGAATGAAACGGACCCGGTCGCCGAAGCGGACGTGTATATCGCCTACGGCCGCGATGGCCAGGCGGAAGATATCCTCAAGGAAGCCTTGCGCATCCATCCGGAGCGCCATGCCGCCCGTTTGAAGTTGCTGGAAATCTATTCGGCCCGCAACGACGTGCGCGCATTTGAAGACCAGGCTAGCGAGCTGTACAGCCTGACGCGCGGCCAGGGCGAAGAGTGGCCGCAGGCGGCCGCGCTGGGCCTGGCGCTCGATCCCACCAATCCCCTGTATGGCGATACGGAAGACGACGCCGTCGTCAGCCTGAGCAAGGGTGTTGGCGACGATTTGCACGGCCAGAGCATGGACTTGTCCGACGACTTGTCGACTCCTGCGCCCGCACCGCTGGCCGAGCTGGCGCCGGCCGAGCCGGTGTCGTCCGTGGCGGCCCGCGATGCGCGCGATCCCCTCGATTTTGACCTCGACAGCCTCGATTTCGAGCCCGTCTCCACCAGCGATCCGATCGTCATGCCGGGGCCGGACAGCAAGCCCGTCTCCGCCGCGCACGATGCGCAGTATGACGCCAGCATGGATTTCGGCCTGGATCTGGAGCCGCCAGCCGGTCCTGTGAATGGCGTGGGTGCCGGCTTGACGCCGTTGCCTGATCCGTTGAAAGATGTCGACCTGGCCCATTTCGACCTCGACGAGCCGGTGGCGCCCGCTGCCGCGCCGGTCGCGGCGGCCGAGCCTTCCATCGACAACCTGTTCGACGATGCGCAAACGCCCGCCACCTTGCCGGAAGCCATACCGCCGGCACAGGAGTTCGACCTGTCCGGCATCGACCTGGACCTCAACGATGGCAAGGCGGCCAGCGTGGGCGTGGACGACCCGCTGTCGGCCATCCACATGGAAATGGATACCAAGCTGGATCTGGCGATCGCTTACCAGGAAATCGGCGACAAGGAAGGCGCGCGCGAGCTGATCGATGAGGTCATCAAGGGCGGCAGCGAAGAGCAAGTGAAAAAGGCGAATACCATGCGCGCTTTGCTGAGCTAGCAATACCCGCCGGCGCGGCAGGCTGCCGCGCCGGTATAATGCTTCGATGCAAAATATTACGACAGCAACGCCACTCAAGCGTATCGTCCTCGGCCTGCAGTACGACGGCACGGCCTGGCACGGATACCAGAAGCAGGAAGACGGGCAAACGGTGCAGGACCAGCTGGAAAACGCGCTGGAGCAATTTGCCCGCGTGCGCCTGGCCACCACCTGCGCCGGCCGCACGGATACGGGCGTGCATGCGCTCGAGCAAGTCGTGCATTTCGATACGGACCTGAACCGCGACGTGCACTCGTGGGTGCGCGGCGTCAACGCCTTCCTGCCGAAATCCATCGCCGTGCGCTGGGCCAAGGAACTCGAAGGTGATCCGACGGTCAATGACTTCTTCCACGCCCGTTTCAGCGCCCGCGCACGCACCTATCATTATGTGTTGTACAACAACGATACCCGTTCGCCGCTGGTGGAAGGGCGTGCCGGCTTCTTTTTTCGGCCGCTGGACGTGGAACTGATGCGCCAGGCCGTGCAGCCGCTCTTGGGCTGGCACGATTTCACGGCCTTCCGCGCCGCGCAATGCCAGGCCAAGTCGCCTGTCAAGCTCATGCATGACATCCGCATCGAGCGGCGCGGCGATTGCGTGATTTTTACGATTACGGCCAATGCCTTCCTGCACCACATGGTGCGCAACCTGGTCGGTTCGCTCGTCTACATCGGTACGGGACGGGAAAAGCCGGACTGGCTCGGGCATCTGCTGGAAAGCAAGGACCGCCACGCTGCCGCACCCACCTTCATGCCGGACGGCCTGTACCTGGCGCAGATCGATTACGATCCGAAATGGGCATTGCCGCAGGACAGCAGCAGCGCTTTGCCCTGGTTTTGATCTGCATCAAATCAAGTAAAGGATTGCCATGCCTCGCACACGCATCAAGATTTGCGGCCTGACCCGCGTTGAAGACATCCAGGCCGTCGTGGCGGCCGGCGCCGACGCCATCGGTTTCGTGTTCTATCCGAAAAGTCCCCGCTACGTGACGCCCGAACAGGCAGCTGCCCTGATCGCCGCCGTGCCTCCCTACGTGACGACGGTGGGCCTGTTCGTCAACGCCACGGTGGAAGACGTGCGGGCAACGAAGGCCGTGGCGCCTTTGTCTCTGCTGCAATTTCATGGCGACGAGACGCCGGAACACAGCGCCGCGCTGGCTGGCGCCGTGAATACGCCGTTTACGCAAGTGTTCCGCGTCAAACCCGACACCTCCTTTGAAGATTTGCTAGAATACGAACAGCGCTATCGCGCCGCCAGTCCCTTGTTCTCCAGCCTCTTGCTCGATACCTATGTGGATGCCTATGGCGGTGCAGGAAAGGTATTTGATTGGTCCCTCATTCCAAAAGAACTCGCGCCTCGGGTCGTTTTAAGTGGTGGCTTGAGCGTACAAAACGCGACTGACGCAGTGGTGCGCGTGCGCCCTTACGCCGTCGACATCAGCAGTGGTGTCGAAGCGTCCAAGGGCATCAAGGACGCGTCCCGTGTCCGCGCGTTTATCGCCGCGGTGCAGGATGCCGATGCCATCATTGCCAGAGGAAACAACCATGAATGACCACACCACAGCGCCCGGCGCAGCCGCCGCATTGTTCCACGCCACCGATTACCCGTTTCCCGACCTGCGCGGCCACTTCGGCCCCTACGGCGGCTCCTTCGTTGCCGAAACGCTCACGCACGCGCTGGCCGAGCTGAAAGACGCCTACGCCCGCTACAGCGTCGATCCGGAGTTCCTCGAAGAATTCCGCTACGAGCTGAAACACTTCGTCGGCCGTCCATCGCCGATCTACCACGCCAAGCGCTGGTCCGAGCTGGCCGGCGGCGCGCAAATTTACTTTAAACGCGAAGACTTGAACCACACGGGCGCGCACAAGATCAATAACGTCATCGGCCAGGCCTTGCTGGCCAAGCGCATGGGCAAGCCGCGCATCATCGCCGAGACGGGCGCCGGCCAGCATGGCGTGGCCACGGCCACCATCTGCGCCCGCTTCGGTCTTGAATGCGTGGTCTACATGGGCAGCGAAGACGTCAAGCGCCAGGCGCAGAACGTGTACCGCATGAAATTGCTGGGCGCCACCGTCGTGCCCGTCGAATCCGGTTCCAAGACCCTCAAGGATGCGCTGAACGAAGCCATGCGCGACTGGGTCACCAACATTGAAAACACTTTTTACATCATCGGCACCGTGGCCGGCCCACACCCGTATCCGATGATGGTGCGCGACTTCCAGTCCGTGATCGGCGAGGAATGCCTGGTGCAGATGCCGGAAATGACGGGCCGCCAGCCCGATTACGTGCTGGCCTGCATCGGCGGCGGCTCGAACGCCATGGGCATTTTTTACCCGTATATCGACCAGAAAGATGTAAAACTGATCGGCGTGGAAGCGGCTGGCGAAGGACTGGACACCGGCAAGCATTCTGCTTCGCTGACGGCCGGCTTCCCGGGCGTGCTGCATGGTAACCGCACCTATCTGCTGCAGGATGACAACGGCCAGATCATCGAGACGCATTCCGTCTCGGCCGGCCTCGACTATCCGGGCGTGGGTCCGGAACATGCGTGGCTGAAAGACTCGGGCCGCGCGCAGTATGTGTCCATCACGGATGACGAGGCATTGCAGGCGTTCCACGACTGCTGCCATATCGAAGGCATCATCCCGGCCCTGGAATCGTCGCACGCACTGGCTTACGCGGCCAAGCTGGCGGCCACCTTGCCGAAAGACCAGATCGTGCTGGCCAACCTGTCGGGCCGTGGCGACAAGGACATGCATACCGTGGCGGAGCGCATGGGATTGA
>NZ_JABXFH010000015.1:0-118256 GCF_013372745.1 Janthinobacterium sp. BJB401 | reverse complement strand
CCGCCGAATCGATGCAGCACCAGGCGCATAACCTGGCGCAGGTCGTCAGCGTCTTCAAGCTCAACGGCCAGCAGGCCGGCGCCAGTGCTGCCAAGACGCCAAAACGCCCGGCAGCGCCGCAAACCACCTTGCGCATCGGCACACGCTGATCGCGCCGCGGCTGCCACGTGCAGCCGCAACCCCTTTTATATAGTCTGGTTCCGCTTTTTTAGGATATTCACATGAATTTGTTAAGAAACGTCAGTATTGGTGTGCGCCTCGGCCTGGGTTTTGCCGTGATCTTGCTGTTTTCCATGCTCATCACCGGTATCAGCGTGTGGCGTTTGCATGACGTGGCCACGGCCACGCGCACCATGATGGAATTGCCGCTGACGAAGGAACGCTATATTTCCGACTGGTACGCGAAAATTGACAGCGGCGTGCGCCGCACCACAGCCATCGCGCGCAGCAGCGACACGACCTTGGGCGCTTATTTTGCGGAAGAAGCCAAGCAATCGTCCGTCGTCTCGGGCGAATTGCAAAAGAAAATCGAAGCCTTGATTTCCAGCCCGGAAGAAAAAGAACTGTTCCGCCTGGTGAGCGAACAGCGCAAGGTTTACCTCGATTCGCGCGCGCAAGTGTCGAAGCTGAAGGCGGATGGACAGGAGGCGGAAGCGGAACAGGCTTTCCAGGGCATCTTCGTGCCCGGCTCGACGAAATACCTGAAAGTGGTCAACGACATGCTGCAGCACCAGCGCGCCAGCATCGATAAAACCGCGCGCGAAATCGACGAGGTCGCCAAGACGAGCCGCAACTTGCTGCTGACCCTAGCCGCGCTGGCGCTGGGTTTTGGCGTCGTGTGCGCCTGGGTCTTGACGATGGGCATCGTGCGTCCCCTGCGCACTGCCGTGGACATCGCCCGCAAGGTGGCCGATGGCGACTTGACGGCGCAGATCGACGCCAGCGCCAAGGATGAGACGGGCCAACTCTTGCTGGCTCTGAAGGACATGAACACGAGCCTGCTCAACATCGTGGGCGAAGTGCGCAGCGGCACGGACAGCATCGCCACGTCGTCGACGCAAATTGCCGCCGGCAACCAGGACCTGTCTTCCCGCACGGAAGAGCAGGCCGGTTCCCTGGAGGAAACAGCGTCGTCGATGGAAGAACTGACCAGCACCGTGAAACAGAATGCGGACAATGCGCGCCAGGCGAATCAATTGGCGGCCTCGGCGGCGCAAGTGGCCGTCAAGGGTGGCGAAGTCGTGGCGCAGGTGGTGGGCACGATGGAATCGATCAACGCGTCATCGAACAAGATCGTCGACATCATCAGTGTCATCGACGGCATCGCCTTCCAGACGAATATCCTGGCCCTGAACGCGGCCGTGGAAGCGGCGCGCGCGGGTGAGCAGGGCCGTGGTTTTGCCGTCGTGGCGTCCGAAGTGCGCAATCTGGCCCAGCGTTCCGCTTCGGCCGCGAAAGAGATCAAGACCCTGATCGGCGCGTCCGTGGAGCAAGTCAACGCGGGCAGCATGCTGGTGGCGCAAGCTGGTTCGACCATGACCGACATCGTCGACAGCGTGCAGCGCGTGAGCGACATCATCACGGAAATTACGGCGGCGAGCAGCGAGCAAAGCGTGGGCATCGACGAGATCAACCGCGCCATCGGCCAGATGGATGCCGTGACGCAGCAAAATGCGGCGCTGGTGGAAGAGTCGGCGGCGGCCGCCGAATCGATGCAGCACCAGGCGCATAACCTGGCGCAGGTCGTCAGCGTCTTTAAACTGAACGGGCAGCAGGCCAGTGTCAGCGGTTTGAAAGGCAAGCAACGCCCTGCGGCGAAAGAGTCGAAGGAAGCATTGCGGATCGGCCGCGCCGCTTAATCTTTCTCCACCCAGCCGGTAATCGCCAGCTGCGATAGCCGGTCCGCCTCGCCATTCCTGTGGCGCGGCAGCCAGCGCAAGCTCACATCAGTGAATTGTTCCAGCAGGGCCACTACGGTGGCCCTTTGCGTTTCCAGCCCTTTGGCGCCCACCGGCGTCGTTCCCAGCACGTCGTTGATCACCACCTGGCTGTCGCCGAACAGCAGCAGTTGCACGGGCGGCGGGCGCACCTTGAGTGCCGCCTGCAGCACGGCCGTCAGGGCCGCGTATTCCGCGTCGCTGCTGCTGCCATAGCCAGCCGACTCGCTTACCTCGATGCGTTCGCCGTTCGGCCCCAGCAGCAGTGCGCCTATGCCCAGCTTGCCCGGATTCGGATGGGCTGAGCCGTCGAACCAGCCGCGCCAGGCCAGCGGGCCGCCATGGTCCTGGCGGCTGAGCGCCAGCTGCGCGCGGCGCGCCTGCATCTTCGCTTCCTTGCGCAGTTTGCGCGCGACTGCTTCCGCCGTCATGGCTTGATCAGGAAGGTGTCGACGAGGCTGCCTATCCAGCACGCCACCAGCACACCCACGGCCACCGTCATGGCGGGCCCGTCATTCGCTGACAGCGCATCGACTTTTTCCACGATCAGCTGCACGTCGAGGGGCAGGGCGCCGCTGTCGATCTGTGCCATTACCTGGTCTAAACGTGCCATGATCTGGCGCAATACGAGTACCAGCGCGATCAGGGCCGGCACGAGGAAGAGGCAGCCACGGGCCTTGCGTTTCAATACAAAATGCCCGCTGCCGGGGAAGACGAGGGCCGACAACAGCAGGGCGAGATTACGTTTGGAAAGGGAAGAGCCGCTCATGCGCGCCTTTTGTAGGGGAAAGAGCGGCTCATCATACTATTGCCAGCCGAATTTGCGCAGATACACGCGTTTCATGAACGTCGTCAGCACCGTGTAGCACACGAGGATGCCCAGCAGCCAGGGGAAATAGCCCAGCGGCAAGGCTTGCAGCTTGAAGTAGGTCGCCAGCGGACCCATCGGCAGGAACACGCCCACGGCCATGATGAGGGTCGTGGCCACCAGCAGGGGCACGGACGCAATGCTGTCGATGAAGGGCAGCTTGGGCGTACGGATCAGGTGCACGATCAGGGTTTGCGTCAAGAGTCCCACGACGAACCAGCCGGACTGGAACAGCGTCTGCTGCTCAGGCGTATTCGCGCCGAACACATGCCACATCAGGATAAACGTGCTGATGTCGAAGATCGAGCTGATGGGCCCAAAAAAGACCATGAAGCGGCCGATGTCGCGCGGGTTCCAGCTCAAAGGCTGCTGGATCAGTTCGGCGTCGACATTGTCGAAGGGAATGGCGATCTGCGACACGTCATATAACAGGTTTTGCACCAGCAAGTGCAGCGGCAGCATCGGTAAAAACGGCAAGAAGGCGCTGGCCACCAGCACGGAAAACACATTGCCGAAGTTCGAGCTGGCCGTCATGCGGATGTATTTCAGCATGTTGCTGAAGGTGCGCCGGCCTTCCAGCACGCCTTCTTCCAGCACCATCAGGCTCTTTTCCAGCAGGATGATGTCGGCCGCTTCCTTGGCGATATCGACGGCCGAATCGACGGAAATGCCGATGTCGGCCGCGCGCAGGGCGGGCGCGTCGTTGATGCCGTCGCCCATGAAGCCGACGATGTGTCCATTGCCGCGCAGCGCGCGCACGAGGCGCTCCTTGTGCAACGGGCTGAGCTTGGCAAACACCGTGTTGTCTTCGGCCGCCTGCGCCAGGGTGGCGTCGTCCATGTCGTCCAGTTGCGGACCTTGCAGCACGCCGTGCACGGCCAGACCCACTTCGCGGCAAATCTTCGCCGTCACGAGGTGGTTGTCGCCCGTCAAGACTTTCACGGTGACGCCATGTTCCGCCAGCGCGCGCAGGGCGGGCGCCGTCGATTCCTTCGGCGGATCGAGAAACGCCACATAACCGATCAGGGTCAGCGCCGTTTCATCGGCCACGCCATACACGGTTTTATGCGGCGGCACTTCCTTGACGGCCACGGCGACCACTCTTAGCCCTTCCGCGTTCAGGCCCTGCGTGGTGTCCAGCACCTTGGCCAGCAGGGCAGGATCGAGGGGAATGTTCACGCCGCCCAGGCGCAAATGGCTGCAGGCGGCGAGGATTTCCTCGACGGCGCCCTTGCAGATCAGTTCATGGTGATCATTCTTTTCGGAAACGACGACGGACATGCGGCGGCGCACGAAATCGAACGGGATTTCATCGACTTTCACGTAATCGCGGGCCAGCTGCATTTCCGTCTGCAATTCCACGTGGTCGAGCACGGCGCGGTCGAGCAGGTTTTTCAGGCCTGTCTGGTAATGGCTGTTCAGATACGCGAATTGCAGCACTTCATCGGATGGCTGGCCGAACACGTCCGTATGGCGCTCGAGCACGATCTTGTCCTGCGTCAAGGTGCCCGTCTTGTCCGTGCACAACACGTCCATGGCGCCGAAGTTCTGGATGGCGTCCAGGCGCTTGACGACGACTTTCTTTTTCGACAGTTTCACGGCGCCCTTGGCCAGGGTGCTGGTGACGATCATGGGCAGCATTTCCGGCGTCAGGCCCACGGCGACCGACAGGGCGAACAAAAACGCTTCCATCCAGTCGCCCTTGGTCCAGCCGTTGATCAGGAACACGAGTGGCGCCATCACGAGAGCGAAGCGGATCAAGAGCCAGCTGACGCTGTTCACACCCGCTTCGAACGCCGTCGGCGTGCGCTCGGTGGCCGTCACTCTCGTGGCGATGGTGCCGAAATAGGTGCGGTTGCCGGTCGCCAGGACCAGCGCCGTGGCCGCGCCCGAAATCACATTCGTGCCCATGAACAGCAAATTGGCCAGTTCCATCGGGTCTTTGCCATGGGCGTCGGCCAGCTCGGCCATCTTTTCCACCGGCAGGGATTCGCCCGTCATGGCGGCCTGGCTGACGAACAGGTCTTTCGCGGAAAGCAAACGGCAGTCGGCGGGGATCATGTCGCCGGCCGACAGCACGATGATGTCGCCCTGCACCAGCTGGCGGATCGGCAGCTCGATCTGCTGGCCATTGCGCAGCACGGTGGCCGTATTGCTGACCATGGCTTTCAGGCGCTCGGCGGCGCGGTTCGAGCGGCCTTCCTGCACGAAGCGCAGTAGGGTCGACAAAATCACCATGGTGCCGATGACGATGGTCGCCTTCGGGTCTTCCGTCAGGTAGGAAACGATGGACAGCACCGTGAGCAGCAGGTTGAACGGATTCTTGTAGCACAGCCATAGGTGCTGGTACCAGGCCAGCGGTTTTTCATGCTCGACCTCGTTCGGTCCCGTTTGCGTGCCGATCACTTGCGCCTCGGCATCGCGCAAGCCTTCTGCCCGCGTGTGCAGCCGGTTCAGCGCGCTGTCGAGTTCTTCATGGGCGGCGGCCAGCAGCTGGCGCGCCAGGTGGTCTGGCACGGGGCGGGCCGTGCTGTTTTCCAGTGGCATGGCGCGCCGGCGGAAGTGGCCGGCCGTATGGCGCTTGCGCAGGAACGATTCGAATAAGCGGGTGAAGAGATTCATGGCTCTTCCTTTCACGACGAGGTGTTGACGGGCGGCGCAGCCGCAGGCAAGACTTGCGCGCCGCCAGCGCGCATGGCAAAGCATGGCGCTGGCGGGCAATCCGGGTCAGTAGCCGGTCGCGATCGGAAAGAGGGGAGGGCGCGCAACCGGACTGGCCGCGCGAGACACCGCACCTTGCTCAGCAAGGCACGGAGGAAAGAAAGTTCCGCGTTGCTTGCTGTTTAGCTGCCGAGGCAATCACCGATACAAGATCGGCTACTGTCACTAGAACAAGTACTCACGTGGGACTCCGTAAATGAATAATGAGGGCATCTTATGGATGGGCTGCCCAGGTGTCAACTGAAGAAATCTTAGGTTTCCAAAGTGTAATGTGACAATCTGTGATTTTTTGCCGTTTGGCAATCCATTATGTTTGAGTACGGTGATTGGCTGGAAGTAGCCACGGTAAACTCTATGCAAATACAGAAAAACACATGTCTATGGAATTGATCGTTGGGGCGATAATCGCCGGCCTTGTCGTCATCTTCTTTGTCGGCAAGCACTTTTCTAAAAAGCGGCCCAAAGAAACACATTTCGAATGTGCCCGTTGCGGTACGCTTGCATGCCACACCGATCGAACGATTGAAGCCTGGCGCAACAACAAAACCACGTTCTTCTGCCAGTCCTGCCATATCAAATGGCTACATGCAAGGACGCCACGCGAGCGTGAGCGCGGCACTTCTCCTGCGGGCTCCAGACCGGGATCCAGATCAGGATGTCTTGGCGTTGTTGTGCTGTTTGCCGTCGTTCCGCTTGCTGGCTTTTTATTGGTGCACGCGTATGCCTGACCCAGTTTTCGCGCAGTGAGCCTCGCCGAAAATCATGTGGCCTCCACCTTATGCCACATCAGGCCGCTTGCGCCGCCATCGCCAGCGAATCGGACAATATCTGCCATAGCGCAGCATGTCGCTGCTGCAGCGCGGCGCCACCCGCATAGATCAACTCCACATGCAGGCTGTCGACGATGCCCAGGTAGGCTTGCGCGTACAGGTCGACGTGCTGCGGCGGCAGGGATGGCGCCAGGCGGCCCAGGCTGGCCACGTAATGCCGCTGCAATTGCGCCAGCAAGGCTTCGTAGCCCGTGCCGACTTCGATGCGCAGGGGCGCTGGCGGCAAATACGCCGTGCGCAGCAAGAAGCGCAAATGGGCCGAATCCGCGTAGCGCTGGGCCATGCGGTCGCAGTACACGGCGCCAGCTTGCTGGCCGCCGGGCGTGGCCAGCGCCGCTTCGTCGGCGAAGCACGCATCCATGAAGGCTTGCTCTTCAGCCAGCGCGTCGGCAAACACGTCCAGAAACAGGGCGTCCTTGCCGGCGAAATGCGAATACAGCGAAGCCTTGCGCATGCCCGCCTGCGCGGCGATGTCGCTAAGCGACGAGGCATCGTAGCCGTGCTCCGAAAAGTGGACGACGGCGACGGCACAGATGTTATCGGCCGAAGCCGAGCGTTTTTTCATCATTGGGGTGAGAGTGGGTGAGGCGTCAGTGCGCTCCCAGACTGCTGGCATGGACCGGATGGACGCGCGCAGTGGCCAGGGTCAGCCATGATACCAGCAGGCCGGCCACGGTCAAGAACAGCAGCCATGGCAACGGCCCCCGTTCGGACAGGCTGGCCGCCAGCGGCGTGGCCAAGGACGACAAGCTCATCTGGATGGCGCCCAGCAGGGCGGCCGTGGAACCGAGCGCGCGCTGCTGGGAAACCATGGCCATGGCCATCAGCGCCGCTTCCGCGATGCCCAGACCGAACAGGGCCACGAACATGCCAGGCACGACGGCCATTATTCCCCCTCCCGCCCAGGCACCGAGCAGTGCCAGTCCAGCGCCGCCCAGCATGGCCACGCTGCCCGCCACGCTCAGGCGCGCCACGCCATGCTTTTCCACCAGGCGGGCGCTGGCCATCGCGCCCAGCAGCACGGCCACGCCCGTGGCACCGAAGACCAAGCCGAAATTGCTGGCGGACAGGCCGAAATCGCGCTGGTACACGAGCGATGCGCCACCGATATACGCAAACAGGAAAAAGAAAGCGGCGGACAGGGCCAGCGCGGGCAGCAGGAAGGCGCGGTCCAGTGCGATGCGCGCATAGGTGCGGTGCATGCCTTGCGGTGAAACGCGCTTCTTCAGCGGCAAGGTTTCCGGCAGGAACAGCGCGCTATTGAGCAGGGTCACGGCGCCCAGCGCGGCCAGGGCCAGCATCCCGGCGCGCCAGCCGTAGTGCGCGTCGAGCAAGCCACCCACGGCCGGCGCCAGCACGGGCGCCAGGCCCACGATGGTCATCAACAGGGCAAACAGCCGCGCCGCCTGCACGCCATCGGCCACGTCGCGCACCATGCTCATCACTACAACCAGTGTCAGCGCCGCGCCCAGACCCTGTAAGGTGCGCGCCAGCAGCAGGGTGGCCAATTGATCCGCCTGCGACGCCCAGACGGCCGCAAGTATATACAGGGCGATGCCGGCCAGGAGCGGACGGCGCCGGCCCAGCATGTCGGTCAGCGGACCGCACAGCAGCTGCCCGCCGCCCAGGGCCAGCAGGAAAACGGTCAGGCTCAGTTGCACGTTCGCATACGAGGTGTGCAGCTCGCGCGCCATGGCGGGCATCGAGGCCAGATACATGTCGATGCCGGCCGGACCGAGCACGGCCACGAGGGCCAGGGAAGCCGCCAGCCCGAGACTGGCGGCGGGGAGAGTGGTTTGCTGCTGCATTGCGCTTCCTTCGTGTCGTCAAAAAACGGGGCATGGACGCCGCCGTGTTTTTTATTGTACACTTACTGCCTACCGGTAGGTAGCTTGCTCAATCAATGAAAAGGATGAGAACGATGAAAAAAGAATCAATGGCGGGAGAGCTGGCATGACGGAAGTGGGAATTGCGCTCAGCGGCGTGGCCGTGGCGCTGCTGTTTGCCGCCTGGAGTTCGCACCGCGCCCGCTGCGAACGGCGCGATGTCATCTTGCTGACGATACTCGGCACGACCCTGGGACTGCCGGGCGCCGTCCTGCTGGCGTTGTAGGTCACGTAGGTCGGATTAGCGTAGCGTAATCCGACAACATTGTTGGCGAGGCCGGTGGTGGTGTCGGATTACGCGCTCACGCGCTAATCCGACCTACGATGAAAAAAGGCAGGCCGTGTGGCCTGCCTTCTTGTCGTCGACACGCCCGCCTAAGCGGGCGCGTGGCGCTTACTCTTCTTCGTAAGAGCTGATGGGGGCACAACCGCAGAACAGGTTGCGGTCGCCGTACACGTTGTCGGCGCGGCCGACCGGTGGCCAGTATTTGCGCTGGCGCAGCGAGGCGACTGGGTAGGCGGCGATTTCGCGGCTGTACTTGCGTTCCCAGTTGTCCGACATCAGCACCTGCGCCGTGTGCGGCGCGTTTTTCAATGGGTTGTCGTCGTGGTCGAATTCGCCGCTGGCGACCTTGGCGATTTCAGCGCGGATGGCGATCATGGCGTCGATGAAGCGGTCGATTTCCACTTTCGATTCGCTTTCCGTCGGTTCGATCATCAGGGTGCCCGGCACGGGGAAGCTCATGGTCGGCGCATGGAAACCGAAGTCCATCAAACGCTTGGCCACGTCTTCGTTGCTGATGCCGGTGGCGTCCGTGATCGGGCGCAGGTCCAGGATGCATTCGTGCGCGACCAGGCCGTCGTGACCCGAGTACAGCACGGGGTAGTGCGGCGCCAGGCGGCGCGCGATGTAGTTCGCCGCCAGAATCGCCGTCTCGGTCGCTGCGGTTAATCCCTCCGCGCCCATCATGGCGATATACATCCACGAAATCGGCAGGATGCTGGCCGAACCGAATGGCGCGGCGCTGACGGCGCCGATGCCGGCAGCGTCGCGCTGGTAGCCCGAGGAACGCTGGTTCGGCAGGAATTTCGCCAGGTGGGCGCCCACGCCGATCGGGCCGACGCCTGGTCCGCCGCCGCCGTGCGGGATGCAGAAGGTTTTGTGCAAGTTCAGGTGGGACACGTCGCCGCCAAACGAGCCGGGAGCGGCCACGCCGACCAGCGCGTTCATGTTGGCGCCGTCGATGTAGACCTGGCCGCCGTGCGAGTGGATGATCTCGCACAGTTCCTGGATGCCTTCTTCAAACACGCCGTGGGTCGATGGGTAGGTGACCATCACGCAAGCCAGGTTGGCGCTGTGCTTTTCCGCTTTCGCTTTCAGGTCGGCCAGGTCCACGTTGCCGTTGGCGTCGCAGCTGGTGACGACGACCTGCATGCCGACCATATTGGCCGATGCCGGGTTGGTGCCGTGCGCCGACGACGGAATCAGACAGATGTTGCGGTGGCCTTCGCCGCGCGATTCGTGATACGCCTTGATCACCAGCAGACCCGCGTATTCACCCTGCGAGCCAGCGTTCGGCTGCAGCGAGACGGCAGCGTAGCCGGTCAGCGCGCACAGCATTTCTTCCAGCTGCGAGATCATTTCGCGGTAGCCGACCGTTTGCGCGTCTGGCGCGAACGGGTGGATGTTCGAAAACTCGGGCCAGGTGACGGGAATCATTTCGCTCGTCGCGTTCAGCTTCATGGTGCACGAGCCGAGCGGGATCATGGTGCGGTCCAGCGCCAGGTCCTTGTCGGCCAGGCTGCGCAGGTAGCGCAGCATTTCGTGTTCCGAGTGGTAGCTGTTGAAGACCGGGTGCGTCAGATACGCGCTTTCGCGCGCCAGATTCGCCGGCAACGCGCTGGTCACATTTGCTTCCACGCTGTCCAGGCTTGGTGCGGCAGGTGCGTTGACCAGGCCGTGCGCGAACACTTTCCACAGCAACGCGATATCGTCGCGCGTGGTGGTTTCATCGAGCGACACGCCGACATGGGTGTTGTCGATCTTGCGCAGGTTGACGCCGTGGTGCATGGCCGTCGCGTGCAGTTGCGCCGCATCGGCCACGTTGATGGTCAGGGTGTCGAAGTAGCTGGCGTTGACGACGCCATAACCGAGGGTCTTCAGGTTCGCCGCCAGCACGCCGGTGAACCGGTGCACGCGCTGGGCGATCTGCAGCAGGCCGGCAGGGCCGTGGTAGACGGCGTACATAGAGGCCATCACGGCCAGCAGCACTTGCGCCGTGCAGATATTCGACGTCGCTTTTTCGCGGCGGATGTGCTGCTCGCGCGTTTGCAGGGCCAGGCGGTACGCCTTGTTGCCTTGCGCATCGACGGTCACGCCGACCAGGCGGCCCGACATATTGCGCTTGAATTCATCGCGCGTGGACAGGAAGCCCGCGTGCGGGCCGCCGAAACCGAGCGGCACGCCGAAGCGCTGGCTGTTGCCGACGACGACGTCGGCGCCCCATTCGCCCGGAGGCGTGAGCATGGTCAGGGCCAGCAGGTCGGCCGCGACGATGACCATGGCGCCATTCGCGTGCAGTTTTTCCACGCCGGCGCGGTAGTCGCGCACGACGCCGTTCACGCCAGGGTATTGCAGCAGCACGCCGAAGCAGGCGTCCAGCGATTCGATTTCCGCCGGGTCGAAGGTACGCACTTCGATGCCGATCGGCTGGGCGCGCGTTTGCACCACTTCCAGCGTTTGCGGCAGCACGTCATTGGCGACGTACAGCACGTTCGACTTCGACTTGCCCACGCGCTGGATCAGGGTCATCGCTTCGGCGGCGGCCGTGCCTTCGTCCAGCATCGAGGCGTTCGAGATGCCCATGCCGGTCAGGTCCGTGATCACTTGCTGGAAGTTCAGGATCGCTTCCAGGCGGCCTTGCGAAATCTCCGGCTGGTAAGGCGTGTACGCCGTGTACCAGGCCGGGTTTTCAAAGATGTTGCGCAGCACGACGCCAGGGGTGAACGTGTTGTAGTAGCCCTGGCCGATCAGGGATTTGAGCACCTGGTTCTTGCCGGCGATGGCTTTCAGGCGCGACAGCGCTTCCTGTTCCGGCATCGGCTGCGAGTAAGCACCCAATGGCAGGGCGCCCTTGTTGCGGATGTTGGCCGGCACCAGGGCGTCGATCAGCGCGGCGCGCGATGGATAGCCGAGGGTCGCCAGCATGGCTTGCTGTTCGGTGGCGGAAGGGCCGATGTGGCGGGCGATGAAGGCATCGCGTGCTTCGAGTTGGGTCAGGCTGGTGCGGGTCATGATATAGAGGCCAAAAAAGACTGAAAAACCGGGATGCGGCGCGCGGGCGCGGCGGCGGGGCATAGCTACAAAATTAAATGCAAACGGGCCGCAAACGCGGCCCGTGAGTCAAACGCGATTACGCGCTGGTGGTGGCGCCATAGGCGGCAGCGTCGAGCAAGCCGTCCAGGGCCGACACGTCGGCTGGCTTGATCTTGAACAGCCAGTTGGCGTAGGCGTCGGCGTTGATCGACTCTGGCGAGTTGACGACGTCGTCGTTGACGGCCACGACTTCGCCGGCGATCGGCGCATAGATGTCGCTCGCTGCCTTGACCGATTCCACCACGGCGGCGTCGTCGCCGGCGCCGTAGGTATTGCCCACGGTTGGCAGTTCGACGAAGACGATGTCGCCCAGGGCGTCCTGCGCGTACTCGGTGATGCCGACGGTGATCGTGCCGTCGCCTTCAAGGCGTACCCATTCGTGGGAAGCGGTGTACTTCAGGTCTGCAGGAATGTTCATGTGTGGCTCCAGATGGTAAGTGTTCGTTATTGATTATGTTTATTCGGTCTTGCGGGCGGCTCTAAAACGCTTACGCAGCCAGGATTTTACCGTTACGCACGAAAGGCAGCTTGACGACCGAAGCGGCCAGTTGCTTGCCGCGGATTTCCACGTGCACGCTGTCGCCTACCGCTACGCCGTTGGGCACGCGCGCCAGGGCGATCGCTTCCTGCATGGTCGGGCTGAAGGTGCCGCTGGTGATTTCGCCCGTGGCGTCATTGCCGGCGATGATGACTTTCTGGTGGGCGCGCAGCACGCCGCCTTTTTCACGCAGGATCAGGCCGACGAATTGCGCGTTCTGGCCCTTGGCCAGCAGGGCGGCCTTGCCGATGAAGTCGCGCTCGCTGACCAGGTCGATGGTCCACGCCAGGCCCGCGTCGAGCGGGTTGACGGTTTCGTCCATGTCCTGGCCGTACAGATTCATGCCCGCTTCCAGGCGCAGGGTGTCGCGCGCGCCCAGGCCGGCCGGCTTGACGCCGGCGGCGATCAAGGCGTTCCACAGCGCTTCCACCTGGGTGGCGGCCACGCCGATTTCAAAGCCGTCTTCGCCCGTGTAGCCGGTGCGCGCCAGCATCACTTCGCCGAAGGCCGTATCCTTGATGATGACGACGTTGAACGGCTTGATGGCTTCGGAAGCGGCTTGCGTTTCCGGCAGCACTTGCCATACCTTGGCGCGCGCGTTCGGGCCTTGCACGGCGACGAGGGCCATCGGATCGTTGGCGTTGCGGCGTTCGGTGATCGTCAGGCCGCTGCTGGTGGCGGTGTTTTGCTGCTGCATCCAGGCCACGTCTTTTTCAGCCGTGCCCGCGTTGACGACGAGGCGGAACCAGTTTTCGTTGAAGAAGTAGACGATCAGGTCATCGATGACGGTGCCTTCGGCATTCAACATGCACGAGTACAGCGCCTTGCCCGACACTTGCAGCTTGTCAACATTGTTGGCCAGCAAGCCGCGCAGGAAGGCGCGCACGTTCGGGCCTTCGATATCGACCACACACATATGGGACACGTCGAACATGCCGGCATCGCCGCGCACGGCGTTGTGTTCTTCGATTTGCGAGCCGTAGTTGACAGGCATGTCCCAGCCGCCGAAATCGACCATGCGGGCGCCGAGGGCACGGTGGGCGTTGTTGAGTGGGGTCGCTTTGAGCGTCATGGATTCCTCGGGACGAAGGTAATAGGGGAGTTAACAAAACATAGAATAGCCAAACACGGCTTTCCAGCGTGATCACTGACCCCCCTGTCCTTTGTACCTGAGAGATTACGGGGGCTTGCCCCGTGCGCCCCTTCGGTGGGCCGCCGGCAATAGCCGCGGCCGCTCTCCAGAGTTGAGCTAAAGATGTCGCCAAAGCAACAGCTTCAGTCCGCCTGATCGGTCCTTTTGCCTGAGAGTTTTTGGGTAGTGCCCCTTCGGCGGCAACGCTGGGTTGCCCTCTCCCGATCAAGTGGGAGGAATATATGCCAGCAGGGTGTTTCTGTCAATCTGAAAAGACGTTGCCAAATTGCAGCAAAAGCCCCGGTTTGCGGGGCTGGGAGGGGCGCTGGCCCGCTGCAAAAGGGCGCCCGGCCGCGCGGGAATGCGCTATGATGAAATTCTGGCTTTCTTGCGGGTGCCTGCCATGAACACTACACAAAGCGAGACGCAAAACAACACCGAGCAGCACGGTTACTTTACCCTCTCGGGCGACGTCAACAGCGATATGGTGCGGCGCGTCTTCAACGCCGTGGCCGACATCACGGAAGACAAGCTCACCACCGCGCACATTTTGATACAGTCCAACGGCGGCTATGTCAGCGATGGCATCTGTCTGTACAACTTCCTCAGCAAGTTGCCGCTCGACATCGTCACCTATAACGCGGGCGCCGTGGCCTCCATCGCCGTCACCCTGTTCCTGGCGGGACGGCGCCGCCATGCCAGCGACACGGCCCGCTTCATGGTGCACAAGTCGCATGCGACAGCCTCGCCCGGTTCGCGCCCCGATGCGCTCAGCATCATCGTCGAAGGCTTGCGCGCCGACGACATGCGCACCGAGCGCATCCTGCGCGGCCACGTCAACCTGACGGAAGAACAGTGGCAGGTGCACGCGTATTCCGACCTGCACTTGACGGCCGACCAGGCGCTGGAAGTGGGCATGATCGAATCGATCCGCGACTTTGCGCCGCCCAAGGGCAGGCGCCTGACGAATATCTGACGCCCTCAGGCTGTCCAGGCGGAGGGTGTTGGCGTGGGAATTTTGTAATCGAATGTAATTCTTCGCTGCAGCACAGCAAAAGCCGCGCGGAACAGGGCAGAGTCGTGGCATAGTGCAAGCTGATCATGAAATAAGCGCATGCACGATGACTTGGTGGAATGGGATTTCTTTTGCGGCCGACATGTCCGTGATGGGGCCGGCTGGCGTGGCGATCGCCCTGTGGCTGCTCGTCTCGCGCCAATGGCGTCTGGTGCTCAGCTGGAGCCTGTGGTATGGCGGCGGCCTGGCCCTCGTGGTGCTGTCCAAGCTGGCTTTCATGAGCTGGGGTGTGGGCAGCAGCGCGCTCGATTTTACGGGTTTCAGCGGCCACGCCATGCGCGCCGGCGCCGTGTTTCCCGTGCTGATGTACGTGTTGCTGCAGCGGGCCGAACCGCGCTGGCGCCATGCCGGCGTGCTCGTCGGCGTGGCCTTTGCCGTGCTGGTGGCCATTTCGCGCGTGGTCGTGCATGCGCACAGCGTGTCGGAAGCCGCCAGCGGCTGCGTGCTGGGCCTGGCGCTGGCGCTGGGCTTCATGTGGAATGCCCGCGGCGCCGTCCATTTCGCCGTCAGCCATGCGCTGGCACTGGCCAGTCTGGTGCTGATGGTGGTGCTCAGCTTCAAGGCCGAACCCATGCCGACCGAGCAATGGCTGCAAAAACTCGCCCTGGTGTTGTCCGGCCATGAGCGCGTTTTTTCCCGTGAAGACTGGAAACTGGCGCAGGATGGCCGCCCAGCCCCTTGAGATGGTGCCGGCTGGCACTTGACGCTGCTGTTTTTGGCCAGAAAAGTATCAGGAAATGGTATGATGAACCACTTTTTTGCGGTGAGTGGCCAGGCCTCCACCGTGCACCTGAACTGAGTATGAACCGGGTTCACCCATAATATAACCGCCAGCATAGGCCAGGAACTCTAAAACACGTGCGTCTCTCTTCCATCAAGTTGTCGGGATTTAAGTCTTTCGTCGATCCCACCAATTTCCAGGTGCCAGGCCAGCTCGTGGGCGTGGTCGGGCCGAATGGCTGCGGCAAGTCGAACATCATCGACGCCGTGCGCTGGGTGCTGGGCGAATCGAAAGCGTCGGAATTGCGCGGCGAATCGATGCAGGACGTCATTTTCAATGGCTCCACCCACCGCAAGCCGGCCGGGCGCGCTTCCGTGGAACTGGTGTTCGACAATAACGATGGCAAGGCGTCCGGCCAATGGGGCCAGTACGCCGAGATCGCCGTCAAGCGCACCCTGACGCGCGACGGCACCTCCACCTATTACATTAATGGCCAGCCCGTGCGCCGGCGCGACATCCAGGATATTTTCCTCGGCACCGGCCTCGGCCCGCGCGCCTACGCCATCATCGGCCAGGGCATGATTTCGCGCATCATCGAATCGCGCCCGGAAGAATTGCGCGTCTTCCTCGAAGAAGCGGCCGGTGTCTCCAAATACAAGGAGCGCCGCCGCGAGACGGAAAACCGCCTGCAGGACACGCGCGAGAATTTGCTGCGCGTGGAAGACATCTTGCGCGAACTCAATGCCAACCTGGAAAAGCTCGAAGCGCAGGCGGCCGTGGCCACGCGTTTCCACGCCTTGCAGGCGGACCAGGAAGAAAAGCAGAAACTCTTGTGGCTGCTGCGCAAGAACGAGGCGCAAAACGAGCAGACGCGCTATTTCCGCGAAGTGGAACAGGCGCAGACGGATCTGGAAGAACAGACAGCCAAGCTGCGCAATGTCGAGCTGACCCTGGAGCAGATGCGCCAGGCGCACTTTGCCGTGGGCGACCGTTTGCATACGGCGCAGGGTCATCTGTACCAGACGAATGCGGAAATCGGCAGCCTGGAAGCGCAGATCAAGTTCGTCATCGAATCGCGCGCCCGCCTGCAGGCACAGCTGGCGACCCTGACGGCCCAGCGCGACCAGTGGAACAGCCAAGGCGGCGAATACCAGGAACAGATCGAAGAGGCGGAATTCCACCTCGAAGAGCTGGCCGCGAAGGTGGAGCAATCGCAAATGATGGCCGAGCAGAAGGGCGAGCAATTGCCCGAGCTCGATGCCGCCTGGCGCGCCGCGCAAAACAAGAGTACGGAATCGCGCGCGCGGATTATGCAGGCCCAGCAGCAGCTGGAACTGGAATCGGCGCATCAGCGCAACGCCTCGAACATCCTGGCCAGCCTGTTGACGCGCCGCGAGCGCCTGCAGCAGGAAAAGAACAGCCTCAGTTTGCCCGACAGCAGCCATCTGGAAAACCTGAAACTGCAGCTGGAAGAAAAGCAGCAGACGCTGGAAGAACAGGGTTTCTACCTGGAAGAAGCGCTGGAGCAGCAACCGAAGCTGGAGCAGGAGCGGGCCGAAGCGCAGGCGCAGGTGAATGCCGAAACGGCCGCCAACGCCCAGTTGGAAGCGCGTCTTTCCGCTTTGAAACAATTGCAGGAACGGGTACAGACTCAAGGCAAAGTCCAGCCATGGCTGAAAAAGCACGAGCTCGACACCTTGCCGCGCCTGTGGCAAAAGCTGCAGATCGAAGCGGGCTGGGAAGCGGCCATGGAATCGATCTTGCGCGAGCGCACGTCGGCCTTGCAACTGTCGAATATCGACTGGGCTAAGGCATTCTTTGCCGACGCGCCACCGGCCAAGCTGGCCCTGTACGCGCCTTCCACCGTGGCGCCGCTGCCGCAGCCGGAAGTGCCGGGCCTCAAGCCTTTCCTGAACTTATTGAAACTCAATGATCCGGGCTTGCGCGGCTTGCTGCAGGATTGGCTGCACAACGCCTACGCCGTGGAAGACGCGGCCGAAGCGCTGGCCGAACGCAGCAAATTGCCGCCGGGCGGCTATTTCGTCACGCGCGCGGGCCACGTGGTCACGGCCACCAGCGTGCGCTTCTATGCGGCCGATTCGGAGCAGGAAGGCATGCTGGGCCGCCAGCAGGAAATCGACAATATCGGCAAACAGTTGCGTGCCCAGCAATTGCTGGCCGAAGAGGCGCGCGCCCGTTCCGTGCGGGCCGACGCGGCCGTGGCTACCCTGACGCGCAACCTGTCGGACTTGCGCCTGCGCATACAGCAACTGACATCGTCCGTGCATACCCTGCAACTGGACGTGGTGAAACTGTCGGAAGTGGAAGCGCGCTTCAACCAGCGCAGCACGCAGATCGGCGCGGACCTGGCGGAAATTGCCGCGCAGGAAGCGGAGCAGATGCAGACCAAGCTGGAATCGGAAGAAAAATTCGAACAGCTGGACATGGAGCTGGGCAACTTGCAGGAAGCGCACGAAGACGGCCATACGGACTTCCTGCAGAAGGAACAGCGTCTGGCCGAAGCGCGCGAAGCCTTGCGCGACCTGGAACGAAACGCCAAGGATACGGAATACGCGGAAAAAGCCCACCGCGCGAAGATCGAGGAATTGCGCCGCAACATCGCCACGGCCAGTACGCAGGCCCAGCAAGTGACGGCCAGCCTGCAGGCGGGCGAACTCGAGCTGGCCAACCTGGAAAGTGGCGCGGCCGCCGACGGCTTGCAGGATCTGTTGGAGCGCCGCACGACGCAGGAGCGGGCGCTGGCGGACGCGCGCCACGAACTCGATCAAATTACGCAGCAGCTGCGCCTGTCCGAAGATGCGCGCACGCAATCGGAACGCAGCCTGCAGCCGCAGCGCGACAAGATCATGGAAATGCAGCTCAAGGAGCAGGCCGCGCGCCTGAACCAGGAGCAATTCGCCCAGCAATTGCTGGAGTCGGGCGCCGACGAGGCTGCGTTGACGGAAAAGTTGCACCCGGACATGCGTCCATCGTATCTGCAGGGCGAAGTCACGCGTTTGACGAACGCCATCACGGGCCTGGGCGCCGTCAACCTGGCCGCGCTGGACGAGCTGGCACAGGCGTCCGAGCGCAAAAATTTCCTCGACGCCCAGAATGCCGACCTGACGGAAGCGATCAATACCCTGGAAGACGCGATCCACAAGATCGACAAGGAAACGCGCGACTTGCTGCAAGACACGTTCGACAAGGTCAACCATCACTTTTCCGAGCTGTTCCCGATTCTGTTTGGCGGCGGCCAGGCGAAACTGACCATGACGGGCGACGAGATTCTCGATTCCGGTGTACAAGTCATGGCGCAGCCTCCCGGCAAGAAAAATGCCACCATCCACCTGTTGTCCGGTGGAGAGAAGGCGCTGACCGCGACCGCATTGGTGTTTTCCATGTTCCGCCTGAATCCGGCGCCGTTCTGCCTGCTCGACGAAGTCGATGCACCGCTGGACGATTCGAACACGGAACGCTTCTGCCGCATGGTCAAGCGCATGTCCGACCAGACCCAATTCCTTTTCATTTCGCATAACAAGATTGCGATGGAAATGGCCCATCAATTGATCGGTGTGACGATGCAGGAGCAGGGCGTATCGCGCATCGTGGCGGTGGACATGGAGTCCGCCGCAAATTTTGCAACCGAGGCACAAGCAGCATGACAGACCTTCAAATTACCTTGTTCGGCGCCGGCGGCGTCTTTATCGTCGGCGTTTTTTCGTACAACAAATGGCAGGAATACAAGGCCAAGAAAAGCGTGGAACGGGCCTTTTCCACCGACCACGACGACGTGCTGATGCGCGAGGGCGACGCCCCCGCAGTGGAAGCCCAGGAACCCGTGCTGCGCCAGGAGCCGCGCTTCGATGCGGCGCCCGCCGCCAAGGCCGAACCGTCATTTGGCGCGCCGCCAGCGGCCCCTGTGTCAGACGCCCCCGTGCATGCGGAACCGTCGCTGGCCGATGCCGATCCTGTCCCTGCCACCCCTGCCGCGCCGGCGCAGCAGGAAGTCAGCGCCGCCAGCGAACAGGCGACCAGCCTGGTCGACCCGCTCATCGATTGCCTGCTGCCTTTGTCGCTGGAAGCGCCCGTGCGTGGCGACAAGATCCTGCCCGTGCTGCAAACCCTGCGTCTGGTGGGCAACAAGCCCGTCCACTTCATCGGTTTGCACGTGAATGGCGACTGGGAACCGATCACGCATGGCGGTGTCTACACCAAGATGCAGGGCGGCGTGCAGCTGGCTAGCCGCAGCACGGCCCTGAATGAACTCGAATACTCGGAACTGGTCACGCGCCTGCGCGGCGTGGCTGACGAGATCGGTGCCGAGCCGGAAGTGCCCGACATGATGGAAGTGATGGCCGAAGCGCGCAATCTGCACCGCTTCGTGGCCGGCCATGACGCCCAGCTGGGCGTGAACCTGCACACGAATGGCGCGCCATGGGCCATTTCCACCTTGCTGTTCGCCCTGGAAAAGCAGGGCTTCGACGTGCGTCCGGACGGCCGCTTCGTCATGCCCGATGGCGAGGGCGGCTATCTGTTCTCGCTGTCGACGAATGTCACCTTGGCCGAGGAAACGACGCCGCGTTTGACCCTGCTGCTGGACGTGCCTTGCGTGGCGCCTGCGCGTGACGGTTTTGGCGCCATGGTCGCTTGCGCGAAGGCACTGGTGGGCCGCCTGGACGCGACCATCGTCGACGATTACAACCAGGCCCTGTCCGATGCGGCGCTGGCCGAGATCGCCGGCCAGGTGCAAGAGTTTTACCAGGAAATGGACGCGGCCGACATTCCGGCCGGTTCCACCCGCGCCCTGCGTTTATTTAGCTGAAGAATCCCGCAACAATGACTGATCCGATCAACCAGGACGCCGCCCTGCGGAATGCCGCCCAGCGCGTCCTGGATCTCACCGCCGAACTCAATCGGCATCTGCACGCCTACCACGTGCTCGACAATCCCACCATTCCCGACGCCGAGTACGACAAGCTGTTCGTCGAACTGCAAACGCTGGAAACGGCCCATCCCGACTTGCGTACGCCTGATTCGCCCACCTTGCGCGTGGGCGCGGCGCCGCTGCCGCAATTCGAGCAAGTCACGCACACGGTGCCGATGTTGTCGCTGAACAATGGTTTCTCCGACGACGATATCGTCAATTTCGACCGCCGCGTACGTGAAGGCCTGGGCCTCGATGGGCAGGACGTCGCGTATGCGGCCGAAGTGAAATTCGACGGCCTGGCCATCAACCTGCGCTATGAAAACGGCCTGTTCGTGCAGGCGGCCACGCGCGGCGACGGCGCCACGGGCGAGGACGTGACGGCGAATATCCGCACCATTTCCGGCATCCCTTTGCGCCTGCATGGCGACAAGATTCCTGCACTGCTCGACGTGCGCGGCGAAGTGATGATGTTCAAGGGCGATTTTGCCCGCCTGAACGAACGCCAGCGCGAGGCCGGGCAGAAGGAATTTGCCAACCCGCGCAATGCGGCCGCCGGCAGCCTGCGCCAGCTCGATTCGCGCATTACGGCGCAGCGCAAGCTGCGTTTCTATGCCTACGGCATCGGCGCTCTCGATGGCGCCGCCATGCCGGTGTCGCATTCGGCCTTGCTGGACTGGTACGAAACCCTGGGTATCCCCGTGTCAAAAGAGCGCAAGGTGGTGCAGGGCGCGCAGGGCTTGCTTGCCTACTACGCCGATATCGGCGCGCGCCGTCCCGCCTTGCCGTATGAAATCGACGGCGTGGTCTACAAGGTGAATGCGACGGAAGACCAGCAGGAGCTGGGCTTTGTGTCGCGCGCGCCGCGCTTTGCGCTGGCGCACAAATTCCCCGCCGAAGAGGCGCTGACGCAAGTGCTGGGCATCGATATCCAGGTGGGACGCACGGGCGCCATGACGCCCGTGGCGCGCCTGGCGCCCGTATCAGTCGGCGGCGTGACGGTGACGAACGCCACCTTGCACAATGAAGGAGAGGTTCAGCGCAAGGATATTCGGATTGGCGACACGGTCATCGTGCGCCGCGCAGGCGATGTCATACCTGAGGTGCTGGCGATGGTGCCCGACAAGCGTCCGGAAGGAACTGTTGCCTTCGTGATGCGTGATACTTGCCCGATTTGCGGCTCGCACGTGGTGCGCGAAGAGGGCGAGGCGATTGCCCGCTGCTCGGGTGGCCTGTTCTGCTCGGCGCAGCGCAAGGAAGCGTTCCGCCATTTCGCGGGACGGCGCATGATGGATATCGAAGGACTGGGGGAACGTTATATCGATACCCTGGTCGAACTGGAATACGTGCATGGCCTCGCTGACCTGTACAGCCTGACCCTGGATAAATTGCTGGAAATGAAAGTGCGCGCCGACGAGCGCGATGGTTCGACGCCAGAGACAGTGCAACAAGGCAAGATTCCCACCAAGTGGGCGGAAAACCTGCTGGCCGGCATCGAGGCGAGCAAGCGCCCGCCGCTCGAGCGTTTCCTGTTCGCGCTGGGCATCCGCCACGTGGGCGAATCGACGGCCAAGACCCTGGCCGAGTGGCTCGGTAGCCTGGCGTATGTGCGCAAAGCGCCGGCGGCTTTGCTGCGCGTGCTGCCCGACATCGGCGGCACGGTGGCCGAATCGATTGCCGACTTCTTTGCCGAGGAAAAGAATCAGCAGGCGCTGCAGGCTTTGCTCGATGCCGGTGTCACGCCGCAAGGCGAACATGCGCCCAGCGCCAAGCTGCGCACGCAGCTCGAGGAAATCAAATTGCTGGCAGCCATCGGCATCCCGAAGCTGACGGAGCCGCGCAGCAAGCAGCTGGTGGAGCGGGGCGTGACCCTGGCCAGCCTGGCCGCGCAAGGCGCCAGCTTCCACGCTGGCTTGCCCGCCGCCGTGGCCGAAGCGCTGGCGCAATGGCTGGCCGATGAGAGCAATGTCAAGCTGCTGGTTCAACTGGACGCCCTGCGCAATGAATTACTGTCACAATTACCTGAAATGCCAGCCGCTGGCGGCAAGCTGGACGGCAAGACCTTTGTTCTGACGGGCACCTTGCCCAATATGAGCCGCGACGAGGCCGCGGAGCTGATCGAGGCGGCTGGTGGCAAGGTCAGCGGTTCTGTATCGAAGAAGACAGGCTATGTCGTGGCCGGTTCTGACGCTGGCAGCAAGCTGGCCAAAGCGCAGGAACTGGGCGTGGCCATCCTCGACGAGGCTGGTTTGCTGGCCCTGTTGGCGCAGGACTAACCATTCAACATACTACAAAAGACCCATGAAAAAAATCAGAAAAGCAGTCTTTCCCGTCGCCGGCCTGGGCAGCCGTTTCTTGCCCGCGACCAAGGCGCAACCGAAGGAAATGTTGCCCATCGTCGACAAACCATTGATCCAGTACGCGGTGGAAGAGGCCGTGGCGGCCGGCATCACGGAAATGATCTTCATCACGGGCCGCAACAAGCGCGCCATCGAAGACCATTTCGATACGGCTTACGAGCTCGAGTCGGAACTGGAAGCGGCCGGCAAGCGCCAATTGCTCGACATGGTGCAAAACGTCATTCCCAAGCACATCAATTGCATTTACATCCGCCAGTCGGCGCCGCTGGGCCTGGGGCATGCCGTACTGTGCGCCCGTCCCGTGATTGGCGACGAGCCGTTTGCCGTCTTGCTGGCCGACGACTTCATGGATGTGGAAGAGGGCGTGCGCCCCGTGCTGGCGCAGATGACCGATGTCTTCCAGTATGAAAATTGCTCGCTGCTGGCGGTGCAGGATGTGCCGCGCGCGGAAACCAAGCAGTACGGTATTGTCTCGGCAAAGAATTATCAGCCCGACCTGGAACTGGTCTCGGCCATCGTGGAAAAGCCCGCGCCCGAAGAGGCGCCATCGACCCTGGCCGTGGTGGGCCGTTATGTGCTGACCAGCCGTATTTTTAGCCACCTGGAAAATATCGGAACGGGCGCCGGCGGCGAAATCCAGTTGACGGACGGCATCGCCGCCCTGATGCGCGAAGAGCGGGTGCTGGCTTACCGCTACCAGGGACAGCGTTATGATTGCGGCTCCAAGCTTGGCTACTTGAAGGCAACGACGGCGATGGGCATGAAGCACCCTGAAACGGGCGCGGCCTTCCGCAGTTACCTGCAAGAACTGCAATCGGCACTGGACGCAAAATGACCGTACGTGAAATCCTCAAGATGGGCGATCCGCGCCTGCTGCGCATGGCCGAGTCCGTGCGTGAATTCGATACGCCCGAACTGCATGCCCTGATCGCCGACATGTTCGACACCATGCATGCGGCCAATGGCGCGGGCCTGGCGGCGCCGCAGATCGGCGTCAACCTGCAGCTGGTGATCTACGGCTTCAAACAGAACCTGCGCTATCCTGACGCGCCGCAAGTGCCGGAAACCGTGCTGATCAACCCTGTGCTGACGCCTTTGTCGGAACGTAAGGAAGAGGGTTTTGAAGGCTGCCTGTCCGTGCCCGGCCTGCGCGGCAGCGTGCCGCGCTGGAGCGAGCTGCACTACGAAGGCGTGGACCAGTTTGGCCAGCCCATCAGCCGCGACTGCGACGGCTTCCATGCGCGCGTGGTACAGCATGAGGTGGACCACTTGCACGGCATTTTGTATCCGATGCGTATCGTCGATTTTACGCAATTCGGTTATACCGAGGTGATGTTCCCCGATCTTGACCCAAACGACGACGACTAGGCGCCCGATACTTGTCGACGATAAAACAATGGCCGCGCAGCATGAGCTGGGCGGCCATTCTTAATGCGTGAAGCAAACCTGGCGAACCTAGCGCACCTTGCGGCTGCTGCCCAGGTCATCGAGCAGCATCTTTAATTCATCCTGCATGGCCTCCGTCAGGTTCAGGAAGCGGCAGCCGATCTGCACTTGCTCGCCCAGCAGGAAGGAGCGGAAGGTGCGCGACAGGCGGATTTCCAGGTCGGCGATCATGACCTTGTTCGGTCCCAGTTCCAGGCGCACGCGCGACAGCTTGCGCCCCACGTACAGGCCGATCGTGTCGCGCGGATGGGCGCGCATGCCGATGCCGCCGGCCGAGAAATCATACAGCTGCAATTCATACGGACGTCCCTCGAGCACGAAGGCGGCCAGGTAGTAGACGCCCAGCGGCGTTTCCAGGCGCGTCGATTCGCGCCGTTCCAGCACCAGGCAATGACTGGGGAAGTTGGTCAGGTACACGTTCGGGCGTTCGGGATACGCTTGCCATTCGCCATTGATGGTAAATTGCAGCTTGGCGCTTTGCACCCACGATACAAATGTGGCGCCGCCTTCGGGCAGGGTCGCGCCTTCATTGAGTTCCAGCACGAATTGCGGCAAGTCGTCGTCGACGGACAAAATGCGCGCCATGATGACGTCTTCGCCGCCTGTCGGGTAGATGGAAATGGCGTCGCCGTTGTCAGCCAGGCTGCACAGGGTTTCGCCGATATCCCACGGATCGCTCATATGGTGCGGCTTGGTGCCTGGCGCCATCGGCTCGGCCACGTCAGCCAGGCTAGGCGCGCCTTTGCGCAGGGGATTGGGGATGGGATCGTTCACGACAGCGTATCTCTTTTGTTCTAATGGGGAATAGTGTATAGGTTTAAAGCAATATTTACTAAGTAAATCACAATAATTGTTTTTATATCACTATATTCCTGTTGTAGTCTTGCATGGCACCTTGACGTCGTAGCTTAAAATTGTTCGTCCGCGCTCAGATAACGCCATTGGCCTGTCGGCAAGTCGCCCAGCTTGACCTTGCCGATGCGCACGCGTTTCAGTCCCAGCACTTTCAGGCCCACGGCTTCGCACATGCGGCGGATCTGGCGTTTCTTGCCTTCGCGCAGGGTAAAGCTCAGCTGGTCTTCGTTTTGCCAGCGCACCTTGGCCGGCAGCAGCGGTTTGCCGTCGAGCCACAGGCCGTGGTTGAGCTTTTTCAGCTCGCTGTCGGGCAGGGTGTCGCCCTTGGTGTAGCTCACGCGCACCAGGTATTCCTTGTCGATATCGGTATCGTGGCCGATCAGCTGCTTGGCCACGCGGCCGTCCTGCGTCAGGACCAGCAAGCCGACGGAATCGATGTCCAGTCGGCCGGCCGCCACCAGGCTGCGCAGCTGGGTCGGGTGGAACTGTTCCGGGCTGCGGTCTTCCGCCCAGCGGTTTTCCGCCTTGATCAGGGCCACGGCGGGCGTGTAGCCGTCTTCGGCCTGGCCGCTGACGTAACCGACGGGTTTGTTGATCAGCACGGTGACGCGCTTCGATTGCTCGGCTGCCGCCTGGCGTTCCACGGTGACTTTCTGGCTCGGGTAGACCTTGCTGCCCAGCTCGGACACCACCTTGCCATCCACGCGGACCCAGCCGCGTGCGATCCATTCATCGGCTTCGCGGCGGGAAGACAGGCCCAGTTCGGACATGCGTTTGGACAAGCGTAATAATTCTTCGGTCATGTTGTTTCAGTTTCAGTAAAGTAGGCGCTGCGCGGAAAGTCTACACTTTCAGCGCATCGAGTAAATCGGTTTCCAGCAATATCTGGTTGCGGGCATTGTTGAGCGCGGGGCCGTCGACGAGGAAGACGTCTTCGACCCGCTCGCCCAGGGTCATGATCTTGGCCGTGTGCAAGTTGATGCGGTACTTGGTTAGCACGTTGGCGATCGCATACAGCAAGCCCGTGCGGTCGTTGGCCGCCACCGACAGTAAATAATATTGACCCTTTTCATCGGGCCGCAAATCCACGGTCGGCTGGAAAGGGAAGGTGCGCGACAGGCGCGACAGCCGTCCCTTGCCCGGCGGCGGCAGCGGCGTTTGCGACTGCAGCAGCTCGCCCAGCTCATGCTCGATCAGGCTGATGATGTCGCGGTAGCTCTTGGCGAAGTTCTGCTCGGTGACGAGGAAGGTGTCGAGCGCATAGCCGTTTTTCGTCGTGTGGATCTTCGCGTCGAGGATGCTGAAATTCTTGCGGTCGAAATAGCTGCAGATGCGCGCGAACAGGTCGGGCTGGTCGGGAATGTACACGGCCACCTGCAAGCCTTCGCCGATGGGCGCCAGGCGGCATTTTACCACCGGCAACTTGCTGTCGAGTTTGTCATACAGCGAGCGCGTCTGCCAGGCGATGTCGGACGCGTCGTGGCGCAGGAAATACGCCACATCCAGCTGCTGCCACAGTTTCAGATGGGCATCGGGCGGCAAACCGTACAGGCGCAGGGTGGCCAGCGCTTCCTGCTGGCGGTTTTTGAGTTCGCGGTCGGCCGTGTGCGGCTCGCCGCCCAGCACGCGCAAGGTGATCTTGTACAGGTCTTCCAGCAGCTTGCCCTTCCAGGCGTTCCACACTTTCGGGCTGGTGCCGCGGATGTCGGCCACCGTCAGCAGGTACAGGCCTGTCAGGTGGCGCTCGTCCTTGACCACTTTCGCAAAGGCCTGGACGACGTCGGGATCGGACAGATCCTGCTTTTGCGCCACTTGCGACATGGTCAAATGATTTTCCACCAGGAATGCCACCAGTTCCGTGTCTTCTTCCGACAGACCGTGGTCTTGGCAGAACTGGGTGGCGTCGGCCACGCCCAGCTTCGAGTGGTCGCCGCCGCGGCCCTTGGCGATGTCGTGGAACAGGGCTGCCACGTACAGCAGCCACGACTGCGAGAAATCGGCCATCAGCTGGCTGCAGAACGGGTATTCGTGCGCATGTTCGCTCATCGTGAAGCGGCGCATGTTGCGCACCACCATCAAAATGTGCTGGTCGACCGTGTACACGTGGAACAGGTCGTGCTGCATCTGGCCCACGATGCGGCGGAAATTCGGCAGGTAGCGCCCCAGGATGCTCATCTCGTTCATGCGCCGCAGCGCATGGATGATGCCGACCGGGGCTTGCATGATGCGCAGGAAGAGGGCGCGGTTGACGGGATCCTGGCGGAAGGCGGCGTCGATCTTGAAGCGCGCGTGCCACAGGGCCCGCGTGGCGCGCGAGGTCATGCCCTTCAGGGCCGGGCGCTCCGTCATCAGCACGAAGACTTCCAGCATGGCCGATGGGTATTGCTCGAACGTATCATCGGCGCTGATGTCGATCAGGCTGTTGACTTCATTGAAGCGTTCGTTGATGGGCACGGCCACATCGTCTTGCGGAAACAATCGCGCTTCGATGTTCTGCAGCAAAATCGTGTTGAGCTGGGTTACCGTCTTGGCGGCCCAGTAGTAGCGTTGCATCAGAAATTCGCTGGCGCGGCGCATGTGCGGCCCGCTGCCCGTCGCCTGCAGTCCCAGCGATTCGGCGATCGCCGTCTGCACGTCGAACACGAGGCGGTCTTCGCGCCGGCCTGCGTGCAGGTGCAGGCGCACGCGGATATCCTTGAAGGCGCGTTCCTTTTCCATCAGCTGGCGCGCTTCCGTCAGGGTGATCAGGCCGCCCGTGGCCAGGGTGCGCCACGAGTTCGCCAGGCCGGCCGCCTTGGCCACCCACAGGATCACTTGCAAGTCGCGCAGGCCGCCCGGGCTTTCCTTGCAATTTGGTTCCAGGCTGAAGGCCGTATCCTCGTATTTGGCGTGTCTCTGGCGCATTTCCGCCGTTTTTGCCTGAAAGAACGCCTGCGGGTCCATGGCCGCGTCGTAGCGCTGCTGCAATTGCGCGAACAGGTCCGCGTTGCCGCACACGAGGCGCGCTTCGAGCAAGCTTGTTTGCACCGTGATGTCGGCCTTCGATTCGATCAAACACTCATCGACCGTGCGGATGCTGTGGCCGATTTCCAGGCCCAGGTCCCACAGCAGTTGCACCAGTTCCTCGAGCTTTTCCTGCGTGGCGGCGTCGGGCGCCTGTTGCAGCAGGATCAGCAGGTCGACGTCGGAATACGGAAACAGTTCACCGCGACCATAGCCTCCCACGCCCACCAGGGCCGTGCCGGGCGGCAAGCCGGCCTCCTGCCAGGCACGCGCCAGCACGCCATCGACGCTGTGGCGCAGGCTGCGCAGCAGTTTTTCAGGCTTGCCGTCGGCCTGGAAGGCCGCAATGACGACCTGGCGGTCGGCTTTCAGTTGCTGTTTCAGCTGTTCCCGAATCTGCTTTTTCATCTGGGCCCTGGGGTGGCGGTGCGTGGGATGGAGAATCAGGCTTTGTTCAGGATCAAGGCGGGTGGTGGCGGCATGCCGGGCGAGACGGTCAGCACTTCATAGCCCGTTTCCGTCACCAGTACCGTGTGTTCCCATTGCGCGGACAGGCTGCGGTCCTTGGTTTTGATGGTCCAGCCGTCGTTCATTTCGCGGATTTCGCGGCGGCCCGAGTTGATCATCGGTTCCACGGTAAAAATCATGCCCGCTTCCAGGCGCTCCAGGGTACCTGGCTTGCCGTAGTGCAGCACTTGCGGCTCTTCATGGAAGACCTTGCCGATGCCGTGGCCGCAGAATTCGCGCACCACGCTGTAGCCGGCCTTTTCGGCGTGCTGCTGGATGGCGTGGCCGATATCGCCCAGGTGGGCGCCCGGCTTGATCTGGTCGATTCCCAGCCACATGCATTCATAAGTGATTTCCGACAGGCGCTTGGCCAGGATGGTCGGCGTGCCGACGAGGAACATGCGGCTGTTGTCGCCGTGGTAGCCATCCTTGATGACGGTGATGTCGAGGTTGACGGAGTCGCCGCTCTTGAGGACCTTGTCGCCGGGAATGCCGTGGCAAATGACGTCGTTGACGGAGGTGCAGATGGCTTTCGGGTAGGGCGTGTAGCCAGGAGGACAGTAGTTCAGCGGGGCAGGGATGGTGCCTTGCACGTTGACCATGTATTCGTGGCACAGGCGGTCCAGTTCGCCGGTCGTGACGCCGACCTTGACGAAAGGCGTGATGTAATCGAGTACTTCGGCGCCGAGTTTGCCGGCAACGCGCATGCCTTCGATGTCGGCGGCGGTATTGATACGGATGGTGGACATGGTGTAATTCGCAATCTGCAAGATGTTCGGGTGAAAAGCACAGACGAATCTCAGCGTATGAGGAAAAGTCTGCAAATATGTCGAAATTATAAACGAGGCGCCCGGCATCCGCCGCCTCCATCCTGTGGCTGGCAGGCGTTTTTTGCGGGAAAACCGATGGTCGATACGCGTTGCACCAGCGTGGTGCAACGCTTGCCGTCGCTGCGCGCGCGATTTGCGGCGTGGGCTTGATGAAATGGGCATTTCAGTGTAGAATCCCGGGTTGCTTGAATTCTCTTTTAAGCAATGCAGTAAAACAGTGTCTTTAATTTATATAAACACGCGAATCCGGTCGACAAGGGTGCCTGTATGGTGACTGATCGGATTCCAGACCCAACCCTGGAGTTAATAATGTCCGTAACAATGCGCGAAATGCTGGAAGCCGGTGTCCACTTTGGTCACCAAACCCGTTTTTGGAATCCAAAAATGGCACCGTTCATCTTCGGCCATCGCAACAAGATCCACATCATCAACCTGGAAAAAACCATGGCGATGTACCAGGACGCAATGAAGCACGTGCGTCAACTGGCTGCAAACCGTGGCACCATCCTGATGGTTGGCACCAAGCGTCAAGCTCGCGAAATCATCGCTGCTGAAGCACAACGCGCTGGCGTGCCTTTCGTTGATCAACGTTGGTTGGGCGGCATGCTGACCAACTTCAAAACGATCAAAACCTCGATCAAGCGTCTGAAAGACATGGAAGTGATGATCGAAGACGGTTCGATCGAGAAGCTGTCGAAAAAAGAAGCGCTGATGTTCTCCCGCGAAATGATCAAGCTGCAAAAATCGATCGGCGGCATCAAGGACATGGGCGGCATTCCTGACGCAATCTTCGTCGTCGACGTCGGCTACCACAAAGGTGCGATCACCGAAGCAGCTAAACTGGGTATCCCGGTCATCGGCGTTGTCGATACCAACCACTCCCCAGAAGGCGTGAACTTCGTGATCCCAGGTAACGATGACTCCTCGAAAGCCATCATGTTGTACGCTCGCGGTGTTGCTGATGCAATCATCGAAGGCCGTGCAGCTGCCGGTAACGAAGTTGTTGAAATGGTTAAAGCAGCCGCTGGCGACGAATTCGTCGAAGTTAACGAACAGGCTTAATGGCCAGGCTATCGCAAGATAGCCGTTTGTAAGCACAGCAGTAAGGGAAAAGGGGTGGCAGCAGCTCCCCCTTTTTTTTAACAAAAAAACGATAGTGACCGCTGGCGAGGCATGCATGCCCGGCCGCGACTATCGACTCACCGAATCAGGAGAAACACATGGCAGCGATTACAGCAGCGATGGTAGGCGAATTGCGCGGCAAAACCGACGCACCAATGATGGAATGCAAAAAAGCACTGACCGAAGCCGAAGGCGACATGGCTCGTGCGGAAGAGATCCTGCGCGTCAAACTGGGCGGCAAGGCATCGAAAGCATCGGCACGCATTACCGCTGAAGGCGTCGTGGCAACCTACATCGCCAACGGCGTAGGCGCCCTGGTCGAAGTGAACTCGGAAACCGACTTCGTTGCGAAAAACGACGATTTCCTGGCACTGGCCAACAACGCTGCCCGTCTGGTAGCGGAACACAACCCGGCTGACGTCGCTGCCCTGCTGGCTCTGCCACTCGACGGCAAGACCCTGGAAGACGTGCGCGCTGCCCTGATCGGCAAAATCGGCGAAAACATGACCATCCGCCGCTTCCAGCGTTTCGAAACCAGCGCCAAGCTGGCTTCGTACTTGCACGGTTCGCGCATTGGCGTGATCGTCGAATTCGACGGCGCCGATGAGCAAGTGGGTAAAGACGTGGCCATGCACATCGCTGCCATGAAGCCAGTGTCGCTGTCGTCGAACGAAGTTCCTGCGGAACTGATCGAAAAAGAGCGCTCGGTTGCACAACTGAAAGCCGAAGAAGACGCAGCCAAAGCGGCCGCCGAAGGCAAGCCAGCGCAATCGCCGGAAATCCTGGCCAAGCGCCTGGAAGGTTCCGTACAGAAGTTCCTGAAAGAAGTTTCCCTGCTGAACCAGGCTTTCGTGAAAAACGACAAGCTGTCGGTTGAGCAAATGCTGAAGGCGGCTAACACCAGCGTCAAAGGTTTCGCCATGTACGTAGTGGGCGAGGGCATCGAGAAGAAGCAAGACGACTTCGCAGCAGAAGTCGCAGCACAGATGGCTGCCTCCCAGGGAGCGTAAGTAAAGCGGGCCGAGAGGCCCGTTTTTTTGGCCCGCCCGCACCTGTCGTGCCGGGCGGCGGCATGGGCAGCTTCCTCCCGCCTATCCGGCGCTGCAAGGCGCTGCGCCATGTCATACTCGAATAACCTCATTTATGGAGCCCCAGCTCATGTCAAAACCAGCCTACAAGCGCGTCCTCCTCAAGTTGTCCGGCGAAGCCCTGATGGGCGATGATCCCTACGGCATCAACCGCGCCACGATCGAGCGCATGGTGGCCGATGTGGCCGAGGTGGCGAAGTTGGGTGTGGAACTGGCAATCGTGATTGGCGGCGGCAATATTTTCCGCGGCGTCGCGCCTGGCGCGCAAGGCATGGACCGTGCCACCGCCGACTACATGGGCATGCTTGCCACGGTGATGAATGCCCTGGCCCTGGCCGATGCCATGCGCCACGTCGGCATTACCGCGCGCGTCATGTCGGCCATCGGCATCGAGCAAGTGGTCGAGCCGTACGTCCGCCCGAAAGCCCTGCAATACCTGGAAGAAGGTAAAGTGGTGGTCTTCGCCGCCGGCACCGGCAATCCGTTCTTCACCACCGACACGGCAGCTGCCCTGCGCGGTGCCGAGATCAGCGCCGAGATCGTCCTGAAGGCCACCAAGGTCGACGGCGTGTACACGGCCGATCCGCAGAAAGATCCGAACGCCACCCTGTTCCACACGATTACGTTCGACGACGCCATCGCCAAGCACCTGCAAGTGATGGATGCCACGGCATTCGCCCTGTGTCGCGACCAGAAACTGCCAATCAAAGTGTTTTCGATCACCAAGCCAGGCGCGCTGATGCGCGTCATCATGGGCGAAGACGAAGGCACGCTGGTTCACGTATAAGGGAAGCGGAGCGCCGAGAAACCGCTCATGGCTGCGTTGCAGCGCCTCGCCGTACATTAAGTACTGTCTTCGGCGCTGCGCCTTGCCCTGAACGGTTTTCGGCACTCCCGACTGCGCGAACATTTACACTGCAGTGAATAATTGTAATACCCATTTATTATCAAGATATAGGAGGGCGTATGTCCTTAGCTGACGTTAAAAAGAACACCCAGGAACGCATGACGAAGTCGCTGGAAACACTGCGGGCCGATCTGGCCAAAGTGCGTACCGGCCGCGCCCATACGGGTATCCTGGACCACGTGATGGTCGATTACTACGGTTCGCCGACGGCGCTGACCCAGGTCGCCAACGTGACCCTGATCGATGCGCGTACCATCGGTGTGCAGCCGTACGAAAAGAAGATGGCCAACACCATCGAAAAAGCCATCCGCGACGCCGACCTGGGCCTGAACCCGTCGGCACAGGGCGACCTGATCCGCGTTCCGACGCCGCCGCTGACGGAAGAGCGCCGCAAGGAAATGGTCAAGCTGGTCAAGAGCGAAGCGGAAGACGCGAAGATTGCCGTGCGTAACATTCGCCGCGATGCGAACGAGTCGCTGAAGAAACTGGTCAAGGAAAAAGCCTGCTCCGAGGACGATGAGCGCCGCTCGTCGGAAGAAGTGCAGAAGCTGACGGACAAGTTTATCGCCGACATCGACAAGATGGTCGTCGACAAAGAAAAAGAAGTGCTGACGGTCTAGTTTTCAGTCCTTCGACGCTGCCCGGAAAAGCATGGCTTTTCCGGGCAGTGCTATTTGGCGCATAATAGCTATCTTTTATTTTTGGTATTCTTGTTTTCATGATCTATTCGAGTTCGACAACGGCAGTACCTGAGGTCGGTACGGTGCCGCGCCATGTGGCAATCATTATGGATGGCAATGGTCGCTGGGCAACCAAACGCTTCCTGCCCCGCGTGGCTGGCCACGTCAAGGGCGCCGACGCCGTGCGCGGCATCGTCGAGACTTGCCTCGAACGCGGTGTCGAGTACCTGACCCTGTTTGCCTTCAGTTCTGAAAACTGGCGCCGCCCGGAAGAAGAGGTGTCGATGCTGATGCGCCTGTTCGTCACGATGCTGGAACGCGAAGTGGTCAAGATGCATGCCAACGATATCCGCCTGAAGGTGGTGGGCGACCTGTCGCGCTTCAATGAGCAGCTGCAAACCCTGATCGCCAATGCGGAGCGCAAGACGGCGAACAACACGCGCCTGACGGTGTCCATCTGCGCCAATTACGGCGGCCGCTGGGACATCATGCAGGCAGTCAACAAAATGACGGCCGAGGCGGCAGCCAATGGCCAGCCCGCCGCACACGCTTACACGGAAGAGCAACTGGCGCCGCACCTGGCCATGGCCTACGCACCCGAGCCCGACCTGTTCATCCGCACCGGCGGCGAGCAGCGCATTTCCAATTTCCTCCTGTGGCAACTGGCGTACACTGAGTTGTTTTTCACCGAGACTTTCTGGCCCGACTTCAATGACGAGTGCCTCGACGCGGCAATCGCGTCTTACCAGCAGCGCGAACGGCGCTTTGGCCGTACCAGCGCGCAATTAACTGAAAAGACAAACTGATGCTGAAAACACGGATAATCACCGCCCTGGTCTTGTTGGCGGTCTTGCTGCCGGTTCTGTATCTGAATTATTTCCCCGCCTTCGCCGTGATCGCCACGGCGTTCTTCGGCGCCGCCATCTGGGAAAGTTTCCGCATTTTCAAAAATCGCCAGGCGCTGCTGATTGCCGCCATCTGGACTGCCGCCTTCGCGTATACGTTCTTTGTCGGCAACGGCATGGCGCAGCTCAATTTCTGGTTCGCCCTGTGCGTGGCCATCTGGCTGATCCGCTTCGTGCCCTCGCTGGCGACGGGCTTGCCGCCCACCGAAGGCCTGGGCAATACCTTGCTCAGCCTGGTGTACCCGGTGACCATCGTCGGCTGTTTTGTTGCCATCATCGCCCTGTTCCTGCATAGCCCCTTGTTCCTGCTGTCCGTCATGGCCCTCGTGTGGATCGCCGATATCGGCGCGTACTTCTCGGGCAAGGCTTTCGGCAAGCGCAAGCTGGCGCCAAGCATTTCCCCAGGTAAATCCTGGGAAGGCGCCATCGGCGGCGGCATCGCCGTGCTCGTCATCTCCGCCATCACCATCATGGCCGCGCCATCGCTGCCGGTCTTGCAAGACACCTTCGCCGTGCAGTTGCAATTGCGCCGCGGCTGGCCGGTGGCCTTGCTGGTGCTGCTGCTGATCGTCGCCGCCAGCATCGTCGGCGACCTGTTCGAATCCCAATTGAAGCGCCGCGCCGGCATCAAGGACAGCAGCAACCTGCTGCCTGGCCATGGCGGCGTACTCGACCGTATCGATGCCTTGATCCCGGTCCTGCCATTTGCCGCCCTCGTGGCCAGCTGGCTTTAAGGAAACTCATGCAATACATCACCATCCTTGGCGCGACCGGCTCGATCGGCGTGTCCACCCTGGACGTGCTCGCGCGTCATCCCGAGCAATACAGCGTGTATGCGCTAAGCGCACACAGCCGTGTGGCCGAACTGGCCGCCCAGTGCCTGCAATTCCGTCCCCAGCGCGCCGTCGTCGGCACGGCGGATGCCGCCCTTGAACTGACGCGCTTGCTGCGCGGACAGGGCGTCGATACGCAGGTCGAGTACGGCGTGGAGGCCCTGTGCGCCATCGCCAGCGCGCCGCAAGTGACGGGCGTGATGGCGGCCATCGTCGGCGCGGCCGGCCTGGCGCCCACCCTGGCGGCGGCGCGTGCTGGCAAGAAAGTATTGCTGGCCAATAAAGAAGCGCTGGTGATGTCCGGCCAGCTGTTCATCGATGCCGTGCACGATAACGGCGCCGTGCTGCTGCCGATCGACAGCGAACACAACGCCATCTTCCAATGCATGCCGCACGCCCATGGCCGCGCGCCGGGCGCCGCCGGCGTGGCGAAAATCGTGCTCACCGCTTCCGGCGGTCCCTTCCTCACGCGCGACGTCGAGACGCTGGACGCGGTCACGCCGGACCAGGCCTGCAAGCATCCGACCTGGGCCATGGGACGCAAGATTTCCGTCGATTCGGCCACCATGATGAACAAGGGCCTGGAAGTGATCGAGGCGCACTGGCTGTTCGGCGCGCCGGCCGAGCAGATCGAAGTGCTGATCCACCCGCAAAGCGTGATCCATTCGATGGTGTCGTACATCGACGGTTCCGTGCTGGCCCAGCTGGGCAATCCGGACATGCGCACGCCGATCGCGCACGCGCTGGCGTATCCGCAGCGCATCTCTTCCGGCGTGGCGCAACTGGACCTGGCGCAAGTGGCGACCCTGCAGTTCGAGCGTCCCGATTTCCGCCGTTTCCCTTGCCTGGCGCTGGCGTTCGACGCCTTGCGCGCGGGCGGCACGGCTCCGGCCCTGCTGAACGCGGCCAATGAAGTGGCCGTGCAAGCGTTTCTTGACGAACAGATCGGTTTCCGCCAGATCGACCGGGTCATCGCGCACGTGATCGAGACGGTGCCGCACGCCGCCGCGTCCAGCATCGAAGCCGTGATGGAGCAGGACCGCCTGGCCCGAGCGGCCGCGCAAGCGTACATCGCCCAAAGGCTGGCCGCATGACCTTGATTACCACCTTGCTGGCGTTCATCGTTGCGCTGGGCTCGCTGATAACCTTGCACGAGCTGGGGCATTACCTGGTGGCGCGCTGGTGCGGCGTCAAAGTGCTGCGTTTCTCGATCGGCATGGGAAAAGTGGTGTATTCGCGCAAGTTTGGCAAGGACCAGACGGAGTGGGCGATTTCCGCGCTGCCGCTGGGCGGCTATGTGAGCATGCTCGACAGCCGCGCGCAAGACCTCAGCGATTTGCCGGAAAGCGAATTGCGCCGCGAATTCACGCGCCAGAGCGTGTGGCGCCGCATCGCCATCGTGGCCGCCGGCCCGTTGGCCAATTTCCTCGTCGCCATCGTGCTGTATGCGGGCCTGTTCATGCATGGCATCGAAGAGCCATCGAGTAAACTCGGTCCCGTGGCCGAAGAGACGGCCGCCCATGCTGCCGGCTTGCGCAGCGGCGATACGGTTGAAGCGGTGAATGGCAAGGCCGTGGCCAGCTGGTCCGAGCTGCGCTGGGAATTGATCCAGGCTACCCTCGACAAGCAGCCGGCGCGCATCGAAGTGCGCCGTCCTGACCGCGGCCAGCAGGAAGCGATCTTGCCGACGGCCAGCCTGACGGAAACGGACCTGGAAGGCGACGTGCTGGGCAAGCTGGGCCTGACCCTGGCCCGTTCCGCGCCCACCCTGATGGAAATCATGCCCGGTGGCGCCGCCGCGCGCGCCGGCCTGCAGAAAAACGACCAGATCCTGGCCATCGACGAACAGCCCGTGCACGACGTGGCGGCCGTCATCGCCACCCTGAGCCAGGCGCCGGGCAAGACCTTGCAATTGCAACTCCTGCGCCAGGGCCAGGATCTGACCCTGTCCATCACGCCGGACGCCGTGCCCGGTGCCGGGGCGGAGGGAGCTGTAACAGTTGGTAAGATACAAGCAAAGCTGGGGCAGGTGCCGGATATGATCACCGTGGCCTCCGGACCGTTCGCCGCCGTGGGCAAGGCGTCCACCAAGGTCTGGGATACCAGTGTCATGAGCCTGAAAATGCTGGGCAAAATGATCACCGGCCAGGTCTCGCTGAAGAATGTGACGGGGCCCATTACCATCGCCGATTACGCGGGCCAGACGGCGCGCATCGGCCTGGTAAGCTACCTGAGCTTCATTGCCTTCATCAGTATCAGTCTGGGCGTGATGAATTTGCTACCCATTCCTGTTCTGGATGGCGGGCATTTGCTGTATTATTCGCTGGAAGTTTTGACCGGACGCCCCTTGCCGGAGCGCGTAGGCGAGATTGCCCAGCGCCTGGGGATCGGTTTGTTGCTGACCTTGATGGTGCTTGCCGTCTTTAATGACGTGTTGCGATTGCTGAATTAGGGCGGTGGTTGATGCCATTGCGTGAGTCGCACAAGCAATCTTTTGTGTATGTTGTCCATTGATTTACCCATTGAATAACCCCAATGAAATTACATTCTGCTCGTTTTGCCTTGCCTTCCTTTCGCCGCAGCCTGATCGGCGCCGCCGTCATGGCCATCTGTTCCGGCCACGCGCTGGCCGTCCAGCCATTTACTGTCAAGGACATCCGGGTCGAAGGGATCCAGCGTACCGAAGCGGGCACCGTGTTTGCCTACCTGCCGGTGCGGGTCGGCGAAACGTTCTCCGACGAGAAGAGTATCGCCGCCATCAAGGCCCTGTATGCGACGGGCATGTTCAAGGATGTGCGCCTGGAAGCCGAGGGCGACGTGCTGGTGGTGCTGGTCGAGGAACGTCCGGCCATCGCTTCCGTGGCATTTACGGGTACCAAGGAATTTGAAAAGGATGTGCTGGTCAAGGCATTGAAGGAAATCGGCGTGGGTGAAGCCAAGATTTTCGACAAGGCATCCGTTGACCGCGCGGAACAGGAACTCAAGCGCCAGTACCTGTCGCATGGCCTGTACGGCGTGAAGATCACCACCACCGTCACGCCGATCGAGCGCAACCGCGTCAACGTGGTGTTCGCCGTCGACGAGGGCGACGTGGCCCGCATCAAGCAGATCAATATCGTCGGCAACAAAGCCTTCACCGACAAGGAGCTGCGCGAGCAGCTGGCCTTGAACACGGGCGGCTGGTTCAGCTGGTACACCAAGGCCGATCAATATTCGAAGACCAAGCTGACGGGCGACATCGAGTCGCTCAAGTCCTACTACCTGGACCGCGGCTATATCGAGATGCAGGTCGACTCGACGCAAGTGTCGATCACGCCCGATAAAAAAGACATTTATCTGACGATCAATATCACCGAAGGCGAGAAGTACAAGATCGCCGGCACCAAGTTCGAAGGCGAGATGTTCGGCCGCGAAGAAGAACTGAAAGCCCTGAACCTGATGCGCGAAGGCGAGATCTATTCGGGCGCGCGCCTGACGGCCACGAACAAGCGCATCCAGGACCGCCTGGCCACGTTCGGCTATGCCTTTGCCAACGTCAACGCGAATCCGGAAATTAACCGCGAAAAGCATGAAGTCGGTTTCACCTTTTTCATCGATCCGGGCAAGCGCGTCTACGTGCGCCACATGAATATCGCCGGCAACACCACCACGCGCGATGAAGTCATCCGCCGTGAATTCCGCCAGTTCGAATCGTCCTGGTACGACAGCAACAAGATCAAGCTGTCGCGCGACCGTGTCGACCGCCTCGGCTACTTCAAGGACGTGACCATCGACACGCCGGAAGCGCAGGGCACGACCGACCAGGTCGACGTCAACGTGACGGTGGTGGAAAAACCAACGGGTAACTTCCTGATCGGCGGCGCGTTCTCGCAATCGGAAAAATTCACGCTGTCGGCGTCGATTTCGCAGGCCAACTTCGCCGGTAGCGGCAACACGGTCGGCATTGAACTCAATACCAGCCATTACAGCCGCACCATCGCGTTTTCGCAAACCAATCCGTACTACACGGACGATGGCATTTCGCGCAGTTTTGAAGTCTACCTGCGCACGACGGAACCGCCGGCGCTGAACATCGGCAGCTACAAGATCAAGCAAACCGGTGGCCGCGTCAGTTTCGGCGTGCCGTTCTCGGAAGTCGATACCGTCTTCTTCGGTATCGGCGGCGAGCGCTCGCGCATCGAGACCGATATCACCAGCCCGATCCGCTTCAAGCAGTACGTGGTCGACAATGGCGGCCCGTCCGACGGCATCGGTTCGGCCACGACGAACTCCATTCCGCTGACGGCGGCATGGCAGCGCGACAGCCGCGACAGCGCCCTGACGCCATCGATCGGCCGCTACCAGCGCGTCAACCTGGAGGCTGACCTGATCGGCGACCAGAAGTACTTCCGTGCCATCTACGAGCACCAGTATTTCCGTCCGCTGTTCAGCAAAGTCACCCTGGCGCTGAAGGGCGAGCTCGATTACGGCCACGGCATCGGCAAGCACGTGTATCCGGTCTTCAAGAACTTCTACGGCGGCGGCATCGGTTCGGTGCGCGGCTACCTGAGTTCCTCGCTGGGCGCGGTCGAACCGAGCACCAACGATGCCTTGGGCGGCGCTTCGCGCCTGATCGCCAACGCGGAACTGCAGATGCCATTCCCCGGTTCGGGCAATGACCGCAGCTTGCGCTGGTTCGGTTTCCTTGACGGCGGCCAGGTCTACCAGGAAGGCGAAAAAATGCGTCTGTCGCAATTGCGCTATTCTGCTGGCTTGGGCATCAGCTGGATTTCACCGGTGGGCCCGCTCAAACTGAGCTATGCCAAGCCGCTGAACGCCAAGCCGACGGATCGCCTGGAGCGCTTCCAGTTCCAGATGGGCACCGGTTTTTAACCGGCCATCTGAACCGGGGCGAGAGCTTTTACTTTTTGACCATGGAGTATCATGAACACCGCATCCGCTACCCTGCCCAAGACCCTTGCCGTGATCGCATTGTGCTGGAGTTCGCTGTTGCCGGTGCAGGCGCAGGCTCAGGAGTCGAAGATCGCCTGGATCAGCAGCGAACGTATTTATAACGAATCGAGACTGGCCAAGCTGGCCAGCGCCAAGCTGGCCGAAGAGTTCCGCTCGCGTGAAAAGGCCGTGCAGGAACTGGCCAGCCGCTTCAAGGTCGCCAACGAAGCCCTGGAAAAGGACATGCCGACCCTGAGCGAGGCGGAGCGCGCCAAGCGCCAGCGCGAGTTTTTCGAGCTGGACAAGGAGCTGCAACGCCGTCAGCGCGAGTTCCGCGAAGACCTGAGCCAGCGCACGAACGAAGAGCGCAGCGCCATCGCGGAAAAAGCCAACACCATCATCCAGCAGATGGCGCATATCGAAGGATATGACATCGTGCTGCAGGAAGCCCTGTGGGCCAGCCCGCGCATCGACATTACCGACAAGGTCTTGAAGGCGCTGGACAAGTAATATTAGAATAGAGGTAATTAGATGGGCACTCGACTAGGTGAATTGGTCGAACGCTTCGGCGGGCAGTTGGCGGGCGATCCGAACCTGGAAGTTACAGGCATCGCACCGCTGGCCGACGCCGGCGCTTCGCACATCAGCTTTCTCAGCAATAGCAAATTCCGCGCACAGGCGGCCCAGAGCGGCGCTTGCGCGCTGATACTCACGCCGGCCGACGACGCGCTGATCGGCGACGAGTACGCCGGCGCGCGTATCGTCACCCCGAATCCCTATGTGTATTTCGCGCGCGCGGCGCAGTATTTCGCCGCCCTGCACGAGATCAAGCCGCCCGTGGGTATCCATGCCAGCGCCATCGTCGATGATGGCGCGCAGGTCGACGCGACCGCATCGGTCGGACCGCGCGCCGTGATCGAAGCGGGCGCCGTGATCGGCGCCGGCTGCGTCATCGGGCCTGGCTGCGTGGTGGGACGCGACGCCGTCATCGGCGCCGGTACCCAGTTGTTCGCCAACGTCACCTTCCACGCGCGCTGCGTGATCGGCCAGCGCGGCATCATCCATTCGGGCGCCGTCATCGGCACCGATGGATTCGGCTTCGCCAACGAAGGCGGCGTGTATATCAAGATTCCGCAGACGGGCAGGGTGGTGATCGGTGACAATGTCGACATCGGCGCCAACACCACCATCGACCGTGGCGCACTGGCCGACACCATCATCGAAGATGGCGTCAAGCTCGATAACCAGATCCAGATCGGCCACAACTGCCACATCGGCGCGCACACGGCCATGGCCGGCTGCGTCGGCGTGGCCGGCAGCGCTATCATCGGCAAGTACTGCACCTTTGGCGGCGCCGCCATGGTGCTGGGCCACCTGACCATCGCCGACCGCGTCCACGTGGGCTCGGGCAGCATGGTCTCGCGCTCGATAGCGGAGCCGGGCCAGTACACGGGCTTCTATCCGCTGGCCAAGAACGCCGACTGGGAAAAGAGCGCCGCCATCGTGCGCAACCTGTCAAGCATGCGCGAGAAGATCCGCGCGCTTGAAAAAACAATTAAAACACTGACCACGCAAGACGAAAAATGACTACTGAAAAAAAGACCCTCGACATCCTCGCCATCAAATCGCTGCTGCCGCACCGCTACCCGCTGCTGCTGGTTGACCGCGTGCTGGACTGGGAAGCGAACAAAACCATCACCGCCATCAAGAACGTGACGGTCAACGAAGAGTTCTTCCAGGGCCATTTCCCGCACAAGCCGGTCATGCCTGGCGTGCTGATGATCGAAGCGCTGGCGCAGACGGCGGCACTGCTGTCGTTCCTGTCGATGGGCGTGAAACCGGACGAAAATTCGGTGGTGTACTTCGTCGGCATCGACAATGCGCGCTTCAAGCGTCCTGTCGAACCGGGCGACCAGCTGAAGATGGATGTGGAAATCCTGCGCGTTTCGCGCGGCATCTGGAAGTACAAGGCCGTCGGTACGGTCGACGGCAAGGTCGCGCTGGAAGCGGAACTGATGTGCACCATCCGCAGCGCGCAGGATGCGAGCCAATCTGCGAGCCAGCCAGCGGGGCAGTAATGGCGGCCATCCACTCCACGGCAGTCATCGATCCGAAGGCCGAGCTCGACAGCTCGGTCGAGGTGGGTCCGTACACCATCATCGGTCCGCACGTGCGCATCGGCGCTGGCACGAAGGTTGGCCCGCACGTGGTCATCGACGGCCACACGACGATCGGCAGCGACAACCACCTGTTCCAGTTTTCTTCCATCGGCGCGCAGCCGCAGGATAAAAAATGGGCGGGCGAGGCGACGCGCCTGGACATCGGCGACCGCAACACCATCCGCGAATTTTGCACCTTCAACACGGGCACCGTGCAGGGTGGCGGCGTCACGCGCCTGGGCAATGACAACTGGATCTCGGCGTATGTGCACCTGGCGCACGATTGCCTGGTGGGCAACAACACGATTTTTTCGAACAATGCCCAGCTGGCGGGCCACGTGGAAATCGGCGACTGGGTCATCATGAGCGGCTTTGCCAACGTGCACCAGTTCTGCAAGATCGGCGCGCACGCCTTCGTCGGTATGAGCACCAGCCTGACGCAGGACGTACCACCGTTCGTCCTGTTGAACGGCAATCCGGCGCAAGCCCACGGCGTCAATATCGAAGGCTTGAAACGCCGCGGCTTTACGCGCGAGCAGATCAACGGCATCCGCACCGCGTATAAACTCATCTACCGCTCGGGACTGACCCTGGAAGAATCCAAGGCTGCCCTGTTCGAAGAAGAGGCGGCGTCGTCGCCCGAGGTGGCGCAACACATTCGCGCCATGCGCGAATTCCTTGGCGTGGCGTCGCGTGGCATCGTCCGCTGACCAAGCCAGCGGCCTGCCGGTCGCCAACGTCGCCATCGTCGCCGGCGAGGTGTCGGGCGACCTGCTGGCCAGCCGGCTGCTGTCCGGCCTCGTGCCGCAGCTGCCCGGCGCGCGCTTCCACGGCATCGGCGGCGAGCACATGGCCAGGCAGGGTTTTGTTTCCGACTGGCCGCTCGACAAGCTGACCGTGCGCGGCCTGTTCGAGATCATTCCCCGCTACCGCGAGATCAAAGGCATCCAGAACGCGCTGCGCGACCAGCTGCTGGCCGAGCGTCCCGCCGTCTTCATCGGCGCCGACTACCCGGGTTTCAACCTGGGGCTGGAACAGCAACTGAAGGAAGGCGGTATCCCCACGGTGCACTACATCGGGCCGCAGATCTGGGCCTGGCGCGGTGGCCGTATCAAGAAAATCATCAAGGCCGTCTCGCACATGCTGGTGATCTTTCCGTTCGAGCAAGAGATCTACCGCAAGGCGGGCGTGCCCGTCACCTATGTCGGCCATCCGCTGGCCGAAATGATTCCGTTGCAGCCCGACGAAGCGGCCGCGCGCCGTGCCCTGGGCTTGCCGGAAGACGCGAATGTCGTGACCCTGATGCCGGGCAGCCGCGCGGGCGAACTCAAATACAATACGGTGGCTTTCGTGACCGCCTGCAAATTGCTGCTGGCGCGCGACCGCTCCCTGCGTTTCGTCGCGCCCATGGCCGGCGAAAAACAGCGCCAGTACTTCCTGCAATTGATCGCGGAAGCGGGCTTGCAGGACGTCGAGATACTGCTCACCGACGGTGGCTCGCACACGGCCATCTGCGCCGCCGATGCGGTGCTGGTGGCGTCCGGCACGGCGTCGCTGGAAGTGGCGCTGTACAAGAAGCCCATGGTCATCGCCTACAAGATGATGCGCGCTTCGTGGGAGATCATGCGCCACATGGGCTACCAGCCGTGGATAGGTTTGCCGAACATCCTGGCGCGCGACTACCTGGTGCCCGAGCTGCTGCAAAACGCGGCCAGCCCCGAGGCGCTGGCCGAGGCCATGTGGCAGCAGCTGAGCGACGTGCCGGGCCGTTTGCGCCTGGTGCAGCGCTTCACGGACATGCATCACAGCCTGCTGCGCGACAGCGCGCAGGAAAGCGCGAATGCCGTCATGCAGGTCATCGCCGCACACCGCAAGTAAGCACCGTTTCAATCGCAGTTCCTACCAAAGATTCAACGTGAAAAATATCTATCCCGGCCTGTTTGACGACTTGCCATTCTCGCTCGATGAAATCATCTGTGGCGTCGACGAGGCAGGCCGCGGTCCGCTGGCCGGCCCCGTGTTCGCCGCCGCCGTGATCCTCGACCCGAATCAGCCGATCGACGGCTTGCGCGATTCGAAAAAACTCAGCGAAGCCAAACGCGACCTGCTGGCGCCGCAGATCAAGGCCAAGGCCCTGGCCTGGGCCATCGCCGAAGCGTCGGAAGAAGAGATCGACCGCCTGAACATTTTGCAGGCATCGATGCTGGCCATGCGCCGCGCCGTCGAGGCGCTGGCGACCGTGCCGACCCTGGCCCTGATCGACGGCAACCGCTGTCCCGTGATGCCGATACGCGGCATGGCCATCGTCGGTGGCGACGACAAGGTCGATTCGATTTCGGCCGCCTCGATCCTGGCCAAGACGGCGCGCGACGCGGCCCTGGTGCATCTGCACGCGGCCTATCCCGAGTACTGCTTCGACCAGCACAAGGGCTATGGCACCAAATTGCACCTGGAACGCCTGCACCTGCACGGCGCCTCGCCCGTGCACCGCCGCTCGTTCGCGCCCGTGCGCAACGTGATCGCCCTGTTTGGTGGACAGGAGGTGGCGGCATGAAGACGATTACCTCGCGCGACAATGCGCAATACAAGGATTTGCTGAAACTGGCGGGCAGTTCGCAGGCGCGCCGCAAGTCGGGCCGCACCCTGCTCGATGGCGTGCATCTGTGCCAGTCGTATCTGCAACTGCGCGGCATGCCGGAGCAATGCATCGTCAGCGAAAGCGCCTTGCGTAACCCCGAAGTGATGGAGATCGTCGGCCAGCTGGAAAGCCAGCGCGCGCATGTACTGGGCTTGCCCGACGCGCTGTACAACGCGGTGAGCCAGGTCGAACACGGCGTGGGCGTGATGTTCCTCATCGAGACGCCGGAGCGGGCCGTCACGCAGCCGCTGAGCGTGTCGGCCGTGCTGCTCGATAACCTGCAGGATCCGGGCAACGTGGGGTCGATTTTGCGCAGCGCGGCCGCCGCCGGCATCACGCAGGTGTACTGCAGCGCCGGCACGGCCTTCTGCTGGTCGCCGAAGGTGCTGCGCGCGGCGATGGGCGCACACTTCGTGCTCGACATCTTTGAAAACGTCGACCTGGCGGCGCTCGTTGCCGGCGCGAAGGTGGCGACCCTGGCCACCAGCGGCTACGCCACGCAGCAGCTGTACGACGTCGACCTGCGCCAACCGGTCGCCTGGCTGTTTGGCCATGAAGGGCAGGGCGTCGCCGACGATTTATTGTCGATGGCGACACACCAGGTGGTCATTCCCCACCTGGGCCAGATCGAATCGCTGAACGTGGCCGCCTGCGCCGCCGTGTGCTTCTTCGAGCAGCTGCGCCAGGGCCAGGCCTGAACAGGATAGTCATGTCTTTCCCTGTGCTAGCCGATGGCGCCGCTCGTGACGAGGCCTGGTGGCGCCAGGTGGCCGCGTTGTATCCCGCGCCGCCGGACGCCATCGTCAATCTCGAACACGGCTATTTCGGCGCCATGGCCGCACCCGTGCAAGCGGCGTTCGAGCAGGCCGTGCGCTACACCAACGAGCAACTGAGTCCCTTCGTGCGCGGCGAGTTCACGCGCACGCACGTGGATATCCTGCGCCAGCGCGTCGCGACGCTGATCGGCGCGCAACCGCACGAGATCCTGCTGACCCGCAGCGGCACCGAATCGATGCAGGTGCTGATCACGCAATACCATGGTCTGGCGCCAGGCGATACGGTGCTGTGGAGTAATCTCGATTATCCGGCCATGCGCACGGCCATGCGCTGGCTGGCGCAGCGCCGTGGCGTCACCAGCACGCAAGTCACATTGAGCCTGCCCATCGGCGATGACGAGATCATCGCCCGTTATGCGCAAGCCATGCGCCAGGCCGTCAATCCAAAATTGCTGCTGCTGTCGCAGGTGACGCCGGCCAACGGCCAGCAACTGCCGGTGAAAGCCATCATGGCGCTGGCGCGCGAACACGGCATCGACGTGCTGCTCGACAGCGCCCATGCGCTGGGGCAGGTCGACGTGGACGTGCAAGCCATGGGCGTCGATTTCGCCGGTTTCAATCTGCATAAATGGCTGGGCGCGCCGGCGGGACTCGGTGTCGTGTATATCCGCGCATCGCAGCTGCACAAGATCGAGCCGCATTGTGGCGACGATGATTATCCGCTGGACGATATCCGCAGCCGCCTGCACATGGGCATGCCGCCGATCGGCGCCATCCTGGCCGCGCCTGCAGCGCTGGACTTTCATGCGCGACTGGGCGGCACGCCGGCCAAGACCGAACGCCTGGCCTGGCTGCGCAATTACTGGGTCAGCCGCGCCGCGCAACTGCCCGGCGTGCGCATGTTGTCGCCGCTGGACGCCAGGCGCGGCACGGCGCTGGTCGCCTTTGCCGTTGACGGCATGGACGCGCGCGCACTGCAGCATGCCTTGCTGCAGCGTTTTGGCGTCTTTACCGTGCAGCGCAATATCGGCGCTACCGATGTCGTGCGCGCCACGGTGGCCGTCACGACCACCACCGGTGAACTGGACCAGCTGGTCGCCGCGCTGACGGTGCTGGCCAGCGAGGCGTTCTAGTACTCGCGGCGGTTCGGCTTAATCTCTTGCAAAATGGTCGTGGAGATCTCCTCGATCGACTTGGTGGTCGACGACAGCCAGCGGATGCCCTCGCGTTTCATCATTTTTTCCGCCTCGTTGACCTCGTAACGGCAGTTTTCGATGGCCGCATACTTGCTTCCAGCCCTTCTTTCGTTGCGTATTTCCGACAAACGTTCGGGCGTAATGCTCAATCCGAAAATTTTATTCTTAAATTCCAGTAAGGCGGAAGGCAGCTTGTCGCGCTCGAAATCGTCGGGAATCAGCGGATAATTGGCCGCCTTGATACCGTATTGCATGGCCAGGTACAGGCTGGTCGGGGTCTTGCCAGAGCGCGATACACCCACCAGAATGACATCGGCCGAGGACAGGTTCTTGTGCGACTGGCCGTCGTCATGCGCCAGCGAATAGTTGATCGCCTCGATGCGGTTCTTGTATTCCTCGCTGTCGACGATGTTGTGCGAACGGCCGATGGTATGGGTCGACATCACGCCCAGCTCCTGCTCCAGCGGGGCGACAAAGGTCTGGATCAGGTCCATGTGCATGCCGCTGGACTTGCGGATCACGGCCGACAGGTCGTTCTTCACCAGGGTCGAGAAAATGATCGGGCGCTGGCCGTCAGTGGCGAAAGCTTCGTTGATCTTGCGCGCCGCCTCGTAGGCCTTGTCCATGGTATCGATGAAGGGCAGGCGGATCTGGCGGAAGCGCAGATCGAACTGCGTCAGCACCGAGTGGCCGAACGTCTCGGCGGTGATGCCGGTGCCGTCGGAAACGAAGAAGACGGTGCGGGCCGCGGAGGGCAGAGGAGGGCGTGGTTCTTGTGTCATGGGTTTTCGGATCAAGATTGTGCGTCGTCAATTTGCGCCGCACAAGGTAAAATGGCTGCAACGGTATGATTGTGCTGCACGACGCCAAGAATAACAAGAAGACTGTCTGTGCGCCGCGCGTAAAGATTTCTATCATCAGTAAGGGTGTCATTATGACCAACGCAGTATCGCAACAGCAGGAAGACAAGGACGCGGTGTATGTTGCCTCGTTCGAGCATTTGCGCATGACGGATGTCGAATCCGTCGGCGGCAAGAACGCCTCCCTGGGCGAAATGATCAGCCAGCTGGCGGAAGCCGGCGTGCGCGTGCCCGGTGGCTTCGCCACCACGGCGCAGGCATTCCGCGATTTCCTGTCGTATAGCGCCAATGGCGGCTTGCCGCTGGCCGAACGCATCGCCCAGCGCCTCGAAGGGCTGAACATCGATGACGTGCGCTCGCTGGCGCAAGCCGGTGCCGAGATCCGTCAGTGGATCGTGGAAACGCCGTTCCAGCCACGCCTGGCCGCCGAAATCGACCAGTTCTACGCCAAGCTGGTGGCCGATTCCGATACCGAAATGTCGTTTGCCGTGCGTTCCTCCGCCACGGCGGAAGACTTGCCGGACGCTTCTTTTGCTGGTCAGCAAGAAACCTTCCTGAACGTGGTCGGCATCGACAACGTGCTCGACGCCATGAAACAGGTGTTCGCGTCGCTGTACAACGACCGCGCCATCTCGTACCGCGTACACAAAGGCTTTACCCACGCGGAAGTGGCCTTGTCGGCCGGCGTGCAGCGCATGGTGCGTTCCGACCTGGGCGCGGCCGGCGTGATGTTCACCATCGATACGGAATCGGGCTTCAAGGACGTGGTCTTCGTCACCTCCAGCTATGGCCTGGGCGAAACCGTGGTGCAGGGCGCCGTCAATCCCGACGAATTCTATGTGCACAAGCCGATGCTGGAAAAAGGCAAGTCGCCCGTGATCCGCCGCAATATCGGCTCGAAGCTGCTGAAGATGGAATTTACGAACGAAGCCAAAGCTGGCCGTTCCGTGAAAACCGTCGACGTGCCCGTCGAAATGCGCAACCGCTACTCGCTGAACGACAGCGAAGTGGTGGAACTGGCCAAATACGCCGTCATCATCGAAAACCACTACGGCCGTCCGATGGACATCGAGTGGGGCAAGGATGGCCGCGACGGCAAGCTGTACATCCTGCAAGCACGTCCCGAGACCGTCAAATCGCAGCAAAAGGCGACCGACGTGCAGGAACGCTTCAAGCTGAAAAGCACCGGTACCGTGCTGACTTCGGGCCGCGCCATCGGCCAGAAGATCGGCGCCGGCCCAGTGCGCGTGATTCACGACCCGGCCGACATGGAGCGCGTGCAGCCAGGCGACGTGCTCGTTGCCGACATGACGGATCCGAACTGGGAACCGGTCATGAAGCGCGCTTCGGCCATCGTCACCAACCGTGGCGGCCGTACCTGCCACGCTGCAATTATTGCGCGTGAACTCGGCGTGCCGGCCGTCGTCGGCTGCGGCAATGCCACCGACGTGCTGAAAGACGGCACCTTCGTCACCGTCGTCTGCTCGGAAGGCGACGAAGGCAAGATCTACGACGGCTTGCTGGAAACGGAAGTGTCGGAAGTGTCGCGCGGCGAATTGCCGAAGCTCGACACCAAGATCATGCTCAACGTGGGCAACCCGCAGCTGGCGTTCGACTTCCAGTCCGTGCCGAATGCCGGCGTGGGCCTGGCGCGCCTGGAATTCATCATCAATAACAATATTGGTGTGCATCCGCGCGCGATCCTCGAATACCCGAACATCGACGCCGACCTGAAAAAGGCCGTGGAATCGGTGGCGCGTGGCCATGCTTCGCCAAAAGCGTTTTACATCGACAAGCTGGCCGAAGGCATCGCCACCATCGCCGCCGCGTTCTGGCCGAAAAAAGTCATCGTGCGCCTGTCCGACTTCAAGTCGAACGAGTACAAGAAGCTGATCGGCGGTTCGCGCTACGAGCCGGACGAGGAAAACCCGATGCTGGGCTTCCGCGGCGCGGCGCGCTATCTGTCGGCCGACTTCTCCGAAGCGTTCAACATGGAATGCGAAGCGATGAAGCGCGTGCGCAATGACATGGGCCTGACGAACGTGGAAATCATGGTGCCATTCGTGCGCACTCTGGGCCAGGCCGAGAAAGTCATCGACCTACTGGCGAAAAATGGCCTGAAGCGCGGCGAGAACGACCTGCGCGTCATCATGATGTGCGAAGTGCCGTCGAACGCCATCCTGGCCGACCAGTTCCTCGACCATTTCGACGGCTTCTCGATCGGTTCGAACGACCTGACCCAGCTGACCCTGGGCCTGGACCGCGATTCCGGCATGGAATTGCTGGCCGCCGACTTCGACGAACGCGATCCTGCCGTGAAAGCCCTGCTGGCCCTGGCCATCAAGGCGTGCCTGGCACGCGGTAAATACATCGGCATTTGCGGCCAGGGTCCTTCCGATCATCCTGACTTCGCCGTCTGGCTGATGGAGCAGGGCATCGAATCGATGTCCCTGAATCCCGACTCGGTGATCGACACCTGGCAAAAGCTGGCTGCGCTGAAAGCGTAAGCATCTTTATCGCCCTCTGAAAACCCGCTGCCGCTCACCTGGCAGCGGGTTTTTTTATGCCCGTCACGCGGCGCACGGCAGTATTCGATGGGCTTGCGCCAGATCAGCTAAAATGATTCCACCAATACATTGAAACGGGAGTTCTCATGGCAAGCAAGAAACCGAGCAAAGTGGCAAAGATCGACATCGGCATTTCCGAGGCGGACCGCGCGCAGATCGCGGAAGGCCTGTCCGGCCTGCTGGCCGACAGCTACACCTTGTACCTGATGACCCATAATTTTCACTGGAACGTCAAGGGGCCGATGTTCAACACCCTGCACCTGATGTTCATGACGCAATACACGGAGCAGTGGGCCGCGCTGGATCTGATCGCCGAGCGCATTCGCGCCCTTGGCTATCCGGCGCCGGGTACCTACAAGGAATTCGTCAAGCTGGCCTCGATCAAGGAAATCGACGGCGTGCCGCCAGCGCTGGACATGGTCAGCCACCTGGTGTCGGCGCAGGAAGCGACCGCGCGCACGGCGCGCCGCCTGTTCCCTTTGCTGGAAAAGGCCAATGACCAGCCGACGGCCGACCTGATCACGCAGCGCCTCGATTTGCACGAAAAAACGGCGTGGATGCTGCGCAGCCTGCTGGAAGAGTAATGCCGGGCCTGCGGCGCTAATTCGTCCCTGCCTATTGACGCCATCAGGAATTGCGTTAGACTGCTTGTATATAGGTGTTTGGCAAGAATAATATCAGGCAGTCATACGCATTAAACCCCGTCGCTTATATAGGCTGCGGGGTTTTTTATTTTCGGATTCGCAAAGATGGAGGCATCATGGCTGAATGGGTAGGCTGGTTTGTGGCGGCAGGCGCGGTATTGATCCTTGAGCTGTTTACGGGCACGTTTTATTTGCTGATGATCGCCATCGGCATCAGTGCCGGAGGACTGGTGGCGCTGGCGGGCGGCAATGGTGGCTGGCAAGCCCTGACGGCGGCCATTGTGGGCGTGGCGGCCACCCTGTTATTGCGGCGCAGCCGTTTTGGCAAGGCGGCGCGGCGCGATGCGGCGCAGGACCCGAATGTGAATCTCGATATCGGCCAAAGCGTGGCGGTCGCGCATTGGGTCGATGGCGCGGCGCGCGTCATGTACCGCGGCGCCTTGTGGGATGTGGAACTGATTCCCGGCAGCGATACGCAGGCCGGTCATTACACCATACGTGCCGTGCGTGGCAGCCGTTTGATTGTTGAATAACCTGGAGAGTAGATTATGGAAGTAAGCACTGGAAGCGTGTCGCTGATCTTGTTATTGCTGGCATTGGTATTTGTCTTCAAGACGGTCAATGTGGTGCCGCAGCAGCATGCCTGGGTGGTGGAACGCTTGGGCAAGTTCCATGCGGTATTGGGCCCTGGCCTGAATATCGTCGTGCCTTTTGTCGACCGCATCGCCTACAAGCACGTGCTCAAGGAAATCCCGCTCGACGTGCCGCCGCAGGTGTGCATTACGCGCGACAATACGCAATTGCAGGTCGATGGCATTCTGTATTTTCAGATTACCGACGCCATGCGTGCTTCATATGGCTCGTCGAATTATATTGCCGCCATTACGCAACTGGCGCAAACGACCTTGCGTTCCGTGATCGGTAAAATGGAACTCGACAAGACATTTGAAGAACGCGACCATATCAATACGGCCATCGTGAATGCCATCGATGAATCGGCGGCGAATTGGGGCGTCAAGGTATTACGCTATGAAATCAAGGATTTGACGCCACCCAAGGAAATCCTGCATGCGATGCAGGCACAGATTACGGCCGAACGCGAAAAGCGCGCCTTGATTGCCGCTTCGGAAGGGCGCAAGCAGGAGCAGATCAATATCGCCAGCGGTGAGCGCGAAGCTGCCATTGCCCGCTCCGAAGGCGAAAAGCAGGCGTCGATCAACCGTGCCGAAGGCCAGGCCACGGCCATCGTCGCGCTGGCGCAAGCCAGCGCCGAAGCGCTGCGCCAGGTGGGCGCGGCCATACGTGAGCCGGGCGGGGAAGATGCCGTCAATCTGAAAGTGGCAGAGCAGTATGTGGGCGCGTTCGCGCAATTGGCGAAAACAAATAACTCGATTATCGTGCCGGCCAATCTGGGCGATATGAGCGGCTTGATCGCCACCGCGATGCAGGTGGTGAAAACGCAGAAGCCGAAAGGCGGCGTGGCGATTCCCTGATTGCCGCTGGATGGGTGAATAGCAAATCCGTAGCAAGTTTGTCGTCAAAAAACTGCCCGCCGTATCGCGGGCAGTTTTCATTTGCGCTACTGGAATATATGTCGGCAGCCGGGCTCGAGTATCTGCGCTTGAATCCATAACGTTGAAATATTTTCTTTATGCTATGCTGTGCGCACTTTGGGGATTATATGCTGTCGTGCGACGCTTATCTTTTTGATTGAAGTAGAATCTGCTGCGCATGCGTGGCGATGATTGCGCCGATATCCGCGACGGATGCTTGGGAGGTGTTTGGGTAGCCGATGCTGAATTGGCGATAGTATTGCTCCCATGTATATTTTGAATTGCCATTTATAATTACTATAAATTGCAATGAAACAAAAAGTACTGCAAAATAAATACTGTCGATGGTGCTGCATTGAATCGCCGCCGCCCAAAGCAGGGACGCTTGCGCAGACTGTTTGCGCGCGATGGATGTTCCAGGGATTGAAGGTTTGCAGCGCTCGAAAGCCAGGGAAGTCGGTTTTTTGGTAAAAGAATTGTAAAAAACAATCAAATCTGAAGAAAAATCACCTCAGTCGCGTTACAATTGGATAGAATTTAACTGTTCAGTTATATTTTTCAACTCACACAAGGAAATATCATGGATCTGTCCAGCTTATCCCTGTCCGAACTGCGTACCTTGCAGGACGACATCAAGAAGCAAATGAAGAAACGCGAACAGGACGATCTGTCCAAAGCGCGCGAGCAAATCCTGGCAATTGCCCAAAGCGTTGGCGTTTCCGTCAAAGATCTGGTTGGCACGGGTATCCGCGCTAAAACCGGCACGGTCGCAGTACGCTATCGCAATCCTGATGATGCGACGCAGCAATGGACTGGCCGTGGCCGTCAACCGAAATGGGTCAAAGAGTGGACCGATGCGGGCAAATCGCGTGATCTGCTGAAGGTGTAATGTAATACGCCATTCATTCGGATGCTTGTCCTGTGGAGTAGTACAGGTGTAGTACAAGGCAGCATGCAAGCATCCGGAACTTTCCTGATTTATCGTCTTTGGCCAGACAGGCAAAGCGGATTCGCATCGATTATCTCCCCGGTATTTTCGCCAATACCAGTCTTATTTCCGCCGTATCTCTTTCCTTCTCCTGTTTTCATCCCGTCGCGCCATGCTTTTCATTTGCTGCAGGCACCGGCAAAATAAAACCCGGCATATAGCCGGGCTTGATGGTGTTGGCGCAGCACGCTGCGCGTAGTGCCGTATCAACGGCGGTGCGACTTCATTGCCGCCTGGACTTCGCGCGCGCCATCGCGGTCGCGTTCCGCTGCCCGCTTGTCGTGTTGCTTCTTGCCCTTGGCCAGGCCGATTTCGCATTTCACGCGGCCGCCCTTGTAGTGCAGGTTGAGCGGCACCAGGGTATAGCCGGAGCGTTCCACCTTGCCGATCAGTTTATCCATTTCCGTGCGGTGCAGCAGCAGCTTGCGCGTGCGTACGGCTTCCGGGTGGATGTGGGTGGAGGCGGTCGGCAGGGCGCTGATATGCGCGCCGAACAGGAAGAGCTCATCGCCGCGGACGACGACGTAGGCTTCCTTGATTTGTACGCGGGCGTCGCGGATGGCTTTGACTTCCCAGCCTTCCAGCACGATGCCGGCTTCGTAGCGATCCTCGATAAAGTAGTCGTGGAAGGCTTTTCTGTTGTCTGCTATGGTCATGAGATGGTAAATGTGCGCGGGTCGGTTAAACTACTGTCTCGCGCAAGCGCGATAAAATCAAATGTATCCAACATCATAGCAAATGGTTCTTCAATGGCAGTAGTACATAAATCAGTTTTTCTCGGCTATAGCGCCGAACAAATGTTCGCGCTGGTGGCGGCGGTAGAGGATTATCCCAAATTCCTGCCCTGGTGCGGTGCGGTCGAGATTCGCGAGCGGGGCGAGAACACGGTCGTCGCCAGCGTGGGCATACATTACCACGGCGTGCGCCAAAGCTTCACCACGTCCAACGAGAACGTGCCGCCGACTTCCATCAAGATGAAGCTGGTGGACGGTCCTTTCAAGACCCTCGACGGCGTGTGGACCTTCAAGGCCCTGCGCGAAGATGCCTGCAAGATCGAACTGGACCTGCACTACGAGTTTTCCAGCCGCGTGCTCGAGCAGATCATCGGTCCCGTCTTCGGCATGATCGCCAACAGCATGGTCGATTCCTTCTGCAAGCGCGCGGAGACGGTGTATGGCTGAGGCCAACATCGAAGTGCAAGTCTGCTACGCCTTGCCTGACAGCAGCTTTCTGCGTGCCTTGACGGTGCCTCCAGGTACCACCATCGGGCAGGCGGTAGAGCAGAGCGGCTTGCTGCGGGAAATCCCCGCCATCGACCTGGCCGTGAACATGGTTGGCATCTATGGCAAGAAGAAGTCGCTCGATACCATCCTGCGCGAGCATGACCGGGTGGAAGTGTACCGGCCTTTGCAGGCGGACCCGAAAGAAGCGCGCCGGCGCCGGGCTGGCGGCAAGCCTGCCAAGGGCTGAGCGGGCAGGGGCGGCGGCAGCCTGGTCGCTGCCAGCCGAGCGCCATTTTTTGCTATTTTCAAATATCTTTTCTATGCTGCAAGGACGGAGGGTGCTTTTTTCTGTATAATCTGCTTTTGCGCCAATAGGAAATGCTATGCGTCTACTTCAAAAAGCACTCACATTCGATGACGTGCTGCTCGTCCCAGCCTACTCCAACGTTCTGCCCGCCGATACGTCCCTCAAAACTCGCCTGACCCGCAATATCACCCTGAATATTCCCTTGCTGTCCGCAGCCATGGACACGGTGACGGAAGCCCGTCTGGCCATCGCGATGGCCCAGGAAGGCGGCATCGGCATCATCCACAAGAATTTGAATCCGAAGGACCAGGCGCGTGAAGTGGCCCGCGTGAAGCGTTTCGAAGCTGGCGTGTTGCGTGATCCGATCACGATTCCACCGGAAATGAAAATCCGCGACGTGATCGCGCTGACGGAACAATACGGCATCAGCGGTTTCCCTGTCGTCAAGGGCAAGGAAGTCGTCGGCATCATTACCAACCGCGATTTGCGCTTTGAGCAGGAACTCGACGCGGAAGCCTCCGCCAAGATGACCCCGCGCGAAAAGCTGGTGGTCGTCAACGAAGACGCCGATACGGCCGAAGCCAAGCGCCTGATGAACAAGCACCGCCTCGAGCGCGTGCTGGTCGTCAACGACGCGTTTGAACTGCGCGGCCTGATCACCGTCAAGGATATCCAGAAGTCGACCTCGCACCCGTTCGCGTCGAAAGACAGCCAGGGCAAACTGCTGGTCGGCGCTGCCGTCGGCGTCGGTGCCAAGGATGAAGAACGCATCGACCTGCTGGTCGCTGCCGGCGTCGACGTGCTGGTGGTCGACACGGCCCACGGCCACTCGCAAGGCATCCTCGACCGCGTACGCTGGATCAAGACCAAGTACCCGCAAGTGGAAGTGATTGGCGGCAACATCGCTACCGCCGCTGCCGCCAAGGCGCTGGTGGAATACGGCGCCGATGCGGTCAAGGTCGGCATCGGCCCTGGCTCGATCTGCACCACGCGTATCGTCGCCGGTGTGGGCGTGCCGCAAATCACGGCCATCTCGAATGTGGCCGAAGCGTTGGAAGGCACGGGCGTGCCATGTATCGCAGACGGCGGTATCCGCTTCTCGGGCGATATCTCGAAAGCGCTGGCCGCTGGCGCCTCGACCGTCATGATGGGTTCCATGTTTGCCGGTACGGAAGAAGCACCGGGCGAAGTGATCCTGTACCAGGGTCGCAGCTACAAATCGTACCGTGGCATGGGTTCGCTGGGCGCGATGTCCGATGGTTCGGCTGACCGCTATTTCCAGGACGCCACCATGAAGGCCGACAAGTTCGTGCCTGAAGGTATCGAAGGCCGCGTTGCTTACAAGGGTAGTGTGCTGGCGATCATCTTCCAGCTGGTGGGCGGCGTGCGTCAATCGATGGGTTACTGCGGTTGCGCCACCATCGACGAACTGCGCGAAAAAGCGGAATTCGTGGAAATCACCTCGGCCGGTATGCGCGAGTCGCACGTCCATGATGTGCAGATCACGAAAGAAGCGCCAAATTATCGCTCCGAGTAAGCGGCAACGAAAGTCCAGACCGGCGCCCAGTGCGCCGGTTTTGCAATTGACCTTGAATAAAGCTCCGACCATGCATTCTAAAATCCTCATTCTCGATTTCGGTTCCCAAGTCACCCAGTTGATCGCCCGCCGCGTGCGCGATTCCGGCGTGTTTTCCGAAGTCTTCCCGTATGACGTCAGCGACGAATTCGTGCGCAACTATGGCGCCGCCGGCGTGATCCTGTCGGGCAGCCACAATTCCACGCTGGACGGCGACTCGCCGCGCGCGCCGCAAGCCGTGTTCGAGCTGGGCGTGCCCGTGCTGGGCATCTGCTACGGCATGCAAACCATGGCGGCTCAATTGGGCGGCAAGGTGGAAAACGGTCTGGTGCGCGAATTTGGCTACGCCGAAGTGCGCGCCCGCAGCCATACGAAGTTGCTCAATGGTATCGCCGACTTCGTCACCGACGAAGGCCACGGCATGCTGAAAGTGTGGATGAGCCATGGCGACAAGGTGCTGGAAATGCCGCCAGGCTTCAAGCTGATGGGCAACACCCCGAGCTGCCCGATCGCCGCCATGGCCGATGAAGAGCGCCAGTTCTACGGCGTGCAATTCCATCCGGAAGTGACGCACACGGTGCAGGGCAAGGCTATGCTCGGCCGTTTCGTGCATGAAATCTGCGGCTGCAAGTCGGACTGGAACATGCCTGATTACATCAGCGAAGCGGTGGAAAAAATCCGCGCGCAAGTGGGCACCGATGACGTCATCCTGGGCCTGTCCGGCGGCGTCGATTCGTCCGTCGCGGCAGCGCTGATCCACCGCGCCATCGGCGATCAGCTGACCTGCGTCTTCGTCGACCACGGCCTGCTGCGCCTGGACGAAGGCAAGATGGTAATGGACATGTTCGCCAAGAACCTGGGCGTGAAAGTCATCCGCGTCGATGCGGAAGAGCAGTTCATGGGCCACCTGGCCGGCGTGACCGACCCAGAGCAAAAGCGCAAGATCATCGGCCGCGAATTCGTCGAAGTGTTCCAGGTCGAATCGGGCAAGCTGGTCAATGCCAAATGGCTGGCGCAAGGCACGATTTACCCGGACGTCATCGAATCGGCCGGCAAGGGTAAAAAAGGCCAGACCATCAAGAGCCACCACAACGTGGGCGGCTTGCCGGACACCATGAAGCTCAAGTTGCTGGAACCGTTGCGCGAACTGTTCAAGGACGAAGTGCGCAAACTCGGCGTGGCCTTGGGCTTGCCGCATGACATGGTCTACCGCCACCCATTCCCGGGCCCTGGCCTGGGCGTGCGCATCCTCGGCGAAGTCAAGAAAGACTACGCCGACCTGCTGCGCCGCGCCGACGCCATCTTCATCGAAGAACTGCGCAACACGCCATATGAGCCGGTCGTCGTTCCTGGCTTCGACCAGGATAGCGTGCCGACCAACTGGTACGAAGCGACGAGCCAGGCGTTTGCCGTCTTCCTGCCCGTCAAATCGGTGGGCGTGATGGGCGATGGCCGCACCTACGAATACGTGGTGGCCCTGCGCGCCGTGCAAACGCAAGACTTCATGACGGCCCACTGGGCGCACCTGCCGCATAGCTTGCTGGGCAAGGTCTCCAATCGCATCATTAATGAAGTGCGCGGCATCAACCGTGTCGTCTACGATATCTCGGGCAAGCCGCCGGCGACCATCGAGTGGGAATAGTCTCCCATCCGGCAGCGTAAGCTAATACCGGATCAATGAAGCAGCTAAGCCTCTGATTCTCAGTTTTTTTAAACGCCAGTCGCAAAACCGCTGGCGATATCTGCATGGACTACGCAGTCTGCCCCAAACTGACCAGGCGGCCCAGCGTTTCCTGCGCATTCATGCTCTTGGCCAGCGAAACCGCGCTCATGCCGCGGCTGTCCACGGCATCAATGCGGGCGCCGTGTTGCAGCAGCAGGTCGAGGATGGGCAGGCGGTTGAACATGGCGGCCATCATCAAGGGGGTCTTGCCGTCCGGGCTGGCGCCTTCCACCTTGGCGCCGTGCTGCAGCAGTAGCTCTGCGATGTCCAGGTAGCCTTTGTAGGCCACGCCGGCCAGCGGCGTCTGGCCCTGGTCGTTGGGCACGTTGGCGTCTGCGCCCGCTGCGAGCAGCAGGCGCGATGTTTCCAAGTGGCCATGGTAGCTGGCCAGCATGATCAGGCTGTCGCCTTTTTCGTTGCGAAAGTTCACTGGCACGCCCTGGGCTACCATGGCGCCCAGTTGCTGCGTGTCGCCTTCGCGCACCAGGGCGAACAGGCCCTGGATGAATTCCAGCGTCTCGGCATCCATCGTTGTAGGGATTTTTCGTGCGTCGTTGGTCATCGTGTTCTTTCCGCGAAGGTGGTTAATGCCATAAGTCTACTATGCGGCCGTTGCCAGCGCCTTTTGCCGCGCGGCCAGCGCCGCGCCGATGAAGAGGGCGATGGCCGAGGCGATCAAGCCCCGTTCCAGGCCGGCCGGGCCATCGGCGATCCAGCCGACGACGATGGGGCCGGCGATCTGGCCCAGCGCAAACACCGTCGTGTAGGCGCTGATGCCAGCCGTCCAGGATTGTGGCGGCAGGTTATGCCGCACCAGGGCCGTGGTCGACGCCACCACCGACAGGAATACTGCGCCGAAGACGAGGCCTGAAAGGAACACGACGGGCGCAAAGCTCGTCAGCGCGGGCAGGATGGTCACTGCGCCCAGCACGCCATTCAATATCGCCAGCGATTCGCCGCCCTTGTAGCGGTCCAGCATGCGCGCCCAGATGCGCGACGACGCCACCACCGCCAGCCCCAGCAAGGTGTAGAACACGGTAATCAAGGTGGCGCTCATGCCTTGCTGCTTGAGCAGGGCGATGACGAAGGTCATGTAGCCGATATAGCCGACGCCAAACATGAAATAGCCGGCCAGGCTGGGGGCAAAGTCGCGCCAGGCGAAGGGGCGCGGCGTGTCGACGGCGCGCGGCGCTTCGCCGATCGCCTTCGCCGGCAAGGCCATGATGGCAGTGGCGAGCAGGCAGGCGATGCCCAGTGCCAGCCAGGGCCACTGCCAGGCATGCGCAGCGCCGTGCTCTTGTGCAGCGGCCAATGCGGCCGGCACCAGCAGGGCAGACAAAGCAATGCCGAAACCCGTACCGCCGTAATACAGCCCGATGTAGAAGCCGGCGCGCTGGTTGTGCATGGAACCGAGCCGCGCCGCCAGCACGCCGCCGGCGATGAACATGAAGGCGCTGGCCACGCCCGCGCACACGCGCTGCAGGAACAGGGTGGCCGTGTCGCTGACGAGGCCCGACATCAGCATGAAGATGCTCGCCAGCACGGAACCGATGATCAGCAAGCGCCACACGCCCAGGCGGCGCATCAGGGCGGGCGTGGCCAGGGCGCCGAGAAAATAGCCGAGCGCATTGAAGGTGTTCATGGCCCCGGCCAGCAGGTAGGACCAGCCCAGGTCGGCGCGCATGGGCGGCAGCAGCAAGCCGTAGGAAAAGCGCGACAGGCCGAGGGCGACGGCGGCGCCCAGCGAGAGCGCCAGCGCCGTGGCCAGCGGATGGGCCGGGGAATGATCGTGTGTCGGCATGGCCTTGGGATCCGTCTATGTGAACAGCGTGGCGTTGGCGCCGGGGCAGGCCGGCGGGCGAGGTCTGTGTGGGACAGTGGCATAGGGCGCTGACGACACGCTTTTTTACTATCAAGTTAATGAATTGGCGCTGGGAAGTCAAGCAGGGCCACGCCTGTGTATGGCGGGCAATCATGCAATCCTTGCCATCGTTACTTTTGGAGAGAATTGTGAGACATGCAATACCATATAATTGCCATTAGGAAATTAACTTGCTAAAAATCAATTTTGCAGGTGGCTCCTGATCTTCCATCTCATAAGGGCACTATGAACAAGAATAAACCCGGCGCGTTGTTGATTGCAGCGCTGATTGGCACGGCGTTGGCTGGCTGCGCTTCCGAATCCTCGCAAGCTTTGGCTGTCCCTACGGTTGCCAGCGCAGCCCGTCCCTACGTTGGTCCACGCACGCTGATCGCTGTCGGCAAGTTCGACAATCGCTCGAATTTCATGCGCGGCATCTTTTCCGATGGCGTCGACCGCCTGGGCAGCCAGTCGAAAACGATTTTGATTGCGCACCTGCAGACGTCCAACCGTTTCAACGTGCTCGACCGCGACAACATGGCAGAACTCAAGCAGGAAGCCGAGTTCAAGAAGCAAGGCCAGAATATCAAGGGCGCCGATTTCGTCGTCACGGGCGACGTGACCGAATTCGGCCGCAAGGAAGTGGGCGACAAGCAATTGTTCGGCATCATGGGCCGCGGCAAGACGCAAGTGGCCTATGCCAAGGTTACCTTGAACGTCGTCAATATCGCGACCTCGGAAGTCGTGTACTCGGCTGGCGGCGCCGGCGAATACAGCCTGTCGAACCGTGAAGTACTGGGTTTTGGCGGCACCGCCAGCTATGACGCCACCCTCAACGGCAAAGTCCTGGACCTGGCCATGCGCGAAGCGGTCGAGCGCCTGGTGGCTGGCGTCGAAGCGGGCGCACTGCGCAAACAATAAGGTATCCCATGAAAACAATGATGAACAAGGGCGCAGCCCTGCTGGCGCTGCTCGCCTGTGCCGCCCTGACCGGTTGCGCCACGCAATCGAAGACCCTGTACCAATGGGAAGGCTACCAGCCGCAAGTGTATGAATACCTGAAGGGTGAAAGCCCGGAGCAGCAGATCGCCGCCATGGAAAAAGACTTGCAAGTGATCGGCGCCAAGGGCAATCACGCGCCGCCGGGTTACCACGCCCACCTGGGCATGCTGTACTCGATCGCGGGCAAGCCGGAGCAGGTCGCCGCGCAGTTCGAAGACGAGAAAAAACTGTTCCCGGAATCGACGCCGTACATGGACTTCCTGTTGGGTAAATTGAAAAAAGGCGAGAAATTATGATGTCGCGCATGTTGAAAATGGCCCTGTGCCTGGGTCCCGCCATCTTCATGGTCGGTTGCGCCACCAAGCAGGCGGCATACGATTACACCGCCTTCAAGGCAGCTAAGCCCCGCTCGATCGTGGTCTTGCCGCCGTTGAACAATTCGCCGGAAGTCAATGCCGGCAACAGCGTCTACGCGCAAGTGACCTATCCGCTGGCCGAAGCGGGCTACTATGTGCTGCCGGTGGCCGTGGTCGGTGAAACCTTCAAGCAGAACGGCTTGACGAACGCCGCCGATATCCACGGCGTCGATGCGAAAAAGCTCAACGAGATCTTTGGCGCTGATGCGGGCCTGTACGTGACGATCTCCAAGTACGGCACGACCTACGCCGTGATCGACAGCGTGACGGTGGTCTCGGTCGATGCCAAGCTGGTCGACCTGAAGACGGGCGCCTTGCTGTGGCAGGGCGCGGCCAGCGCGTCGAGCAACGAAGGCAACAACAGCGGTGGCGGCGGCCTGGTCGGCATGCTGGTGACGGCGGCCGTCAAGCAGATCATCAACACCAGCACCGATGCCAGCCATCCGCTGGCTGGCACGGCGAATGCGCGCATGCTGTCGGCCGGCGTGCCGAATGGCCTGCTGTACGGTCCCCGTTCGGAACGCTACCTGGCACAGTAATCGTAATACCAGGCCTTGCGCTGTGCAGGGCCTGACACATATTGCTTGTTTGTAAATATATAAAATAGTATATTCATCGGATATTTCCAACCCAACCTTTAAGGAATGATATGAAAATCAAGGCTATTTTCTGTGTTGGCGCGGTATCCCTGCTGGCTTTTCTGCCCGTATCGCAAGCGGCCCAGCCTGGCGAGGCGCTCGCTGCGGCGGCACCGCTATCGAATGGCGTGGCGCTGTATCCCCAAGAAGGCAATATCCCGCCGTTCCGCGGTTCCGGCTCCAAGTAAGGCCGCCGCGGCCGCCCATGCGGCGCGGCGCCGCTCAAGGTAAGATGGTGGCATTTTCAAGACATTGAGAGGCCCGGGTGCGCGTATTGCTGGTGGAAGACGATCCGATGATCGGGGAAAGCCTGGTCGAGGGCTTGCGCGGCGAGTGCTATGCCGTCGACTGGGTGCGCGACGGCCACGATGCGGAGCTGGCGCTGGCTGGTTTCGCCTACGATTTGATGCTGCTGGACCTGGGCTTGCCCGGCAAGCAGGGCATGGACGTGCTGCGCAGCATGCGTGCGCGGGGCGCCGAGTTGCCCGTGCTGATCATCACGGCGCGCGACGGCACGCCGGCCCGCGTGGAAGGCCTGGACAGCGGCGCCGACGATTACCTGGTCAAGCCCTTCGACCTCGACGAGCTGCTGGCGCGCATCCGCGCCTTGCTGCGGCGCCGGGTCAGCCGTTCGCGCTCCGTCATCGAGCATGGCGCGCTGATCCTCGACCTGGCCAGCCACGACGTCACGTTTGAAGGTGAGCTGATCAAGCTGCCGCCGCGCGAGTTTTCCGTGCTGCGTGCCTTGCTCGACCATCCGGGCAAGGTGGTGTCGAAGCGCCAGCTGAGCGAAAAGCTGTACGGCTGGGATTGCGAAGTGGAAAGCAATACCGTCGACGTGTACGTGTACCAGTTGCGCAAGAAGCTCGGTGCTGACAGCATCCAGACCGTGCGCGGCGTGGGCTACAAGATGCGGGTGGCAGCATGCTGACCATCCGCCGTCAGTTGCTGCTCGGTTTGCTGGCCGCCACCTTGCTGTGCGTGCTGGGCGCCGGCATTTCGCTGTTCCGCTCTCTGCTGGAAGAAACCAATGAACTGGCCGACTTGCAGCTGCGCCAGCTGGCCGTGGCCTTGCCCGACGAGTTCGAGACGCAGACGGGCCTGGCCGCCGCGCAAGACCCGGAAGAAGCGTTCGTGCTGCAGGCGTGGGATGAAGACGGCCAGCCCTTGCCCGTCTTGCAGGGCCAGCCGGCACTGCCGCGCTATGCGCTGGCCGGCTTTGCCGATGTCGTGCTGCACGGCGAGGACTGGCGCCTGTACGGCGAAACTCGGCGCGGCCGCTACGTGCAGGTGGCGCAGGCGCAGGCCGTGCGCGACCAGCTGGCCTGGCAGATGACCACGCGCGCTGGCGCACCGCTGCTGGTGTTCGCGCTGATCCTGGCGCTGCTGATCGTCGCCGTGGTCGGGCGCGCGCTGGCGCCGCTGCACCGGCTGGCCGAATCCGTGGCGGGCCGTTCGCCGGACGCCCTGACGCCGCTGGCGGCCGACGACATGCCGCCCGAACTGCGGCCCGTGGCTTTGGCGCTGAATAGCCTGATGGGGCAGTTCGAGGCGGCGCTGACGGCGCAGCGCACCTTTGTCGCCGATGCCGCGCATGAATTGCGCTCGCCGCTGACGGCGCTGAAACTGCAGCTGCAGGTGGCCGAGCGGGCCGGCACCGAGGAAGAGCGCCGCGTGGCCCTGGCGCGGCTGCACGAACGGCTGGATCGCAGCACGCACCTCGTGCGCCAATTGCTCAGTCTGGCGCGCCATGAAACGGCGTTGACTTCCAGCCAGCTGCACACGGTGGACCTGGGGCAATTGCTGGAAGCGGCCGTGGCCGACCACAGCGCGCTGGCCGACAGCCGGGCGATCGACCTGGGCGTGGTGGAAGCGCCGCCGGCCAGGGTATTGGTGCAGGCCGATCCCGACGGCTTGCAAGTGTTGCTGAATAACCTGATCGACAACGCCTTGCGCTACACGCAGCAGGGCGGCAGGGTCGACTTGCAGGCGGCGCTGGAAGAGGGCCGGCCGCTGCTGCGCGTGTCCGACAACGGCCCCGGCGTGCCGCAACAGCACCATGCGCGCCTGTTCGACCGCTTCTTCCGTCCCGACGGCAACGACGCCTGGGGCTGCGGCCTGGGCCTGTCCATCGTGCGCCACATCGCCGAGCACCACCAAGCCGACATCGCGCTGGCCGATGGGGAAGAGGGACGGGGCCTGCAAGTGACGGTGCGCTTCCCGCAGCCAGCCTGAAAGCAAAAAAAGCGGATGCCGGCGAGGGCATCCGCTTTTCAGTCACGGGCGAGGCGCTGAAAACGCTTACGCCAGCTCGGTGATGAATTGCTCGCGCGCAGGGCGCACTTTTTTCAAGTCCACGAGCCAGTCGCCTGCGTCGGCGCGGTAGCCGAGCGGCAACATGACGACGGAACGCAGGCCTTTTTCGCGCAGGTTCAGGATTTCGTCGACCTTGGCCGGATCAAAACCTTCCATCGGCGTCGAATCGACCTTTTCCTGCGCTGCGGCGATCAGGGCCGTGCCCACGCCGATGTAGGCCTGGCGCGCCGCGTGCTGGTAGTTGGTTTCCGCATCGCGCTGCGGATATGTGGCCAGGATTTGCTGGCGGTACGCTTCCCAGCCTTCGTTCTTGAAGCCGCGCACTTCATTGACCAGGTCAAAGCGCGCGTTGATGCGTTCTACCGTGTAATTGTCCCAGGCGGCAAACACCAGCAGATGCGAGGCGTCCGTCACTTGCGACTGGTTCCATGCGTGCGGCTTGATCTGCTCGCGCAGGGCCGGATTCGTCACGACGAAGACTTCGTAAGGATGCAGTCCGCTGGAGCTGGCCGTCAGGCGCACGGCTTCCAGGATGCGCTCGACCTTGTCTTGCGGCACCGTTTTCGTCGGATCCATCTTCTTGGTGGCGTAGCGCCATTGCAGTGTTTCGAGCAGTGCGGACATGTCAATCTCTTTCATAATGAATAGTTCAGATTGGAAATGATAGCGGATTCGGGCATTTCAAGTGCGCTGGACAAAAAAGTACCGGTATAGCGCACTCATGCGCGGTTGTCTACAGGCCAAGCATGGCAAGCTCATGTTGCGGGTAGCGGGCGCCCTGCACGGCAGCGGGCGTGATGGCGGCGCCGATGGCGGCCAGCTCGGTGTCGCTCAGAAATATCTGCGCGGCGGCCACGTTCTCTTCCAGGTGCGCCAGGCTGCGGGCGCCCGGTATCGGCACGATGTCAGTACCTTGCGCCAGCAGCCAGGCCAGCGCCAGCTGGGCCGCCGTGGCGCCGCGCGCGGCCGCCAGGCGCTGCAGTTCGGCAACGAGATGGGCATTGGCGGCCATCGCGGGCGGCTGGAAGCGGGGCAGGCTGTGGCGGTAGTCGTCGGGCGCCAGTGCGGCGCTGGAAGTTAGCTGGCCCGTCAAAAATCCCCGGCCCAGCGGGCTGTAGGGTACGAAGCCGATGCCGAGCGCGCGGCAGGCGGGCAGCACCTCGGCTTCCACGTCGCGGCTCCACAGCGAATACTCGGACTGCACGGCCGTGATCGGGTGCACTGCGTGGGCGCGGCGCAGGGTGGCGGCCGACACTTCCGACAGTCCCAGGTGGCGCACCTTACCGGCCCGCACCAGATCGGTCATGGCGCCGACGACATCCTCGATGGGCACGGCGGGATCCACGCGGTGCTGGTACAGCAAGTCGATGCATTCGATGCCCAGCCTGGACAGCGACGCTTCCACCGCCTGGCGAATATGCTCGGGGCGGCTGTCGACACCGGCCATGCGTTCCACGCCTTGGCCGTGGGGCAATATCCTGAAGCCGAACTTGGTGGCGATGTGGACCTTGCCGCGCAATTGCTTCAGGGCGCGGCCTACCAGGTCCTCGTTGACGTAGGGGCCGTAGACTTCCGCCGTGTCAATCAGGGTCACGCCCAGTTCCACGGCGCGGTGCAGCACGCGCAGCGAGGTGGCCTCGTCCGCGCCGCCGTAGGCAAAGCTCATGCCCATGCAGCCCAGGCCGATGGGGGCGACGCGCAAGCCGGAGTTGCCCAGTGTTCTGTGTTCCATTTTTCACTCCTCTTCAAAAAAAGATGCAAGGAGTATGGGTGAAGCAACATCATGCGATAAGATGGTTAATCCTGCATGTATTGCTGAATGAAACTCATGAATGATGGCTGATCTGAACGAATTGGCGGCCTTTGCCGCCGTCGCCCGCCTGCGCAGCTTTCGCAAGGCGGCCCTGGAACGGGGCGTGTCCGCCTCCGCCCTCAGCCATGCGCTGCGCGCGCTGGAAGAGCGCCTGGGCGTGCGCCTCCTGAACCGCACCACGCGCAGCGTCACGCCGACCGAGGCAGGGCAGATGCTGCTGGCGCGGCTGGCGCCGGCCATGCGCGAAATCGATGATGCCTTGCTGGACTTGAGCACCTTGCAGGATGTGCCCACAGGCAAGCTGCGCCTGAACGTGCCCCGTCCGGCCGCCCGGCTGCTGCTCGCGCCCATGCTGGCCAGTTTTGTCGCCTGCTATCCGCGCGTGCAGGTCGAAGTGGTCACCGATGACGGCATGATCGATATCGTGCGCGACGGTTTTGACGCGGGTATCCGCTTCGGCGAGCAGGTGGCGGCCGACATGATCGCCGTGCCCGTGGGCGCGCCGCAACCGTTCGTGGTGGTGGCGTCGGCCGCCTACCTGGCGGCGCATGGGGCGCCAAGCACGCCGCGCAACTTGCTGGAACACGCCTGCATAGGCCGGCGTTTCCCCAGCGGGCGCCAGTATGCGTGGGAATTCGAGCAGGACGGGGAGGGTGTCAGCATCGCCGTCGGCGGCCCGCTCGTGTTCGACGACGATGAATTGATGTTGCGTGCGGCCCGCGATGGCGCGGGGCTGGCATACGTGTACGAAGCCGATGCGCGCGCCGATCTCGCGGCGGGGCGCCTGGCGTGCGTGCTGGAGCACTGCATGCCGCCGCCGTCGCGCTACTTCCTGTATTACCCGAGCCGGCGACAGATGCCGGCCGTGCTGCGCGCCTTTGTCGACTTGCTGCGCGCGCCGGCGTAGTCAGCCGGCGGGCGGCGGGGCGGCATGTTCGACCGGCCACTTGACGGTAAACACGCTGCCGCCCGCCTTGCCACGCGTGCAGACGGCGCTGCCGCCATGCGCGCGCGCGATGGCTTCAACCACGGCCAGTCCCAGGCCGCTGCCCGCGTTCAGGTCGACCCTGGCGCTGTCGCCGCGGCGGAACGCTTCGAATACATGCGGCGCCAGGTCTTCCGCGATGCCGGGACCCGCATCCTCGACGCTCAGATAGTACTGGCCGGCCTGCACGCGGGTGCGCACGCGCAGCAGGCCCGGATGCGCATAGCGGCGCGCGTTGTCGAGCAGGGCCAGCACGATTTGCCGGATGCGCGCCGCGTCGCAGCAGACGGGATGGTCGGACAGGTGCAGTTGCAACGTAAAGCCCGCCGCTTCCATCTCCTGCGCCAGCAGGCGGCGCACTTCGCCGATTTCCAGGGTCAGGTCCGTCCACGCCATGCGCAGCTGCATGTGGCCGCTGTCGGCCAGGCTCAGGGTGCGCAAGTCCTCGATCAGCCGTCCCAGGTCTTCCACTTGCGCCAACAGGCTGGAAAACGGCACTTCCTCGGGCTTGAACACGCCGTCGACGACGCCTTGCAAGGTGCCGCGCAGGATGGTCACGGGCGTGCGCAGTTCGTGCGCGATGGCCGCATTCCACGTTTCGCTTTCCTTGGCGCCCCGCTGCAGGCGCTCGGCCATGCTGTTGAAATCGTCGACCAGCATGGCCGTCTCGCCCAGGCTGCGGTCGCCCGCGAAGGCGCGCGCGGACAGGTCGCCATGCGCCACGCGGCGCACGCTGTCCATCACGGAATTGATCGGTTTGAGGATGCGCGAAGCGAGCTTGAGGGCGAAAAAGGCGGCCAGGCCCAGGCCAAAGATGGTGATGGCGAAAATCCACAGCCATTCGACGGTGCTGGGCGACCAGTCGTCCGGCTCGGACAGCATGCCGGGATCGATCTTGAAGGCGATGGCAAAGAAGGTCCAGGAACCGATCCAGATGATCAGGATGCTGCTGACCATCAGCACGGACATCGACAGGATGATTTGCCGGTTCAAGCCTGTGAAGCGCATCAGAGGTCGCTTTCCAGGCGGTAGCCCACGCCGCGCAGGCTGGCCGGCATGTTCAGCACGCCTGCTTCTTCCAGCTTCTTGCGCAGCTTGCTGACGTGGCTGTCCACCGTGCGTTCCATCGAATTGCTCTCGGGCATGCACGACTCCAGCAATTCCAGGCGGCTGCAGACGCGCCGCGGCGTGCGCGCCAGGTGCGCCAGCAGGCGGAACTCCGTCAACGTCAGGCTGAGCATGAGAGGCTGGGCCATGCCATCGCGCAGCACGCTGGCCACATAGGTTTCCTGGTCGATTTCGATGGGGCCGCAGCGCAGGCGCTGGCCGCCCACCGGGTGGTGGCGCACGCGCGAACGGCGCAGCACGGCCGCCACGCGCGCCACCACTTCGGCCGGATTGAAGGGTTTGATGATGTAGTCGTCGGCGCCCACGCGCAGGGCAGCCAGCTTGTCGGCATCCTGGTCGCGGGCTGTGAGCATGATGACGGGCGTTTCGCCGCGCCGCCGCACTTCCGCCAGCACGCCCCAGCCATCGACACGGGGCATTTGCACGTCGAGCAGCAGCAGGTCCGGCGCCAGCGCCAGGTGCTGCTGCAGCGCTTCCTGGCCATCGTGCGCAAAGGCCGTGCGGTAGCCGTCGCGCTCGAGGTAGCCGGCGAGGATGCGGGCGATTTGCGGTTCATCTTCGGCGATCAGGACGAGGGCGGAAGGCGGCGTGGTGGCAAGGAAGGAGGGCTGGCTGGCGCTGTGATGATAGTTCATCCAAATAGTCTAGCATTCTTCACGCTCTCCATCGAATCTCCACATTTCTTTGACGAAACATCCACGCAAGGCTTTTATGCTGCGGCCTATCTGTCGACCGGACCGCCGGTTGGGATCTGCCATAGAGAAAGACCATGCATCCGAGCACCTTCACCAAAAAAAATAGTTTGATCGCTGCGGCGCTGTTCAGCCTTGCCGCCTGTTCCCAACCCGCGCCGGAAGAAGGCGCCGCACCGCCCGCCGCCGTCACCGTGCTCAAGCTGCAAGCGGCGCCCGTCGTCCTCAGCGATGAATTGCCGGGCAGGGTGGCCGCCTTCCGCACGGCCGACATCCGTCCGCAAGTGGGCGGCATCGTGCTGCGCCGCCAGTTCGAGCAGGGCGCCGAAGTAAAAGCGGGCCAGAAGCTGTTCCAGCTGAACCCGGCCCCATTCCAGGCGGACGTCGATTCGGCCGCCGCTGCCCTGCAGCATGCGGTGGCCACGGCCAAGCGCGCCAGCAGCCAGGCCGACAGGTTAAAACCGCTGGTCGAGGCGGACGCCATCAGCCGCCAGGCGTATGACGACGCCGTGGCCCAGCGCGAGCAAGCCGTGGCCACCGTGGCGCAGGCGCGGGCCAGCCTGGCGCGCCGCCGCCTGGACCTGGCTTTTGCCAGCATCGAGGCGCCGATTGCAGGGCGCATCGGCTCCGAACTGGTGACGGAAGGCGCGCTCGTGGGCCTGGCCGATACCACGCCGATGGCGCGCATCCAGCAGATCGACAAGGTGTACGTCGACGTGCGCCAGCCGGCCGCCGCGCTGGCCGCCTTGCAAGCCTCGGATACCGGCGGCGCGGACAAGCTGCCCGTGACCATTTTGGGCGCCGATGGCCAGCCTCATCCCGTCACGGGCCGCATCCTGTTCTCGGGCATCAGCGTCGATGCGGGTACGGGCGACGCCGTCGTCCGCGTGCTGGTCGACAATCCGCAGCGCCAGCTGCTGCCCGGCATGTTCGTGCGCGCCCGCATTGCCCGCGCCGTGCAGGCAAATGGCGTGCTGTTGCCGCAGCAGGCCGTCTTGCGCAGCAGCGGCGGCCAGGCGCAGGCCTGGGTCCTCGATGGCACGAACAAAGCCAGCCTGAAAACGATCACTGTGGGCGACGTGGTCGAGCACCAGTACGTGGTCAACGGCGGCTTGAAGGCCGGCGAAACCGTCGTCATCGAAGGCCAGGAACGCTTGCAGCCTGGCGCCACCGCCGCGCCGCAGCCGTGGAAGCCGGCCGTCGTGGCAACGGCGGCTGCCGCCAAGGCGCGTTGATGCCCACTTTGAATACAATGAAAGCCTAACGACATGCCTCAATTTTTCATCAACCGCCCCGTCTTTGCGTGGGTGGTGGCGGTCTTCATCGTCCTGTTCGGACTGATCGCCATACCGCAATTGCCGATTGCGCGTTTCCCTTCGGTGGCGCCGCCCAGCGTCAGCATCAGCGCCAACTACCCTGGCGCCACGCCGCAAACCATGAACGATTCCGTGGTCGGCCTGATCGAGCGCGAACTGTCGGGCGTCAAGCACCTGCTGTATTTCGAGTCGTCCACCGACACGTCGGGGTCGGCTTCGATCACCGTCACCTTCCAGCCGGGAACGAACCCGGAAATGGCGCAGGTGGACGTGCAGAACCGCCTGAAAGCCATCGAGCCGCGCTTGCCGCAGGCCGTGCGGCAAAACGGCTTGACGGTGGAGTCGGCGTCGTCCGGCTTCCTGATGATCGTCAGCCTGATTTCCGAGAATGGCCAGCACGATGAAGTGGCGCTGGGCGACTACCTGGCGCGCAACGTGACGGAAGAACTGCGCCGCATTCCCGGCGTGGGCAAGGTGCAGCTGTTCGGTTCCGAGCGGGCCATGCGCATCTGGGTCGATCCGGCCAAGCTGGTGTCGTACAACATCGCCATGGGCGAGCTGACGGCCGCCATCGCGCAGCAAAATGCGCAGATCGCGCCGGGCCGCCTGGGCGATTCGCCGGCCGTGCACGGCCAGCGCGTGACCATTCCGCTGACGGTGCAGGGCCAGCTGCAAACGCCGGCCGAGTTTGCCGCCATCGTCCTGCGCGCGAATGCGGATGGCTCGAAAGTGACCATCGGCGACGTGGCGAAAGTGTCGCTGGGCGCGCAAAGCTTCAACTTCAGCATCCGCGAAAACGGGCAAGCCGCGTCGGGCGCCGCCATCATGCTGTCGCCCGGCGCCAACGCCGTGCAGACGGCGGCCGCCGTGCGCGCGCGCATGGCCGAACTGGCGCACACCATGCCGGCCGGGATCAAGTATTCGGTACCGTTCGACACGGCGCCGTTCGTGAAAATCTCGATCGAAAAGGTGATCGTCACCCTGCTGGAAGCGATGGTGCTGGTGTTCCTCGTCATGTATCTGTTCCTGCAAAAGATACGCTACACCCTGATTCCCGCCATCGTCGCGCCGATTGCCCTGATGGGCACCTTCACGGTCATGCTGATGGCCGGCTATTCCGTCAACGTGCTGACCATGTTCGGCATGGTGCTGGCCATCGGCATCATCGTCGACGATGCCATCGTGGTGGTGGAAGCGGTCGAGCGCCTGATGGCGACCGAGGGCTTGTCGCCGAAGGAAGCGACGTCAAAAGCCATGCGCGAAATCACCGGTGCGGTCGTGGGCATCACCCTGGTGCTGACGGCCGTGTTCATCCCGATGGCGCTGGCCAGCGGTTCCGTGGGCGCGATCTACCGCCAGTTCACCCTGGCCATGGCCGTGTCGATTTTGTTCTCGGCGTTCCTGGCCTTGACCCTGACGCCGGCGCTGTGCGCCACCATGCTCAAACCGATAGGCCCGCACGACCATGACAAGAAGGGCTTCTTCCTGTGGTTCGACCGCCAGTTTGAGCGCATGACGGCCCGCTATGAAAAGGGTGTTGTGGCGATGCTCAAACGCGCCGGCCGCTCGATGGTCGTGTATGGCGCCATCGTCGCGGCGCTGGGCGTGGCCTTCATGCAGCTGCCGTCGGCCTTTTTGCCGGAAGAAGACCAGGGATACTTCATCACCTCGATCCAGCTGCCGTCCGACGCGACGATGGAGCGCACGCTCGATGTCGTCAAACTGTACGAGCAGCACGTGGCCACGCGGCCCGGCATCGAAGTGAACCAGTCTATTCTTGGCTTCAGCTTTTCCGGCGCGGGGCCGAATGCGGGCCTGGCCTTCACCATGTTGAAAGACTGGAAACAGCGCAACGGCGCCACGGCGCAGGAAGAAGTGGCGCTGGCGCAGGAGGCCATGTCGCAGGCGAAGGAGGGCGTGATCATGAGTTTGATGCCGCCCGCCATCGATGAACTGGGCAACTCGTCCGGCTTTTCCATGCGCCTGCAAGACCGCGCCAACCAGGGCATCACTGCCCTGCAGGCGGCGCAGAACCAGTTGCTGGGCCTGGCCGCGCAAAGCGGCAAGGTGGCGGGCGTGTATCCGGACGGCTTGCCACCGGGCGCCAGCGTGCGCCTCGATATCGACCGCACCAAGGCCGAAGCGCTGGGCGTGTCGTTTACGGCGATTGCCGACATGCTGACGGCAGCCATGGGTTCGACCTATGTCAACGATTTCCCCAACGCTGGCCGCATGCAGCAGGTGATCATCCAGGCCGATGCGCCGTCGCGCATGCAGTTGAACGACGTGCTGGCCCTGCGCATCCGCAATAACGCGGGCGGCATGGTGGCGCTGGGTGAACTGGTGCGTCCCGTGTGGAGCGAGTCGCCGCTGCAGCTGGTGCGCTACCAGGGTTATCCTGCGGCGCGCATTTCGGGCAGCGCCGCACCGGGCGTATCGAGTGGCGACGCCATGCTGGAAATGGAGCGCCTCGTGAAACAGCTGCCACCGGGCTTTGCGCTGGCGTGGACGGGCCAGTCGCTGCAAGAGAAGGAATCGGCCTCGCAAGCACCCATGCTGATGGCGCTGTCGATGCTGGTGGTCTTCCTCGTGCTGGCGGCCTTGTATGAAAGCTGGTCGATTCCCGTCTCCGTGATGCTGGTCGTGCCTTTGGGCTTGCTGGGCGCCGTGCTGGCCGTGATGTTGCGCGGCATGCCGAACGACGTCTTCTTCAAGGTGGGCATGATCACGATCATCGGCCTGTCGGCGAAGAACGCCATTTTAATCGTCGAGTATGCGCGCCAGCTGCAGGCGCAAGGGCGTGGACTGGTCGAAGCGACCGTGGAAGCGGCTAGATTGCGCTTGCGCCCGATCCTGATGACGTCATTGGCGTTTGCGCTGGGCGTGGTGCCGCTGATGCTGGCCACGGGCGCCAGCGCCGAGACGCAGCACGCGATCGGCACGGGCGTGTTCGGCGGCATGATCACCGCCACCGTGCTGGCCGTGTTTTTCGTGCCCGTGTTCTTTGTCGTGGTGCTGGGCGCCGTCGACAAGATGGGCGCGTACTTCAACAAACGCAGTAACCGCATCGCCGTCAAGGCGGTGGAAGGAGAATCGTAATGCGTTTATTCTTTATCACACCCCTGGCCGCGCTGGCCCTGTCGGCGTGTTCCTTGACGCCGCCGCTGGTCAAGCCGGCGGCGCCGATCCCTGCCAGCTATGGCGAACTCGCTGCGCAGGGTAGCGCCGCGGACCTGGGCTGGCGTCAGATGCTGCTCGATGCGCGCCTGCAGCGCCTGGTCGACATCGCGCTGGAAAACAACCGCGACTTGCGCGTCGCGTCCCTCAACGTGGAGGCCGTGCGGGCCCAGTACCAGATCCAGGATGCGGGCCGTTATCCCGCCATCGGCGCGAATGCGGGCGGCGTGCGCCAGCGCGGCGCCGATGCGGTGACGCAAAACCAGTTCACTGCCGGCATCGCCATGAGCGCGTTCGAGATCGACCTGTTCGGCCGCCTGCGCTCGCTGTCGGACGCCGCGTTTGCCCGCTACCTGGCCACGCAGCAGGGCCAGCGCGCCGCGCACATGGCCCTGATCGGCGCCGTGGCCGACGCCTACCTGGAACAGCGGCTGGCGGAGGAACAGCTGGCGCTGGCGCGGCAAACCCTGCTCGACTGGCGCCAGGCCTTGCTCCTGACGCAGCGCCTGTACGGCGCGCAGCAGGGCAGCGGCCTGGACGTGGCGCAGGCCGAAGGGCAGGCGGCGACGGCGGAAGCGGACGTGCAGGCACGCGAGCGGGCCAGTCTACTTTCGCGCAACAACCTGGAATTGCTGCTCGGCGCGCCGCTGCCAACGGACTTGCCGGCAGGCCGGCCGCTCGATGGCCAGCCCGTGCTGACGCAGCTGCCGCCCGGCTTGCCATCGGACTTGCTGGCCCGTCGCCCCGACATCCTGCAGGCCGAATATGCGCTGGTGGCGGCGAATGCGGAAATCGGCGCCGCCCGCGCAGCCTTCTTCCCGCGCCTGTCGCTGACGGCGTCGCTGGGCTTTGCCAGCCCGGAACTGGGTGATTTGTTCCGCGGCAGCGCGCGCAGCTGGTCGTTCGCGCCGCAAGTGACGCAACCGCTGTTCCAGGGCGGCCAGCTGCGCGCGGAACTGCAGCTGTCGCGCCTGCGCAAGGACGTGGCCGTGCTGCAGTACGAACAGGCGATACAGGCGGCGTTCCGCGACGTGCGCGACGGCCTGGCCGGCAGCGCCACGTATGCGCAGCAGATCGCCGCGCAAGAACGCGTGGTGGTGGCGGCGCGGCAGCGTCAGCGGTTGTCGCAGCTGCGCTACGACGCGGGCCAGGATAGCCGCCTGGAATTGCTCGATGCGCAGCGCCAGTCGTACGCGGCGCAGCAAATCCTGCTCGATGCGCGGCGCGACCAGTTCAAGTCGGCCGTGGCCCTGTACAAGGCGCTGGGGGGAGGGCTGGAAGAGTAGCGGCCTTGCGGGCTTGGCGCCTTTCTACGACAGGCAGCCTTTCAGCCGGTGTGGTTTGGTCCAGCCCGCTTCGCTGGCGCTGTCGACAAAACAGATGGCCAGTTGCGCGAAGCCTGGCGAGGTGAAGTACATGCTGGCCGTCGCATCCTGGCGCTCACGGGTGATGAACCACTGCGCGTCGCCATGCGCCAGGCCGTAGCTGGCCGCGCGGTGCACCAGCAAGTCGGCGTTGCCACGCTGCACGATGGCGACCCGTACGTCGGCTTCGCCCATGTTGTTGGTTTGATAGATGCGCGCCACTTTCCTGACCCCGGTTTTAATCGTGCCTGCGACTATACACCGATTAAGTTGCCTAAAGACAACCACCAGCTGCGACGGCAAAACTTTTTTTGCGCCGCTGCATCCAAACGCGCGCATGGCAAGTAGTACAGGGGTGCGCTCGCCGCAAACGCGGCATGAGCGGCACCTTCACTCACTCTTACAGGGGCCACGACCATGCCACATTTGCCAACCTTGCCATACGCCAAGCTGCTGCTCGTTTCCGCCGTCGCCATGTCGCTTTCCGCCTGCGGCGGCGGCAGCGACCATGACGATGTTGTTGTTCCGCCACCGCCACCCGTGGTGGTGCCCGGCGACGTCTTCGTGCTCACCGCCAGTAATAAACTGCTGTCGTTCGACCGCGCCACGCCAGCCACCATCCGCACCACGGTCACGGTCACGGGCTTGCAAGCTGGCGAAAACCTGCTGGGCATCGATTTCCGTCCCGCCGATGGCCAGCTGTACGGCGTCGGCAGCACGGGACGCATCTATACCCTGAATGGCGTGACGGGCGCCGCCACCGTCAAAGCCACCCTGGCGGCCGATGCGGCCGACGCGACGGCGCCTTACACGGCGCTGGCCGGCACGGAGTTCGGCGTCGATTTCAACCCCGTCGCCGACCGCCTGCGCATCGTCAGCAACACGGGGCAAAGCCTGCGCATCAATGTCGATACGGGCGCCACCACGACCGATGGCAATATCAATGGCGGCGCGGCCAATACGGCCATCACGGCGGCCGCCTACAGCAACAGCTTCGCGGGCACGGCCAGCACGACCCTGTTCGTCATCGACGCGGCCAACGCCACCCTGTACACGCAAAATCCGCCGAACAACGGTACCCTGGCCAGCGCCGTGCCGCTGGGCGTGGCAGCCACCGGCGTGGCCGGTTTCGACATCGATGCGCGCACGAATACGGGCTACGCCGTCATGACGGTGGCCGGCGCGCGCAACCTGTACACCCTGAACCTGGCGGCCAGCACGGCACCGGCGACCCTGGTGGCGGCCATCGGCGTGACCGAGGAATTGCGCGGCATCGCCCTGAAAGCGCCGGCGGCGCCCGTCGCCTACGGCCTGACGGACGACAATCGCATCGTCAGCTTCAAGACGGCCACCCCGAACACGCTGGACGCGAACGTGGCCGTGACGGGCCTGGCGGCGGGCGAGCGCCTGCTGGGTTTTGACATCCGTCCCAAGGATGGCTTGCTGTACGGGATATCGTCGGCGGGGCGCATCGTCACCATCGCCCCGGACACGGGCACCGTCACCGTCAAGGCGACACTGGCCGCCGATGCGGCGGATGCCAGCGCGCCGTACACGGCCATCGCCGGTACGGCCTTTGGCGTCGATTTCAACCCCGTCGCCGACCGCCTGCGCGTGATCGGCAACACGGGGCAAAGCCTGCGCATCAATGTCGACACGGGTGCCACCACCACCGACGGCGCCGTCAACCGCGCCGGAGCAACGCCGGCCGTCACGGCAGCCGCCTACAGCAACAGCTTTGCCGGCACGACGGCGACCATGCTGTTCGATATCGACACGGCCAGCGCCAGTCTCGCCCTGCAAAATCCGCCGAACGACGGCACCCTCGTCAACGTCGGCGCGCTTGGCGTGGCGGTGGCGGGCGACGCGGGCTTCGACATCGCGGGCGGCGCCAACGGCCTGGCTCTGGCGGCCTTGCGCACGTCGGCCACGGGACCGAGCTCGCTGTACCGCATCGACCTGGCGACGGGTGCGGCCGTGCTGAGCGGCGGGGCGGCCACGCCGGCCGCTTCCGCCATCGGCAACGGGTCGGTGGGCTTGGTCGATATTGCCATCGCGCTCAAGTAAGGAAACACGCCGCAGCTTTGCTTCGATTCAATAATTCCAGTATTATAGAATTATTGTTGATATTCAATGGCTGCGGCGCATGGTGCCCGCGATGCCGCAACGAACGGGACCTCATGCTCACCGCTTTCCTCATCTTTCTCACCACATTAGTCCTCGTCATCTGGCAGCCGCGCGGCCTGGGCATCGGCTGGAGCGCCGTCATCGGCGCTGGTGTCGCCTTGCTAGCGGGCGTGATCCACTGGGGCGACATCCCCGTCGTCTGGCATATCGTCTGGAACGCCACCGGCACGTTTGTTGCCGTGATCATCATCAGCCTGCTGCTCGACGCGGCCGGCTTCTTTGAATGGGCCGCGCTGCACGTGGCGCGCTGGGGCGGCGGCAGCGGACGCAAACTGTTCGTGCTGCTGGTCTTGCTGGGCGCGCTCGTCTCCGCCGTGTTCGCCAATGACGGCGCCGCGCTGATCCTGACGCCCATCGTCATCGCCATGCTGCGCGCCCTGAAATTTTCCGCCAAGGCCACCCTGGCCTACGTGATGGCCGCCGGTTTTATTGCGGACACGGCCAGCCTGCCGCTGGTGGTGTCGAACCTGGTGAATATCGTTTCGGCCGATTTCTTCAAGATCGGCTTTGCCGAGTACGCTGCCGTGATGGTGCCCGTCAACGTTGTCGCCGTGCTGGCAACCCTGGCGGCCTTGCTGATCTTTTTCCGCAAGGATATTCCGACTGACTACGCCGTGACGCAGCTCAAGCAGCCTGGCGCCGCCATCCGCGACCCGGGCACCTTCCGCGCCGGCTGGCTGGTGCTGGCGCTGCTGCTGGTGGGATTTTTCTCGCAAGAAGCCTTGGGCGTGCCCATCAGCCTGATCGCCGCCGTGGGCGCGGCGCTGCTGCTGGCCGTGGCCGGCAAGGGCCACGTGATTTCCACGCGCCACGTGCTGCGCCATGCGCCGTGGCAGATCGTCGTCTTTTCGCTGGGCATGTATCTCGTCGTGTACGGCTTGCGCAATGCGGGCCTGACGGCTTACCTGACGGGCATGCTGAACCACTTCGCGCAGTACGGCGTGTGGGGCGCGGCCATGGGCACGGGCGTGCTGACGGCGTTATTGTCTTCCGTGATGAACAACCTGCCGACGGTGCTGGTGGGCGCGCTGGCCATCGATCCGACGACGGCGCAGGGGGCCGTGCGCGAAGCGATGATTTACGCGAACGTCATCGGCAGCGACCTGGGACCGAAGATCACGCCCATCGGCAGCCTGGCCACCTTGCTGTGGCTGCACGTGCTCGACAGCAAGAACATCCACATTTCCTGGGGCTACTATTTCCGCGTCGGCATCGTGCTGACGGTGCCCGTGCTGCTGGTGACCCTGGCCGCGCTGGCGCTGCGCCTGGGGTGATGGCGCAGCAGGGGATAGTTTACTAGACGACCGGTCAGATTTTTTGCTATACTGGCCGCATGAGCAAAAAATCTTCCGCTGACATGCGCCAGCACCTGATCGACATCGCCAAGGCCCTGATGGCCGAGAAGGGCTATACGGCCGTGGGCCTGGCGGAACTGGTGGCGGCGGCCGGCGTGCCGAAAGGCTCGTTCTACTATTATTTCAAGTCGAAGGAAGAGTTTGGGCAAGCCTTGCTCGACGATTACTTCACCACCTATCTGCAGACGGTTGACGCCTTGCTGGACGGCCCGGGCAATGCCCGCGAGCGCCTGCTGGCCTATTTTGACTACTGGAGCGCCACCCAGGCCGGCAGCGCGCCGGAAGGCAAATGCCTGGTGGTCAAGCTGGGCGCCGAAGTGTGCGACCTGTCCGTGGACATGGGCGCCGTGCTGCAGCAGGGCACGGGCGCCATCCTGGAGCGCCTGACGCAGTGTATCGAAGCGGGCCACCTCGACGGTTCCGTGGCGGCGGCGACGCCGGCGCGCGTGCTGGCCGAATCGCTGTACCAGCTGTGGCTGGGCGCTTCGCTGATGGTCAAGGTGGCCAGGAACGGCGGACCGTTCGACGCTGCCATGTCGACCACGCAACGGCTGTTGTCCTAGCCGTTTTTTTTAACCATTAACTAGACGACCGGTCAGTTATTTTGACCTCTCGCACAATATGAAAGCAGTACGATGACCGAACAGCATGAAAGCGATCTATTTTCTCCAGTCGACCTGGGCGCGCTGGCCCTGGCCAACCGCATCGTCATGGCGCCGCTCACGCGCAGCCGCATGGGCGATGATGGCGTGCCGAACGCCATGCACGCCGAGTACTATGCCCAGCGGGCTAGCGCCGGCCTGATCATCAGCGAGGCGACGAATATCTCGCCCCAGGCGCGCGGCTATGCGATGACACCGGGCATCTGGACGGACGAGCAGGTGGCGGGCTGGAAGCTGGTGACCGATGCCGTGCATGCGGCCGGTGGCAAGATCGTTTGCCAGCTGTGGCATGTGGGGCGTTTTTCGCACGCCAGCCTGCAGCCCGGCGGCGCCGCACCCGTCGCGCCTTCCGCCATCCGGGCCGAAGGCAGCACCTACACGGCCAGCGGCATGCAGCCCGTATCGATGCCGCGCGCGCTGGAAACGCGGGAAATCGCTGGTATCGTGGCGCAGTATGCGCATGCGGCCGCATGCGCGCTGCGCGCCGGTTTCGACGGCGTCGAGGTGCATTCGGCCAACAGCTACCTGCTCGACCAGTTCCTGCGCGATTCCACCAACCGGCGCACGGATGCGTATGGCGGCAGCATCGACAACCGCACGCGGCTGACCCTGGAAGTGACCGACGCCGTGGTGCAAGTGTGGGGCGCATCAAGGGTCGGCATCCGTTTGTCGCCCGTCACGCCCGACGCGGGCAACACGCCTGTCGACAGCGATGTGATGGCCACCTATGGCTACCTGATCGAGCAACTGAACCGCCACGCTCTGGCCTACCTGCACTTCGTCGAGGGCGCCACAGCCACCTCGCGCGACGTGCCAGATGGCGTCGATCTCGACGCGCTGCGCGCGCTGTTCACCGGCCCCTACATCGGCAACAACCATTACGATTTGCCGCTGGCGCAGGCGCGCCGCGCGCAAGGCAAGGTCGATGCGGTGGCCTTTGGCCGTCCCTTCATCGCCAACCCGGACCTCGTGGCGCGCCTGCGCCATGGCGTGCCGCTGGCCGTGGCGCCGCGCGCGGCGTATTACGGCGGCGGCGCCGTCGGCTACACCGACTGGCCCGCCAGCCAGTCCTGATTTTTTCACCCACCCCAAGGAGCGCAATATGAACACCACCACTTACGTGCAGGATTACCAGGCCATCGTCGCCGTGCTGAATCAATACAATGCAGGCGGGGCGCAGGCAGACAGCAGCATCATGCGCCCGGCCTTCAGCAGCGAGGCCACCATTTTCGGCGTCGATGGCGACGATCAACTGACGGGCGGGCCCATCGAGGGCCTGTTCGAGATCATCGACAGCGCCTTCCGCCCATCGCCGCAGGCCAGGGCGGCCATCGTGCGCGTCGATATCGTGGGCACGGCAGCCAGCGCGCGCGTCGATACGGACGACATCTCGGGCTTCTGCTTCACCGACTTTTTCAATCTGCTCAAGGTGCAGGGCGAGTGGACCATCGTCAGCAAGATCTATCACACGCACGCGGGCGCCTGATACTGTATCGTGTGGCGTCCAGTGTATGCGGGAGAAGGAATGAAACTGATACTGATAGGCGCCACGGGCCTGGTGGGCCGCGAAGTGCTGCGCCTGGCGCTGGCTGATGCGCGCGTCACGGTCATCGTCGCGCCCGTGCGCAAGCCCTTGCCGGCGCATCCCAAGCTCGATGCGCCGCTCGTCGATTTCGACCGCTTGCCGGCGGACGCGCCCTGGTGGCAGGCGGACGCCGTCATCTGCACCTTGGGCACGACCATGAAGGTGGCGGGTACACGGCAGGCGTTCTGGCGGGTCGACCACGACTATCCGCTGGCCGCGGCGCGCCTGGCGCTGGCGGCCGGCACGCGCACGTATGCGCTCAATTCCGCCGCCGGTGCCAACGCCACCTCGCGCTTTTTCTACAACCGCGTCAAGGGCGAGCTGGAACGCGACCTGGAAGCGCTGGGTTTTGGTTCGCTCACGCACGTGCGTCCCGGTCTGATCGGCGGCGAACGCGACGTGGCGCGGGCGGGCGAGGGCGCCGCCTTGCGCCTGCTGCGCGTGCTCGGTCCCGTGCTGCCGCGCCGCTGGCGCATCAATCCCGCGCCACGCATCGCCAGCGCCTTGCTGGCAGCGGCGCTGGCCAGCGCGCCGGGCGTGCACGTCGTCAGCCCGGAGCAGCTGGTTTGAACGCGCCGCCCGTATAATTCCCGATCATCTACTTGCGAGTACAGACAATGCAGACAGTACGTGTTTACCAGGCCGGCGACCGCGACGCCTGCCTGGCCCTTTTTGACGGCAATACGCCGCGCTTTTTCGACCCGTCCGAGCGCGCCAGCTTTGTCGCCTGGCTGGAAAATTCGACACATCCTTATCTGGTCATCGAACGCGACGGACGCGTCGTCGCCTGCGGCGGCCATGCGCTCGATGCGAGCGGCACGGTGGCCAGCCTGTGCTGGGGCATGGTGGCGCGGGATATGCACGGTCAGGGTCTGGGCCGCGTGCTGACGCAGGCGCGCCTGGACGCCATCCGCACCGTGCCGGGCGTGGCCAGGGTGAGCATGCATACCAGCCAGCACACGCAGGCCTTTTATGCGCGCTTCGGCTTTGAACCGGTCAAGGTGACGCCGGACGGCTTCGGGCCCGGCATCGACCAGTGGGACATGCTGCTGTCGCTAAATGAACGGGACCACATCGCCGCCGTGCCACTGGAAAAAGCCTACCGGCTGCTCAATCACGGCCCGTCTATTCTCGTTTCGGCGCGCCATGCGGGCATCGACAACGTGATGGCCGCCGCGTGGGCTTGCGCCCTCGATTTCGCGCCGCCCAAACTGACCGTGGTGCTGGACAAGGCCACGCGCACGCGCGCGCTGGTCGAAGGCAGCGGCAGCTTCGTCATCCAGGTGCCGACGGCGGCGCAGTTGCAGCTCACGCATGCGGTGGGCACGCACAGCCTCGATGCGCAGCCCGATAAACTGGCGCGCGCCGGGGTAGGGCTGTTCCATCGGGAAGGGTTTGATCTGCCGTTCGTGGCCGGATGCTCGGCCTGGCTGGCTTGCCGCCTGCTGCCGGAGCCGCACAACCAGCAGGCATATGATTTGTTCATTGGCGAAGTGGTGGGCGCCTGGGCCGACACGCGCGTGTTCCGCGACGGGCACTGGCATTTCGAGGATGCCGATCCATCGTGGCGCAGCTTGCACTACATCGCCGGCGGGCGCTTTTATGCGATCGGCGAAGCGCTCGACGCGGACAAATGATCAGTCGAGGGCGATGACCCTGTCGTTCGCGCCTGGAATACAGCCGTCGGCGATCGCATCCCAGCCCCGGTGCACCACCACCTGCTTGCCGTCGTGGCAGATTTCCACGCGTTCGCTGGCGGGCAGGCGCTGGCGCGCGAACGCTTCCAGGCTGGCCGGCAGGCTCACTGCCAGCTGCATCGTGCCGATGGCTTCCGGCGGGTGGTCGTCCATGTGCACGAGCGGCACGAAGATCGATCCCAGCATCAGCCAGCGCGCACCCACGTCGACGGCGGCGGGCGCGTAGGGCGCGGCGCGCAGCCAGTCCTGGGCGCGCGCGCGCAAGTCGCCGCCGGCCGCCAGTTCGCCCCAGGCGGCGGCCAGCATTTCCACCACCCACTGATTGCAGTTCTGGTATTTCAAATTGAAGGCGTACGCGTTGGCGCTGTAGCGGCCCGCCAGCAACTGCTGCACGCGCACGGGGTCGAGCAGGGCGCGGCGCAGGGGCGGCACGGTTTCGGCCGGCAGTTTCACGAGGGAGATGTAGCCGAGCGCGGGATTTTCCGTGCCCATGGCGAAACCGGCCGTGCCCTGGTCAAAGATGCGCGGGCGGCCTTCGTCGCAGGCGTAGTACAGCTGGCGCGCGGACCAGCCGCTGTCATTGTCGTGGCGCCAGGCCAGCGCCGCATGCGAATAGCGGATGCCGAAGCGGGCCAGGTCCAGGCCCGAGCGGCTGATCAGGGCCACGCTGCCTTCGCTGGCGGCCAGTTCTTCGCGCACGACGGCGGCAAAGCGCAACAGGCGGTCCTGTTCCGTGGCCGTGAGTTCCTGCGCGCGGTCGCAAAAGCGCGAGGAGGCGAGCGAGGTGCCCGCCTGCGCCGCGCCGGCGCCGACGAGGGCGCAAACGCCCAGCAGCAGCGCCGGGCGGCGCAGGAGAAAACGAATCAAAGGCTGACGGGACGCGTGGCCATTTCGCCGTACCAGTCGTCGGCCAGCACGAGGAAGAATGCGGCGCGCGTGTCGTTGCGCGAAAATTCGATGCCGTAGGCGCGGTTTTGCGCATGCACCACGTCGCCCTGCGCCAGTTGCTGCTTGTCGAGCGCCGCTTGCGGCAAGTCCAGCACCAGCGGCGTTGCCGTGGCGTCGGCCTGCATGGTCAGGCGCGTCATGCCGTCGCGGCCGGGCACGGCGGCCACGTCGATGATGCGGTAGGGGCCATTGGCCACCTTGTTGTCGCGCGAGGAGCTGTTGCTCGAACCGTTGAGCGAATCGGAAATGCTGCCGCTCGACTGGGAACCGGCGCTGGAGGCCGAGGAAACGAAGCTGTCGGCGTTGGCGTTGCACGCCATGGTCAGAGCTGCGGCCAGGCCGAGCATGCGTAAGGAGGTAGTCAAGGCAGTTTTCCAGTGGACGTCAATGAAAGCAGGCCGGATCCATTCCGGCCTGCGCCATCATAGCAGATAGGCCATCAGCTGAGCAGTACCTCGATCAGGCCCTTCGCTTCGGCCGACGGTTGCGTGCGCAGCGCCTGCAGCACGGGATCATTTTCCAGATACGCTTGCAGCGGCGCGCTGATGGTGATGCCGGCCTGCGGCAGCGGCGAAGGCACGGGCGCCAGCGCCTTGGCCAGCAGCAGGGTGTCGCGCAAGCCCTCGGGCGGCAGCATGATGGTCGAGCCGGGCAAGGTATTGACGGCATCGGCTACCTGCAGCGGCACGCCCAGCTGGCGCATCAGCGCGCGGCCGATCACTTCCAGGGCGGACGCCATCTGCGTTTCCAGGTGGGCGTACAGACCCGGGGTCTTGTCGGCCTGGGCCAGCAAATAAAAACCGGCCACTTCATGCACGATGCCGGCGAACAGGGCCGTATCGGCATCCGTGTGCGTGACGGCGCCTGCCAGGCCATGCGCCAGCGCCGCCACGTGCACGGTGTGCGCCCACAGCTGGGTGGCGCGGGCGCGCAAGGCTTCGTCGCGGATGCCCGCGTTCAGCTGGCGGATGACGGCCGCCGTCGCCAGCGCATACAGGTTGCGGTGGCCCAGCCGCTCGACGGCGGCGCGCACGCTGGTGATGGCGGGCGACTGGCCGGGCGCAAACAGGGCCGAATTGGCCAGCGCCACGGCGCGCGCCGACAAGGTCGGTTCGCACAGCAGCAGCCGGCTGATGTCGGCCGAGTGGCAATCGGGATTGGCCAGTTCCTTTTGCAGGAGCAGGGCCGTATTGATGCTGGTGGGAAAGGCCAGGGTTTCCGTTTCGGCGCTGGCCAAAAGTTGCGCCAGGCTGCTGAGCGTGTTGACGTGCATGGGTAGGGGAGCGGGAAGTAGCAATGCTCCCATAGTATCAGGCAATCCGGCCTGCATGGCGCCCGGCAGCCTTTTCAGCCATGCGCCTGTCAGGGAAGCAGCAATGCATGCTGGCCGGCCGTATGAAAGTCGCGCCACACGCGGTTGATGGTCGTGTCTTCGCGGGCCGCGTACAGGCCGCAGTACGGATACAGGCCATCGACTGCCGCGCGGCACACGGCGACCAGCTCCAGAGAACGCTCTTGCACGGCCTGCATGGCGTCCGCGTCAAGCGCCGCGCCGCCTGCCACCGTTGCCCAGCTGTCGTCCAGCACGGCGTAAAAACGGGTGCGTGCGGCAGCGTAAACATCTTTCTTTGCTTGCAACATGGCCGCCACCTCCGGTACCTCCAGCAGCGGCAAGCCTGCGCGCGCGTGGCGGCGGTGGCGCATGCATTCTTCGGCCAGTTGCATGAAATGCGCGGCCATGCCGGCCACGTTGGCGGCCAGGGTCACGTAGGCGAGTGAATAGAAAGGGTAGCGGTACAGGGGGCCGCCGGCCGTCGCGGCGCTGGCGTCGATGGTGAAACCGTGTTCCTTGGCAATCCACTGGCCGTCGATCCGATAACTGTGCGAGGCGCTGGCGCGCATGCCGATGCTGGTCCACGAAGGCAGCAGCTGCACCAGCGCGGCGGGCACGAGGAAGGCGCGGATGCGCGGCTTGCCTTCGTCATCGAGCAGGAGCTGGCCATCGCGCCGCAGCCGGGCGTTCAGGGTGAAGTGGGTCGCCATGGGCGCGCCGCTGGCGTAGTCCCAGCTGCCCGTGATGCGGTAGCCGTCGCCTTCTTCCTCCGCGTAGCCGGTGGCCGCGCCGCTGCCGCCCAGGCAGACCCGCGGCGTGCCGATGATGGCCTGCGCCAGCTCAGGTTCCAGGAAACCCGCGAACCAGCCCGCGCCCGCGCACAGGGTCAGCACCCAGCCCATGCTGCCATCGACGGCGGCCACGGCTTCTTCCAGGCGCACCACTTGCGGCAAGGGCAGCTCGGCGCCGCCCGCGCTGCGCGGCGCCAGCATCGTCAGCCAGCCGCGCCGGTGCAGCAAGGCTTGCTGCACCGGATGCAGGAAGCGGGCCGCATCAGCCGCCTGGGCGTGGCGGGCGATGCGGCGTGCGTCGCGTTCGAAAAGGAGATCAATGGCAGCGTGCGGCATGGGCAAAGTCCGTCTATGGCAGAGGCGGGCATTTTCGCACAGCGCGCACGCTTGCGGGGGGGCGGCGGGTTTGGCTAGGCAGTGCGCCGCCGGTACTCGTCCGGCGTCTCGCCCGTCACCTTGCGGAACATGGTGATGAAGGCCGAGGAGCTGGCATACGCGAGGTCGAATGCGATGCTTTCGACTGTCTGGCCCGCTTCCAGCATGGCCATGGCCTTGATGACGCGCAGGCGCGCGCGCCATTGGGCAAAGCTCATGCCCAGGTCGCGCTGGCAGCGGCGCATCAGGGTGCGCTCGGTGGTGTTGACGGCCTGCGCCAGCGCGGCCAGCGGGCGGTGGTCGCCGGGGTTGCTGTCGAGCATGGCCAATACCTTGCCCAGCATGGGGTCATCCGAGCTGGGCAGGTAACTGCCCACGGGCGTGGCGCGTGCCAACTGGTCCAGCAAGACATGCAAGAGGCGCTCTTCATGGATAGTCTGCGGCAAGCCGGGCGGGTGCGCGTGCAAGTGCTCGTGCATGGCGCGCACGAAGGGCGTGACGGCCAGTGCGCATGGCGCGGCGGGTAGCTCCCGGCACAGTGCTTCACTCACATACAGCGAGCTGTGGAAGGCGGGATGGCGATTTTGTCCCGTATGCGCCACGCGCGGCGGCAGCCAGATGCCGTACTGGGGCGGCACCAGGTAGTGTTTTTCTGCCACCAGCACCTCCACCACGCCACCAAGCGCATACACGAATTCGCCCCAGGAGTGGCTGTGGCTGGGATACATGGCCGCAGCGGGCATGGCGGCGCTGCGAAAGCAGATGGGGGCGGGCAAGACGCCGCTGTAGGGTGCTGTCAGCAAGTGTCTGGTAGTGGACATGGGAATGTTTGCAGGTGGCTGTATTGCGCGAGGTACTGTCGGATTCTCACTATATCAAGAAAAGCCGCACCCTTCATACTAGCCGCTCCGGATTAGCTGAGGGAATACTGTGGAAACGCGCAAGGCAATGGATGGGCAGGCGGTGGTCGTCATGACCCTGCTGTGCCTCGTATGGAGTTTGCAGCAGGTGGGTATCAAGGCGGTGGCGCATGACATGGCGCCGGTGCTGCAGATCGCGCTGCGTTCGGGCTTGGCCGCCATGCTGGTGATACTGCTGATGCTGGCGCGCCGCGAAAATCTGGGGCCGGCGCGCGCCGCCTGGCGCCCTGGCTTGCTGGCCGGCAGCCTGTTTGCGCTCGAATACCTACTGCTGGGGGCTGGATTGCAATATACGAGCGCGGCGCATGCCGTGGTGTTTCTCTACACGGGGCCGCTCTTCGTGGCGCTGGGCCTGCATTTCAGGCTGGCGTCGGAGCGCCTGGCTCCGCCACAATGGGCCGGCGTGGCGCTGGCCTTTACCGGCATCGTCGTCGCCTTTGTGCCTGGCGCTGCGCCAGCGGGCGCGCCGGCCGACCCGCGCGGCTTGCTGGGCGATCTGCTGTGCCTGGCCGCTGGCGCGGCCTGGGGCGCGACGACCCTGGTGGTGCGCTGTTCGCGCCTGGCGCAGGTGCCGGTCACGCAGGTGGTGCTGTACCAGTTGACGGCGGGCTGCGTGCTGCTGCTGGGCGCGGCTGCAATGCTGGGTCAGCTGGCCTTCGCGGCCACGCCCCTGGTGATCGGCAACCTGGTGTTCCAGTCCCTGGTCGTCTCGTTTGCCAGCCTGCTGGCGTGGTTTCATTTGCTGCGCCGCTATCTGGCGTCGCGCCTGGGTATTTTTTCCTTCCTGACGCCGCTGTTCGGCGTGCTGCTGGGCGCAATGTTGCTGGACGAACACGTATCGACGGCTTTTCTCATCGGCGCGGCGCTGGTGCTGGCCGGCATCGTGCTGGTCAGTGCAAGCGGTCCGCTGACGCTGCGGTTCGCGGCGCGTCAGAAGCAGGGTAGAGTGGAGCTGTAATCATTTTCCCCAGTTCACTTGAGAAAGCAGTCCACGATGACCCGACTTCCTGACCCGCAATTCGCCGATCGCGTCCGCGCCAGTTTTGATTTGCAGAACGCCATGACCTTGATCAAGGCCAGCCTGCCCGTGGTGACGCATGGCAGCACGGAAATCCACGTGCCGCACTGGAGCGGCATCGAGCAGCAGCACGGCTTCGTGCATGGCGGCGTGGTGGGCATGATTGCGGACTCGGCCGCCGGTTATGCGGCCATGACCATGGTGCCGGACGGTGCGTCCGTGCTGACGGTGGAATACAAGATGAACCTGCTGGCGCCCGCCGACGGCGAGAAACTGATCGCGCGTGGCAATGTGGTGCGTCCGGGACGCACCCTGATCGTTACGCAAGCCGAAGTGTTTGCCGTACGCAATGGCAAGGAAACCCTGTGCGCGCTGATGCAGCAAACCATCATGGTGATGCACGGCAAGTCCGAAAAAACGTAACTTCATGAAATGAGAGAACATGCCCACCCCAGACCACAATGAACACCTGCCGCATAGCAAACCGTTGACGGCGCCAGCCTTGCTGGCCATGCGCGATAGGGGGCAAAAAATTGCCGCACTGACTTGTTATGACGCCAGTTTCGCCACCCTGATGAACGCTTGCGGCGTGGAACTGTTGCTGGTCGGCGATTCGCTGGGGAATGTGGTGCAGGGGCAGGGCACGACCTTGCCCGTCAGCGTGGCCGACATCGCTTATCACACGGCCAGCGTGGCGCGCGGCAACCGCACGGCCGTGCTGGCGGCCGACATGCCGTTCGGCAGCTATGCCACGCCGCAAGTGGCGTATGCCAATGCCGTCCAGCTGATGCAGGCGGGCGCCCACATGGTCAAGCTGGAGGGCGGCAGCTGGCTATGCGACACGGTACGCTTCCTGACCGTACGGGGCATTCCCGTATTCGCCCACCTGGGCCTGACGCCGCAGTCCGTACATCAGTTGGGCGGCTTCAAGGTGCAGGGCAAGACGGCGCAAAGTGCGGCAGTCTTGAAAGCCGACGCGCTGGCCCTGCAGGCGGCCGGCGCCACGCTATTGCTGCTCGAAGCCATCCCGGCCGCGCTGGGCAAGGAAGTGTCGGAACTGCTGGCCATTCCCACCATCGGCATCGGCGCCGGGCCCGATTGTTCGGGTCAGATCCTCGTCATGCACGATATGCTCAACGTGTTTCCCGGCAAGAAGGCGCGCTTCGTGCGCGACTTCATGACAGGGCAGGCCAGCATCGGCGGCGCCTTCACGGCCTATGTCGGCGCCGTCAAGGAACGGTCTTTCCCTGCACCGCAACACTGCTTTTAAGACGCCTTGGCCAATCCTTCCGCTTCCCAGGCAGCCTTGACGCTGTCGCGCTGGGCCACTCTTGTCAGGAAGGCTTGCAGATTCGCCAGTGCGGACAAATCCACGCCCACGCCTGGCGCCCAGCCCGTGATGACGAACAGGTAGGCGTCAGCGACCGTGAACGTGTCGCCCGTCAGGTAGTCCTGGCCTTCCAGGCGGCTGTCCACCCACTTGTATTTCTTGCCAAGTTGCTCAATGAACAATGTCTTGGTGGCGGCGTCGATGCGGGAATCGAACAGCGGACTGAACGATTTATGCAGCTCGGACGTGATGTAGTTCTGCCACTCCAGCACCTTGTAGCGGGCCAGATTGCCCACGGGCGGCAGCAGGTCTTGCTTGCCGGCCCGTTCGGCGATGTACTGGGCGATGACGGGGCCTTCGCTCAAGGTCGTGCCATCGTCGAGCGCCAGCAGCGGCACTTGTCCCTTCGGGTTGAGTTCATAGTAATTGCCGCCTTCCTGCGTCCGGTGCTGGCCCAGGTCGACCTTGACCAGGGTGAACGGCGTGCCTGTTTCGCGCAGGAGGATGTGCGGCGCCTGCGAGCAGGCGCCCGGAGAATAAAAGAGTTTCATGGCGATCCTGTCCTTGAAAAGGTGGGGAAGATGCCACTATAGACCTGCGCCGCCGCGCGGTAAACGCGTGTTCGCGCAAGTGGCCGTGCACGCTCGAAGGAGGCTTGCGCTGGCTCAAATGGCCGCCGGCGCCGGGCAGTCTACCGCCATCGTGGCGCTGGTCCGACGGGACGGGTCTGGCGGAACAGTTCCGTTTCCACGGGGCATGGCGTGACCGCATTGGCCGTCACGCCGTGCTCGGCCAATTCCAGGGCCCAGGTTCTCGTGCAGCCGACCAGGGCGCTTTTGGCCGCGGAATAGGCGGTGCGGTTCGCGTTGCCGTAGATGGCCCGGCTGCAGATATTCACGATGCGGCCATAGCGGCGCTGCTTCATCGCCGCCACGAACTGCTGCGTCACCTGGATGGCGGCGCGCACGTTCAGATCGAAGACATTCTGCAAGTTGGCAAAGTCGATCTGCCCCAGTGGCAGGCCACCAAGGTGCCTGGAAAGTCCACGCCTTCAGTATGCCGGGCGATGCCAACGACCCGGTGGCCGTGCTGATGCAGCAGGGTGCTGATGGCATAACCGATACCGCGTGTCGCGCCAGTGACGAGAAAAGTACGGGATGTCATGGAGAGGATTTCTTTTGGCCTGAAAATGAACACTTGGGAAGGCTATACTCTTTGGCTCTGTCATCGGCAAGTAGGGGAAATGCCGGAATCTTCCTGTGACCGTGCTGTCTGACTCTGCATACCCACCCTGCAGGAGCAGATCATGCGGCCAGCCGAATGGATCACCTTGATTGCGCAGTTTGCTCAGCTGAGCCAACGCCAGCGGCACGCAGGCATTGCCCTATTGCGTGGCAACTCTCCACAAGACGCGACCGTCGCGCTGCTAGAAAGTGTGGCCCAACCGCGATTGGCCTGTCCCGCCTGCCATTCAGACCACTTGCACCGGCATGGCCATGCGCACGGTTTGCAGCGCTACCGCTGCGTGTCCTGCGGCCGCACCTTCAATGCCTTGACGGGCACGCCGCTGGCCCGCTTGCGCCACAAGGCGCTGTGGCTCGATTATGCCGATTACCTGCTGGCATCGGATTCCGTGCGCAAGGCGGCGTTACAGCTGGGCGTACACCGCAACACGACGTTCCGCTGGCGCCACCGGTTTTTGTCGTTGGCAAAGACGGACAGACCGCATGGTTTGCACGGCATTGCCGAAGCCGACGAGTTATATCTGCTGGAATCGGAAAAGGGATCCAGAAACATGACGCGTCCGGCGCGCCGCCGGGGCGGCCATGTCCACAAGCGCGGCATTTCCAATGAACAGGTCTGCATCCTGGTGGCACGCGACCGCACGGGGCAGACGCTCGATTTTGTCACGGGGAAAGGGACGTTGACGAAAGCGCAGCTGCATCATTGCTTGTTGCCTGTCATCGACAAGGACGTGCTGCTGGTGACTGATGGCCATGCCGCCTACCGGGCCTTTGCGAGGGAAGCGGGCATCAGCCACCAGGCCGTCAACTTGCGCGCCGGCATCCGCGTGCAGGGCGCCGCCCATGTGCAGAACGTCAATGCCTATCACAGCCGTTTGCGGCAATGGCTGGGTCCGTTTCATGGCGTGGCGACGCGCTACCTGCCGAACTACCTGGGATGGCGCTGGATACTCGACGCCAGGCGTATCCGCTCACCGGAAACATTATTGAAAGCAACGCTGGGCGCATTCCCACATTTGACGGTGACATAGCCTACTCTTTTGCCATTGCATGCATCGCTGCCGCAGTGTCGCCGGATTTCGCCGGGCTTGCTTGATCATATTTTTTTTGCAATTTATCCGCTTTTCGGAGTGCTCCTATATGGCATGTGCCGTTGGGGCCATACACTTCTTCCCGCTACAACACAGTAGCGCTGGCGCGCAAGCATGCTTCCCTGCAGCGTGCCGGACATTCCCGGTTCCCGGTTGTCACGGACCGGTTGCAATAGTCAATTGAGCGATTGCCACGCCGCCAAGGCAACAGTCAGTTGCATCCATCAATATATAAAGGTTGCGTTATGCAGATAGCCTATTTACTCAAATCGGCGGTAGCCGTCGCGCTACTGTGGGCGGTGAGCAATCCGGCCTTCGCGGTCACCTGCACTTACATGGATGGCATCCAGCCGGCCGTGGGCGCCATGCCCTTGCAGGGGTCGGCGATCACCGTCGGGCGCGAGGTGCCGTTGGGCACCGAGGTGTATCGCCAGACATTCAAAGTGGCCAGCGGCCAGGCAGTGAAACTGGATTGCCTGTATGCCCCGTATCAACAGTATACCGAGCTGACGGTTGATGGCGGCTTCCTCTTGGCAAACTGGTCCAGCGGGAAGTATGCGAATAAAGTCTACAGCACCAACCTTCCTGGGCTGGGGATTGCCTTCAACAGTGTCGGCGGTCCGCTGCCCAGACAGTCAAGCAAGGCATGGACCGGTTGCACGGCAGGCAAAAACTGCATTGTTCCTTTTGACGCGCCGTCCAATTTTGAACTGCTGCTGATCAAGGTAGGCGAGGTGACGCCCGGGGTGCTGAGAGGCGATACGCTGCCGGGCGTCAGCCTGTTCGGTAATTTCGGCGATGCCAGAATGCTTGGTTTCAAGATGGGCATTTCCGGCAACCTTCGGATAGCCTCGAAGACCTGCAGTACTCCCGATGTCGCGGTGCCCATGGGCAAGTATAAAACCAAAGATTTTAGCGGGATCAACGGCGCTACGGGCTGGAAGGACTTTTCCATCAACTTGAATGATTGCCCGGCGTTCTATGGAACAGTGAGCACCACCGCTGTCAGCTGGATATCGCAAAGCGGCACGTCACCGAGCGGCACGGCTGGCGCCGTAAGCCGCGACAATAACAGCCTGCGCTACCGCATCGATCCCGTTCGCACGCCCATCAACGCAGGCAATGGCGTGCTGAGCCTCGACCCCAGCGCCGCAGGCCGTCCTCCCGCCGCCACCGGCATTGGCCTGCAAATAGCCACCCAGGCCGGCAACGCGCTGCCGCTGGCAAACTTGCAGAGCGGCGGCCTGGGCCTGAGTAGCTTCGAAACCAGCTATTCCATTCCCCTGCGGGCACGCTACCTGCTGACGGGCGGCAAGATATCGCCCGGTCCGGCAAATGCGTCGGCAACGTTTACGATAAGTTATGAATAACTACATTAAGGAAACACCAGGGCGCGCAGCAGAATGGCTTGTATGCTGACCCTTGCGTCAGTTGCACCAATCAATATAGATAAGGTCGCGTCATGCATATCGGCTCTTTACTCAAATCGGCGGTAGCCGTCGCGCTACTGTGGGTGGTCGCCAATCCGGCTTTAGCAATCACCTGTAGCTACATGTACGGCGTTCAGCCGGCAATAGGCACCATGCCTTTTCAGACATCGGCGATCAGCGTCGGACGCGAGGTGCCGGTGGGCACGGAGGTGTATCGCCAGACATACAGGGCGCGGTCCGGCCAGACGGTGACACTCGACTGCCTGTATGCTCCGTTCCAGATGTTTACCGAGCTGACGGTGGATACCAGCTCCGCCCTGGCCGCCTGGTCCACCGGGAAGTATGCCAATAAAGTCTACAAAACCAGCATTGAGGGGCTGGGGGTTGTGTTCAACAGTACCGGCGGTCTGCTGCCCAGACGGACATCTTCGCAGCCGAGCACTTGCACGCCGGGCTATCGCTGCATTATTCCTTTTGCCGATTCGAACACCAATACCGGGCCGGCCAATTTTGAATTGATATTGATTAAGATTGGGGCTGTCACACCCGGGGTGCTGAGCGGCAGCTCCTTGCCGATCGTCAGTTTGTTCGGCAATTTCGGCGATGCCAGAATGCTGGGCTTCCAGATGGGCATCTCCGGCAACCTGCAGATAGTCTCGCGGACCTGCAGTACGCCGGATGTCACGGTGCCCATGGGCACGTATAAATCCAAGGATTTTACCGGGATCAACAGCTCCAGCGGCTGGAAGGATTTTGCCATACGCCTCAACGATTGCCCGGCGTTCCATGGAACAGTTGGCAAGACCGCTGCAAGCTGGCTGTCGGACAGCGGCAACTCGCCGGGCGGCACGGGAACGAAGGGCGTGCGTGAAATGAACAGCCTGCGCTACCGCATCGACCCCGTGCGCACGGCCATCAGCCTCGGCAACGGCGTACTGAGCCTCGATCCCAGCGCCCCCGGCCGTCCTTCCGCCGCCACCGGCATTGGCTTGCAGATAGCCACCCAGGCCACTAGTACGCTGTCCTTGGCAAGCCTGGAGAGCAGCGGCCTGACCTTGAGCGACTTCGAACGCAGCTATTCCATCCCCCTGCGCGCCCGCTACCTGCAGACCGGCAGCAGGGTGACGCCGGGACCGGCAAACGCCTCGGCGACATTCACGATCAGTTATGACTAGGCTGCTGCGGGAGGTCGATCAAACAGAAAGGCGGGGCATGACTCGCCGCCTGAAGGCGTGTGGAATGGACACAAGCGCTCGGCTATAATCCGGGGACGTTGGCAGGTGTTGCGCAACGTCATCACGGAGCCGCACATGCACAAACTGATTTCTGAACTGAACCGCCTGTATCTGTTCGACGAGCAACAGCAATACGTCGAGGCGGATGGCAGCGCGCAGGCGCTGACGCCGGCCGTGCTGGCCCATCATCTGTCGGGTGAGCAGACGCTGGCGGTGCGGTTGGTCAGCGAGCACGGCCTGGCGCGCGCGCTGGTGCTGGAGTTTGGCGGCAAGGGCGGCGGCGAAGCGCACTGGAGCGCGCTGTGCACGATCGCCAACGCCGTGCAGCACGAGCTGGACTTGCCGGCGCCCGCCGTCAGCATCTCGGGCACGGCGTTCCAGCTGTGGCTGTCACTGGCCACGCCCGTACCCGTCGCGCAGGCGCGCCAGTTCGTCCAATTGCTGCGCTCGACTTTCCTGCCAGCATCGACCGACATCCTCGCTATCGCGCCGCCAGACTACGTGGAACAGGCGGCGCTGCCGCCGTGCCTGCAGCCGACGGGCAAGTGGGCCGCCTTCATCCACCCCAGCATGGGCGCCGCCTTTGTTGACGAGCCAGGCCTGGACATGCCGCCGCCGCCCGCCGCCCAGCTGGGTTTCCTGGAAAGCTTGCGCAGCATCAATCCGGGACAATTCGCGCAAGCGCTTGCCAAGCTGCAGGGACATGCGGGCCTGCTTGACGCCGTGCCCGCTCCTGTCGCCGTCACATTGCCAGTGGCAACATCCGCCGCTGCGCCGGGCTTGCTGCTGCAGGACGCCAGCCTGGAAGACATCGTCCGTTGGCTGCATGCGCGCAACATCGAGCCGACTTTCCGGCACCGGCTGCCGTAGCGGGGCGCGCGTTCTCCCTGACTGCAGACTACGTTAGACACCCAGGAGGCAACATGACAGTCAAGCGCATGGACAACGTCGGCATCGTGGTAGAAGACATCGATGCCGCCATTGCATTCTTCACCGAACTTGGTCTCGTTCTCGAAGGGCGCGCCCCGGTTGAAGGAGAATGGGCAGATGGCGTCACCGGACTGCACGGCATGCGCGTCGAGATTGCCATGATGCGTACGCCGGACGGTCACAGCCGTCTGGAATTATCCCGCTTCCTCGCGCCGCCCGTGGTCGCCGATCACCGCAACGCCCCAGTGAACGCGCTCGGCTACCTGCGCGTCATGTTTACCGTCGAGAATATCGACGATACGCTCGTCCGGCTCGTCAAACGCGGCGCGAAGCTGGTCGGCGAAGTAGTCCAGTACGAAAACATGTACCGGCTCTGCTATATTCGTGGTCCGGAAGGAATCCTCATCGGGCTTGCCGAACAGCTTGAGCAGAAGATATCTTGAGGCAATCCCACCGGATCGGCGTCCATCCGTTAGCGAAGCAGGCCTGCGCGAAAGACGCGAAGGTACGATGAATGTATGCGTTATAGGCGTCTACTATCGGGCAGAATCTGTCAACGACGGCAAGCGGCCCAAACCGGTCGTTCCACAACATAAGGAAAATGATGCTGCAATTACGCCCAAACTGTGAATGCTGCGATAAGGACTTGCCACCGGAATCTACCGAGGCAAGGATTTGTTCCTTTGAATGCACCTTCTGTAGTGATTGCACTACGAGCTTATTGAAAAACAAGTGCCCAAATTGTGGAGGCGAGCTAGTCACACGCCCTAGAAGGCCATTGGAAAAGCTCGTCAACAATCCTGCAACCACTGAGCGAGTGTTGAAGCAGAGCGGTTGCGAACAGGCGGCAAAGCGCTGAATGTTTGGTTGCTTTCTTGTTACCAGTCGCTTTAAGCCGAAGGTAGTATCGGGAATGTGTGACCGTCCGTAACGGGGTGAAAGCGGACACTGCAATGCCGTCGCAGCGTCTAGCCAAGACGGCATGCAACCAAGGGCTTCCTTGTCCTGGCCGCCCGCATATCAGCGGCGTGCTGAAATCAGCGCGCCATTTCCCTGGCCAGTGTCAACACCAGTTCCTCCGCCCCCATTTCCCTGGCCAGCGGCGCGCCCTGGCCAGCCCATTGCGCGGCAAATTCGCTGTTGCCGTGCTGGCTGGCCAGCGCGTTCAGTTGCTTGGCGGCATCGTAGGCGACGGGGTAGTCGGCTGGTGGCGGGCTGCCCGGCGCCTCGCCATACTCGATCAAGTGGTTCACCATGCCGCGCGCGAGGCGGCCCGAGAGCACGCTGGTCAGGCGCGTGGCCGATGCCCGCTCGCTTTTCAGGTTGGCGCGGTAGCCGGCATTGGCCGACGATTCCGGGCATAGCACGAAGGCCGTGCCCAGCTGCGCGGCTGCCGCGCCCAAGTCCAGCGCGGCGCGGATGCCTTGCCCATCCATGATGCCGCCGGCGGCGATCAGGGGCAGGGCGGTGCGGTCCGCCAGCAGGCGCAGCAGCACGCTGGTGCTGTGGCGTTCGTCCGGCGCTTGCGGGTCGAACACGCCGCGATGGCCGCCCGCTTCCACGCCTTGCGCCACGATGGCGTCGACGCCGGCCTGTTCGATCAGCAACGCCTCGCGCGGATTGGTGGCCGTGGCCATGGTGTAGATGCCGGCCTGGCGCAGGGCCCGGACTTGCTGCGGCGTCGGCAAGCCGAAATGGAAGCTGACGACGGCGGGCCGCTGTTCCAGCAACAGATCGAATGCCGCCTCATTGCCGATGAACGTTGCGTAGATTTCATCGAGTTCCACGGGCACGCTTGCCCCCAGCTCCGCGAACAGGGGCGCCAGATGGGCCAGCCAGGCGGCTTCGCGCCGCGCATCCCGCACGGCCGGCGCATGGCAAAACACATTCACATTGAAGGGACGGTCCGTCAGCGCGCGCGTGTCGGCTATCACCTGGCGCGCCTGCGCCACCGTGCCCGCGCCGATGGCCAGCGAACCGAGGCCGCCCGCGTTCGAGACGGCGGCGACCATGCGCGGCGTGGAGACGCCGGCCATTGGCGCCTGGATGATGGGCAGTTGCAAGCCGAGACGGTCGAGGAAGGGCTGGATTGAAGTCATGATGTTTCCTTCATGAAGTTGAGGATGCTGCATTCAATTCGTATTTTGAGAATATAATAGCATAATCATTTTTAAATGGAGAATGCGATGGAGTCGGAATCATTGCGGATTTTTTGCTCTGTCGCCAGTGAGCTGAGCGTGACCCAGGCCGCAGCCAGGCTGGGCCGCGCGCCGTCCAGCGTCACCACGCGCATCCAGCAGCTGGAAGCCGATATCGGCGCGGAACTGTTCGTGCGCACCAATAAACGCATGGCCCTGACGGCGGCCGGCGAGCGCTTTCTCGAGTATGCGCAGCGTTTGCTGGCGCTGGCGGAAGAAGCGCGGCACGTCGTCACGGGCGGGAGAGAGGGCGGCACCTTGCGCGTCGGTAGCATGGAAAGCACGGCGGCCAGCCGGCTGCCGGCCCTGCTGGCCGCGTATCACGCCCGCCATCCGGCCACGCGCCTGGCGCTGAGCACGGGGCCGTCGCGCCCCCTGATCGAGCAGGTGCGCACGGGCTTGCTCGACTGTGCTTTCGTCGCCTTGCCGCCCGCCTTCGGCGGCGCCGCCGCATTGGAAGAGCTGGGCCTGGCATCGACAGCCGTGTGGCGCGAGGAACTGTGTTTGCTGCTGCCGGCCAGCGAAGGGCAGGTGCGCCGCGCCTCGGACGTGCGCACGCGCTCGCTGGCGGCGTTTCCGCAGGGCTGCACCTATCGCGGCATCGCCGAAGAGCTGCTGGGCGTGGCCGGCAGCACGCAGTGGCAGGTGCAGGAGCTGAGTTCGTATCACACCATGATCGCCTGCGTGGCGGCCGGCGCCTGCGTGACCCTGCTGCCGGCCAGTGTGCTGGCGCTGTCGGACGCACCCGCCACCTTGACAACCTTGTCCGCCGGGCAGATTGACACCGTGCTGGTGTGGCGCGCCGGGTTCGACGTGCCCGCCTTCCAGCATTTGCTGGCGCAAGTGGGCCAGGCGGCGCCGTGAACGCGCCGGCCAGGCTGCGCGCGGCCATCGCCGCGGCCGCCATCCTCGCCATCGGCATGGGTTTTGGCCGCTTCGCCTTCACTGCCATCTACCCGCACATGGTGGAGGAAGGCGTGTTGAGCTTGCGCGACGGCAGCCTGGCCGCCTCGGCCAACTATGGCGGTTACTTGCTGGGCGCCATCCTGGCCATGCGCGCGCGGGCGCACAACGCGCACCGGCTGTGCCTGTGGTCGGTGGCCGGCACGGCCATCTGCCTGGGCGTGCTGGCCTTGACTATGCCCGTCTGGTTCATCGTGGCCGTGCGCGGCGTGGCGGGCGTCTTCAGCGCCCTGGCCATGGTGGCGGCCTCGCTGTGGCTGCTGGTGCAGCGCCGGCAGGCGCGCGGCGCGCCGCTGCTGTACGCGGGCGTGGGCGCCGGCATCGCCATCTCGGCCGAATTGCTGGTGCTGGCGTCGCACCTGGGCTGGCACAGCGCCGGCATGTGGCTGCTGCTGGCCGGCGTCACCGTGCTGGCGGGGCTGGCGGCCGCGCCCGCCATTGCCGCCAGCGGCCAGTCGGCGCCGGATGCGCCGGATGCGCCGGCGCAAGTTGGCGCAACCGCGTTGGCGCCCGTGGCGCCGTGGCCGCTGGTGCTGATCTACGGACTGGCGGGACTCGGCTACATCGTCACGGCCACGTATTTGCCCGTGCTGGTCGGCGCGGCCTTGCCCGGGCTCAATTCCGCCCATGTGTGGGCCGTCTTCGGCCTCGGTGCGGCGCCCTCGTGTTTCCTGTGGCACCGCCTGCACGAGAGACTTGGCACGCGCCAGGTGCTCAGGCTGAACTTGCTGCTGCAGGCGCTGGGCGTGGCCTTGCCCGTGCTGGCGCCCTCGGCCGCCGGTTATCTGCTCAGCGCCATTCTCGTCGGCGGCACGTTTGTCGGCACGGTGACCATCGCCATGCCTGCCGCGCAGCGGGCCGCAGTCAAGGCCGGCAGCAACATGATGGCCATCATGACGGTGGTGTACGGCATCGGCCAGATCCTCGGCCCCGTGCTGGCCGGCAGCCTGTATGCGCAGTCGCATAGTTTCAATAATGCATTATTGGCGGCGGCTGGCGCGCTGCTGCTGGCGATTGTCGTCAGCCTGCGGCTGTAAGCCGCCGCTTTAAATGCTCGCTGGGAATTTTAGGACTGTTCTGATTTCGGTCAAGAAAGTCTGTCGCTACACTTCAAGTCATCACCGGTTCGCGCCAGCCGCCATGCGCATGGCGCGGCCGGTTCCTGACCTTCCATATTGAAAGTAGCAGCTATGACAAAGCAAATACAGCAGCATCCCCCACGCGTGACGGGATTACGCAACCGGCTTCCTCTGAATGCCGCAAGCGGTTTTCGCAATGCCGATCTGCTCGATGTGCTTATCGATTTCCTGGGTTTGAAGAACGATGCGGCCCTGGGGCGCGAATTGCAGGTATCGGCGCCCATCCTTTCCAAAATCAGACATGGTTCGCTGCCAGTGAGCGCCGCCATCCTCATACGCATGCACGAAGTGAGCCGCTTGAGTATTCAAGAGCTGCGGGCATGCATGGGCGATCATCGCACGCGTTTCGGCATGCCCGATGAAGAGGACAGCAATTAAGAGGTTTGCCGCCCGTCATTTTCTGGCGTTCCCACTCTTTGTTCACCCATGCGTCTTAACCCAAGGAAAACTTCCGTGAAAACCATCAGCTCCCCTGTGCGTAGCGAATTCCATTGCCTGCGCGTGCTGACCTTGACGCCTGATACGGACAAGAGTGGTGCCCGATGGCTGGGCACGATGCTGAGTGCCATCAATGTCGCAGACGTGAAAAGTATCAATTCCTTGAGCTTGATTCCCTCGCTGTTGCGCGAAGGGAAGGTTGACGTGATCGTCGCGGATGTCGAACATGGTGGCCTGATGGTGCCGACCTTGCTCAAGACGCTCGATGCGGCCAACCCGCTGGCGCGTTTTCCGCATGTGCTGTGGGTCGGCCAGCCGACACTGCTCAATTTGCTGCATGGGCAAGCCGCGGCGATGCTGGAAAAACCGGCGGTTGCCCGCATCGGCGGCCTGTCCGTGTCGGCATTATTGGCGCTTGCCCGGCTGGCGCATCGCGCCGGCATCAATGTCGGCATGGTCTACGGCGGCGGCAACGCCGCGTTTGCCGAGGCCTTGCGCGCCTTGTTGCTGGTCCCGTCGATCAAGCGGGAGGCATCCTGTTTTGCGCCGCCCGACGGTCCGACGGAAGCCGATGTGATCGAAGCGTTGACGACAGGCAAGAATCTGCGCGTGATGCTGCAGCCGCAGTACGATTTGCGTACCAGGCGCATCATCGGCGCCGAGGCGCTGCTGCGCTGGAATCATCCCGGCGTTGGCGAAGTGCCGCCATCGGTGCTGATTCCCATGGTCAACCGCCTGGGCCTGCACTTGCTGTTGTTCAGCTTTATCGAGACGCGCGTGATCGACGTCCTGCTGGTGCTCAAGAGCCGCCAGGTGACCTTGCCCATCGCCCTGAATGCTTCTGCCGAAACCGTGTGTACGCCAGGCCTCGCGCAGCGGCTGGCTGAAAAGATGCAGCGGGCAGGCGTGCCGCCGCAATTGCTGAAAATTGAATTGACTGGCGATCTGCCGGTCGACGATGAACTGCTGCTGTCCGCCTCGCTCAATACGCTGCGCGCGAAAGGATTTCCCGTTTCGCTCGATGATTTTGGGCAAGGTTCATCAACCCTGAATCTGCTGGCCAAGATGACCTTTGACGAGGTCAAGATCGATGGCGCGTTTGTGCGCGACATGAAAACCAGTGCTTCCGCGCAGGCCGTCATTGCCGCGACGGTCAATCTGGCACGGCTGATGAATCTGAAAGTGGTGGCGGAAGGAATCGAGGATTCGTCATGCATCGAGGCGCTGTGCCAGCTTGGCTGCCCCACGGGACAAGGCTATGCATTGGCGCGCCCCATGGAATTGCGCGACTTTTTCGCCAGCGTCAGCAATAAATAATGCGTGCCTTCGCTAGTGCAATAAAAGTAATTTTATTGTAATGTGAATCTGAAGGCGGGTAAATCGAAGCATTTTTGTTGCACAGGAGCACCTATGTTAATAAACTGCATCTCGTATGGTGGTGGTGGCGTAAATAGGAGTAATCTCATCAAAAGAAACTTTTTTCATACAGCGTCTGGTCCTTGCCCATGCCTATGAAACGCTTACGTATTGCCTTGCTCGACGATCACGCCGTGGTGCGGCACGGTCTCGTCGCCCGCCTCTCGGCCGAACAGGATATCGACGTCGTGGGTGCCTACAGTACCAGCCGCGAGCTGATCGCGGGCTTGCTCGCGACGCCTGCCGACGTCATTTTGCTCGACTATGCGCTGGGTCCGGACGAACTCGATGGCGTGTCGTTGATCCGTGCGCTGCGGGCCAAATTCCCCGATTGCCCCATCCTCGTGTTGTCCACGCATCATGAGCCGGCCACGGTGGCGCTGGCCTTGCGCGTCGGCGCCCGCGGTTTTGCCGGGAAGGGCGAGGAAATGTCGGAACTGGTCAAGGCGCTGCGCAAGGTGGTGTCGGGCGCCGTGTACCTGAGCGCCGAGATGTCCTATCGGGTGGCGGAAGCGAGCACCACCTTTGATGCGCGAGAGGGTGAGGACGGCGCGGATGCGCTGCTGCTGGGGGCGGCGCTGTCGGCGCGCGAGCGCGAGGTGATCCGCTGTTATCTGGCGGGGATGACGGTGACGGAAATCGCCGAAAAATTCAAGCGCAGCATCAAGACCATCAGCTCGCAAAAGACCACCGCCTTCCGCAAGCTCGGTGTCACGTCGAATAATGAACTGTTCAAGATCAGGCATACCATAGGCGAAGCATGAGGCGCTGGCGAGCCGGCATCGCCGCTTTCCTGCTGGCCGTTTGCTGCATGGCGGCGCAGGGGCAGGAAAGGGCGTATGCGCTCAGCGCTGCGGAGCAAGCCTGGGTGCGCGCGCATCCCGTGTTGAAGCTGGGCATGCTGCAAAACCGGCCACCGTTCGAATCTATCCAGCGTGGCGCTATCGGGGTTGGCATCGGCCCCGATTACATCAAAATCATTGAGCGGCATAGCGGCCTGGACTTTGACATCGTGACCTTGGCCGAAACGGACAACGGCCTGGCCGCGTTGCGTGAAGGACGGGTCGATTGCCTGTCTGCGGTGCGCAGTATCGGCACACCGCCGCAAGTGCCCGGCATCAGCTACAGCTTGCCCTACCTCTCGACCACGGCTATCGCCGCCACGCGTGAGCAGGGTGAACCTGGTGCCGATGGCATCGCATTCGATGGCAAGACCGTGGCGCTGCCGGCCGCGGAAGCTGGCCTGTTCGGTCCCTTCCTGCGTGAACGCCACGACGGCATGCGCATCGTTGTCAGCCCCACCATGCGCCAGGCGCTGGCGCTGCTGTCGAAAGGCGGCGCCGACGTCGCCATCGGCAGCAAGGCGCAGTTATTGCCGGGATTGATGCGCGAGGAAGGCGCGGACCTGCATTTTACGGAACTGCCCGTGGCGATGACGTCGGACGTGCGCATGGCGCTGCGCGATAGCGATCCCTTGCTGGTATCGATCGTGAACAAGTCGCTGGCCGCGATGACCCCGGCCCAGATCCGGCTGGTACGCCAGGATTGGCTGGGAGCACCGGGCGATGATCACTCGGGCATGCTGTTCTCCGCGGACCACTTTGGCGAACATGTGGGCCTGGCTGTGGCCTTGCTGCTGATCCTGGCGGGTCTGGCGTACCAGGCCTACGGTGCGCACCGGCGTGCCTTGCGCAACGAGCGCAGGGCGGCCATGTTCCTGGCCGTGATGAGCCATGAAATCCGCTCGCCCATGAATGCCGTGCTGGCCGCCGTGGAATTGCTGCGCTCCACGCCCATGAATGCGGAGCAGCGTCACTTTGTCGACCTGGCCAGCAACGGCGGGAATATCCTGCTGCGCTTGCTCGACGACGTGCTCGATGTCTCCAAGCTGGAGGCGGGGCAACTCACGCTCAGCCTCGATGCGGTCGATGTCGCAGCCCTGGCCAACGACGTGGCGGCCCTGCAGCAGCTGCGGGCGCGGGAGAAGGGCATTACGCTCGATGTAGTGCTGCCCGTGGCGGTGCCGCTGCTGATGCTGGACGAGGCCAGGCTGTTGCAGGTGCTGCACAACCTGGTCTCGAACGCCATCAAATTTACGGCAAGCGGCGGCGTCGAGATACAGATTGCCATGCTGGACGACGGGCAGGGCCAGGCGCGCCTGGAAATTGCCGTTGCCGATACGGGCACTGGCATAGCCGCCGCCACGCAGGCGAGCCTGTTCCGGCCGTATGTGCAGGTGGAGGGTACCTACAAGCGTTCGGGCGGCACCGGCCTGGGTCTCGTCATTTGCCGCGAATTGGTGACATTGATGCAGGGCACGATCACCATCGACAGCGAGATGGGCAGGGGCACGCGCATGCTGATTTCCTTGCCTGCGGATATGGCGCCCGGCTCCGCTGCTGCGGCCGACGTGGTCGCTACCCGGCCCGCTCCGGTGGGTGGCGCGGCGGCGCAGCGCCTGTCGATCCTGGTGGTTGAGGATGTGCCGGCCAACCAGGCCGTGTTGCGGGCCCAGCTCGCCAGCCTGGGCTGCGATGCCGACATTGCCGAGAATGGCGCCAGGGCCCTGGCCTGTTTCCAGCTGCGCGAATATGACCTGGTGCTGATGGATTGCGACTTGCCCGACATCGACGGCTACAGCCTGACGGCCGAATGGCGCAGGCGCGAAGCGGATCTGGAGCAGGCGCGCTGCCCGGTCATCGCGATTTCCGCCTCGACGGGCGAGGATCATGCGGAACGCTGCTTTGAGGCCGGCATGGATGGCATATTGAGCAAGCCGATCCGGTTGGCGAAACTGCAGGATATCGTCGAACTCTGGTGCGACGTGACCTTGGCGCTGCATGCGCCGCCGATGGAAACCCTGGCGGTCTTCGATATGCCGCAGGTGCGCGCAGCGTTCGCCAACGATATGGGCGAGTTGCTGCAGGCCATGGTCATGCACGAACCGGATGGTGCGGTGCGTGCCGCGCATCGCCTGCATGGCGCGGCCCTGGCCATGCAATGGACGGAGATGGCGCAGCCGGCAAGGCAGCTCGAGAGCCTGTTGCGCGGTGCGGAAGTGCTCGGCGATGCGCGTTGCGAGCAGCTTTTGCAGGACGTCGTGGCCGCCTGGCGTAGCCGCGGCCAGCATTGATTTCAATTTGAAGGAGCATCATGTTGCGCAGGATGAACAAGAATAAAAAAGAGGCCATGGGGATGCTGGCGTTGATGTTGCCTACTACCTTGCTGTTCCTGGTGCTGTCCAACATGGATCCGGCGCTGCTGCCATTGGCATCCCAGCCTTTGCCATTCGGCCTGCCTGACACACTCGGCAATCTCCCGATAGCCGCAGTGCTCCTTTTTGCCAGCATGGGGTTAACGGGACTCGTGCTGGCAGTCCTGCCAGCAACCTTGTCGCGCAAGAAAATATTGCTCAGCGGATTCCTACTGCTTGCGGTGGCTGCGTTAATGGGCCTGTTTTCCCGCTCGCCATTTGAGCTGTGCTGCTGGAGCTTGCTGGGTGGTATAGGGTGTACGATGAATATCTGTGCCTGGATTAGTATCGCGGCCACGTATTTTCCGCGCCATTGTGCCTTAGTGGTGGGACTCATGAACTGTCTTGCCACGGCCGTTAACATGGTCGCTAACAGACTTACCGCCATTCACGATGCTATCAATGAGCAGGGGGAGCTGCCTCTGTTACCGGCCCTGGTTGGCATGCTCATCCTGATTCTTCTGTATATCCTGATCTGGCATTTTTTTCAGCAGATCAGTACCGCCGACGAACGCAGTTTCGTCCGTCCTGAAGTCAGAAGCCCGGTGGGGGAGGTCTGGTCTCGAGGCCCGCTGTTGCTGTTTCTGGCAGCCGTATGCATGCCAGTGAGCGCGGGTAAGTTTGAATACCTGTGTGGCGCGCACCTGCGCGAGATATTGGAACTTCCCATCAAGACAGTACACATGGTGATAAGTGTCGCCATGATTTCCGCCTTGCTGTCGCCGCTGGCTGGCTGGCTGGGGGACCGGTACGGTGCCATGAAAACGCTGCTGATTGTTCTTCCCATCATAGCCGCTGTCAGTGGTCTGCTATTTTGCGGATGGCATATGACCTTGGATATTCTCATGTTATTGGCGTTCCTGGTGGGTTTTGGTTTGACCTCGGTATTTTTTGTCAATATCCTGGCGGCCCTGATTCAAGCGGTGCCACCTATGCAGAACATGCGGGCCGTGGGCTTGTTCTATGTCGCGTTCAACCTGGGGATTCTTGTCGCGGAGGTGGTTTTCACTCATCTGAAAGAGATGGTCGGCTGGACGGCGCTGGTGTTGGTGCAGCTTGTCTTGCCCCTTGTGCTGGCGACCGTGCTGGTCTGGCTGGCGCAGAGAGTATTGATGCCGGCAGACAAGGTGGTGGCGCCTGGCTGATTGGCCGGCCGTCATGTACCCCGCTTGCAAGCACCACCTTGCAGGCTTTCCCATCGCTTTCATCCCCGCACTGCCTCCCCCCATTCTCTCCAGCCACGCCGCAACGTCAGTTTGCCAGGCCGCTTGCATCCTGTGCGTGTTGTTGCCGATGTGTGCGTCTATTTGCACATGTCTTATCCGGCGGCGCGGATTTTTAAGACCATTCTCATATCGACAACTACCGCGGCTCTGTAAAGTACGTATCTGCAACAACAGCCGCGTTCCTACATTAACTGGTGCGCATTTACCTTTATCTTTCAGGAGTAGTCTCAATGAAATCCCAAGTCCGTATCCTCGCCGTTCTGCTGGCCGCCGCTGCAACCCAATCCGCTTTCGCCGCCGATGGCAAGATCAATTTCGAAGGTGTACTGTCCGATTCGACTTGCGTCGTTACTGTCAACGGCGCTGTCGGCCCTGCGCCTGCGACCGTGAAATTGCCAAAAATCTCGGCTGCCCAGCTGAAAACTGCTGCAGAAGTTGCAGGTAAGACCGGTTTTAACATTACGCTCAGTGCTTGTACCGGTACGACCACCAAGGCTGCCGCATTTTTCGAGCCGGGCAGCACTGTTGATCCTTTGACCCATAACCTGACAAATACAATTGCCGACCCCGCCGTCGGCGCCAAGAATGTTCAGCTGCAACTGCTCGATGGCACCAACGGCAAGGCGATCAAGGCCGGTGATTCCGCGCAAGTTACCGATACCGAGAAGGTTACGAAGAATACGGCTGGCGACACGGTTCTGCCGTATGCCGTGCAATACATTTCCACCGGCCTTGCCACTGCCGGCACGATCAATAGCAACGTTACCTACTCCATTTCTTACGAGTAATCCACACGCCAGGGAAGCACGTCCTCGCCGCCCAGGCGGGACGCGCCTCCCGTCTACATTCTGAGGTCTTCCATGTCCCCCTATCATTCATTGCACAGTTCGTTATTGCTCAGCCTGGCCTTGCTGTTTTGCTCTTCCTCCATGGCCAGCGTGGTGATCACGGGAACGCGGCAGATTTATCCGGCGAAGCAAAAGGAAATCACGGTCAAGCTCAATAACGATGGCGCAGTGCCGGCGCTGGTACAGGCGTGGGTCGATGCCGGCGATGTCGTATCGACGCCGGCATCGGCCAAAGTTCCTTTTGTGCTCACGCCACCGCTGGCCCGCATCGATCCCGGCAAGGGGCAGAGTCTGCGCCTGATGTTTGTCGGTCCGGCCTTGCCGGCGGCGAAGGAATCGGTGTTCTGGCTGAATGTGCTGGAGATTCCGCCCAAATCGCAAGACGCCGATGTGAATTCGCTGCAGATGGCGTTCCGCTCACGCGTCAAGATTTTTTATCGCCCCGAGGGGCTCGCTGGCAATCCTGTCGACGCGATCGAACAAGTGCAATGGCGTGCCGTGCCTGCCAGCCATGGCAAGGGCTTTGCCCTGGAAGCGTATAACCCGTCCGCCTTTCACGTGTCGCTGGCGTCGCTGTCGCTGATGGTCGGCGCCGTGCGCAGCGAGAGTGATGGCGGCATGGTGGCGCCAGGCGAGACCAAACAATTTGCGCTGCCCACCCTGAATGCCTTGCCTGGCGCCGGCGCACAGGTGGAGTTTAGCGCCATCAATGATTATGGTGTCCCGATGCCGACGCGGCGCACCCTTTCGGCGCCCGCCAGCCGGCCCGCTCCTTAAGGTCTGAATCATGCATACTCATCGCCATATTCGCTACTATCCTCAAGTAATGCCTGGTCCGGGCGTCAATGGGCTCGTTGGCAGCGTGGTCAAGGCGGTGGCGTTCAGTTCATGTGCGTTGCTCATGCCGGTGGCGCATGCCGATCAGGTCGAATTCAATGGCGCGTTTTTGCCGGCAGGCTCGCGCAGTCTGGACCTGGTCGCGTATCAGAATGGCAATCCCGTCTTGCCAGGCACTTACCGTGCCGATATCGCCCTCAACGGCCAGCTGAAAAACCGCCAGGATATCAAGATTCACGCCAATGACGATGGCAGCCATCCCGTGGTGTGCGTGTCGCGCAGGCTGCTCGAACTGCTCGGTGTCGACATGGCGCGCCTGTCGCCGGAAGCGACGGCCTTGCTGGAGGCGGGCAACTGTGCCGATCTGAGCAAGCTTATCGAAAATGCGACGGCCAAGTTCGTGCCGGAGAGTCAGCAAGTCGACATCAGTATTCCGCAGATTTCACTGCGGCGCGATGCGCGCGGCTATGTCAGCCCGGAACTGTGGGACAGCGGCGTGACGTCCGGCATGCTCGGCTACAACTTCAACAGCAATCACAATAAAAGTGGCGACAGCGCCTTCAATTCAGCCTACCTGGGTCTCGATGGCGGCTTCAATCTCGGCGCCTGGCGTCTGCGCCACAAGGGTGCGCTGAGCTGGCAGCAAGCGGGCGGCAGCCGCTATCAGGTGCTCGACACCTATCTCCGGCGCGATGTTACCTCGCTGAAAAGCCAGCTGACATTGGGCGACTCAAATACCAGCGGCGAGATTTTCGATACACAGTCCTTCCGCGGCGTGCAATTGGCCAGCGACGACCGCATGCTGCCGAACTCGCTGCGCGGCTACGCGCCCGTGGTGCGCGGCATCGCCCGCACCAGCGCCCGCGTGACGATACGCCAGGCAGGCAATATTTTGCTGGAAACGACGGTGGCGCCGGGCGCCTTCGTCATCGATGACCTGTATGCCACCGGCTACGGCGGCGACCTGAATGTGACCGTGTCCGAAGCGGACGGCAGCGAACAGCGCTTCGTGGTGCCGTATGCCGCCGTGACGCAGCTGCTGCGTCCGGGAACCCTGCGTTTCGGCGCGACTGCCGGCGTGACGCGCAATAATCACCTGAGCCAGCAGGCCGGCTTCCTGCAAGGCACCGTGCAATATGGATTGAACAACAGCCTGACGGGCTACGGCGGCGTGCAAGCCAGCGCCGACTATCTGTCGCTGCTGGGCGGCATGGCGTTTGCCACGCCGATCGGCGCCATGTCCGTCGATCTGAGCCATGCGCAGACCGACCTCGACGCTGAGAAGGCCAAGGGCCAGAGTATGCGTATGTCGTACAGCAAGAATATCCTGAGCACCGGCAGTAATTTTTCGATGGCCGCCTACCGCTTTTCCACCAGCGGCTACCTGGATTTCGCCAACGCCATGCAGGCGCTTGACACCGAGCGGCAGGGCTATCCAACGACCATGCTGGACCGCCCCCGCAACCGGCTGTCGCTGACGGCCGACCAGAGCCTGGGCGAGTGGGGCAACGTCAGCATCAGCGGGTATACGCAAAATTACTGGAACCGGGAAGGGCAGGACTTGCAATACCAGCTCAGCTATAACAAGCGCGTGGGGCGCATCAGCTATGGCATCAGTGCCAACCGCGGCAGGACGTCGTCAGGCGGTATGGAAAACCGCTTGCTGCTGTCCGTCAACCTGCCGCTGGGCAGCAGCGCCAGCGTGGACATGCCGTACATGTCGGCCCAGCTGGAGCGCAACGCCGATGGCCGCTACAGCCAGCTGGCCACCGTCAGCGGCACGGCCGGTGAAGAACGCCAGTTCGGCTATGGCGCGTCAGTCAGCCGCGATGGCAGCAGCGGCAGCAGCAGCGGCACCCTGAGCGGCCAGTATACGGGAGCGCGGACCTTCGTTGGCGCCTCGGTCGGGCGTGGGAAGGACTATACGAGCGCCTCGTTCAACATGAGCGGCAGCGTGGTGGCCCATCCTGGCGGCGTGACCCTGTCGCCGCACCGCGGCGACACCATGGCCGTGGTGCATGCGCCTGGCGCCGCTGGCGCCACTGTGGCCGGTTATCCGGGTCTCAGGCTCGACGCCAGCGGCAATGCGGTGGTGCCGTATCTGCGTCCGTATGAACTGAACGAAGTGGCGATCGATCCTGTGGGCTCGTCGATGGACGTGGAAATGCGCGAAACAAGCCAGCAGGTGGCGCCGCGCGACGGCGCCGTCGTCTTCCTCAAATACAGCACCAGCACGGGCCGGGCAGTTTTGTTCCAGGTGCGCCTGGCGGGCGGCGACGTGCTGCCGTTTGGCGCCACGGTCAAGGATGAGCAAGGGCAGTCGGTGGGCATGGTGGGCCAGAATGGCCAGCTGTACGCACGCTTGCAGGAAACCAGCCGGCAACTGTCGATTTCGTGGGGCGGCAGGGCGCATGAGCGCTGCTCGCTGCCGGTGCCTGCGTCGTTGATGCAGGGCGAAGGCGGCCAGCTGCAGCAAGCCGAGGCCGTGTGCGTGCCGGAATTGATCAATGCCAAGGCGCCGCCCGCTGAAGAGCGCAGCGCTGACTTGCAGGGCGGCACGTATTCAGTCGATATCTTCGTCAATGGCCAGCGCATGGAGCGGCGCGAGGTGGCGTTCCTGCCGGTGGCTGGGGGGCAAGATGCGTCTCCTTGCATGAGTACGGTTGATTTGCAGGCGTATGGGGTGCAGCTTTCCAAGGAGCAATTGCTGCAGCCATGCCAACTGGTGCTGCAGTCGATTCCCGGCGCCAGCTGGAGTCATGAGGCAGCCGTGCAGCGTCTCGATCTGCAGGTGCCGCCTGCATTTATGGCCGCGCTGGTGCCACGCCAGGATTTGCAGGTCGCCGCAGCCAGAAAATATGAAGAAACCGCGCTTAAAATCAACCAAAAAAGAAAACCATGAACGTTCGGGAAGTACTGTCTCTGCTGGCCGGATTGCTCGTGTGTGCTGCGCCGCAGCTGGCTCAGGCGTTCGAATGCCGCATCTCCGATGGCGCTGCTACCACTGCAACGATGGCCCTCCAGATCAGCAGCCTTACCGTGCCGCGTGATGCACCCAACGGCACCTATCTCTACACCCAGGCTTTTCAGAATGCCGATGCTGGTATCCAACGGATTGTCTGCACGGATGCGATCGAGTCTGAAGGCGAGGGATACGGGTATGTTGCAGGCGTACTTGGCAGTGTCAGCTCCAGCGCTGTTCCCGCAATGGCCGGGAAAATTTATGAAACCGGGGTGCCCGGCATCGGTGTGGTATGGCAGGTCACCTCGGATACCTCGCTGAATGTCGGCAAAGGTACGTACTTTTACTGGCCCATTAAGTGCCTAGCTTCTTCTAACTCACGGGCAGAATGCTATACAGGCAGGTCCGGGTCGGTGAGAGTACCAACTACTTTCAGGGTCGCGCTCGTAAAGACTGGACCGGTGGGCATAGGCGTTATACCGGCAAGCGCTTGGGCCGGGCGATTCTCCGTATACGATTTTCATATTTATCCGGTAGCACTAGTAGCAACGAAGTTGACGTCGTGACACTGGGATTGACAGGCAGCATACGCGTTGTCAGTAAAACCTGCACGACGTCTGATGTCAGCGTACCACTTGGCCGTAGCAAGATAATGCCCCTGAAAGGGGGAGGCATGTCCCTGCCGGCGGTCAACTTCGAAATCCGCTTGACCGATTGCCCAGGGTTTCCTGGTAGTATTGCTAGCGGGGGCGGTGGTGCAGTTTCTTCGCAAAATGGTGGCGTCATTGGCCCCAGCAGATCGCCGAATACCCGCAAGATACGTATAGACTCGGTGGCAACGGCGATCAATGCCAGCAAAGGCGTGCTGAGTCTGACGGCGGAAAAAGGGAAACGGGTCGCCACTGGCGTGGGAGTGCAACTGTTAGACGAGTCAGGTCAACCCTGGATATTGTCGCAGGACGTCGGCGTGCCCAATCTCAATGCGAATACCACTTCGTTGACCATCAAGCTGGGTGCGCGCTATTTGCAAACGGCAGCCGAGGTAAAGCCCGGCTTGTCCAATGCCGTGGCGACGTACACGCTGAATTATCAGTAGCTTTCTTGCTGGGTTGAAAGGTCGCCAATTGCGTGTGCGCAGGCTGGCGGCCAGAAGGAAAAACTACTCGCAAGTGTCATGCCGTTCAGTTAAGACTGAACGGCATTTTTATTTTCTGGGTTGTAACCGCCAGAAGAGGCTGTTAACCTGCCGGGCATGCTTGATGACACAATTCATTTTTGACGGAGACCCATGAGGCGTCCGATGGAAAGCGTCTGGGGTAACGTTTTTCGCTCGAGTAGGGCGAGCAAACGGTTCGTTACACGGGCGAGGCGAGTAGACAGCACCCGCGCTTGCCTGCGGACCAAGTGGCATGCCTGGTGGTGGCGTGGCGCTGGCATTGTACCGGCATCAATCGATACGCGAAGTGCAAGATGACCTGAACCTTGCGCTGCGGGATCTGCAAACACCGGGTGTTCTAGGTGAAGATGGTCTCGAGCTACTCCATGGTGCCGCGTTTGGCCCCTACGGTACCAACGAAATGCAATATGCCAAGGAGTTGTTGCCATCGATTCCCGACCACTCGCTGACCGCCTTGGATAAAAGCTTCATGTCGGCGGAAATCCGTTGTTAACTAAGAAACAATGGCAACAATCGACACTTCATCATTTCCGCCAAATCGAATACGACGTGGAGACCGCTGGCGCTGGCAGGTGATGATGCGCTGATCGAGATGAAACCGGCACAGCAGGTCCGCAAAAAATGGCCGGATCGGCCACCATCTGGGCGGGCACGCACCATTGCCTTGGTCGATGGCCAATGGCGAAAGCGGTATTGGCGGTGAAATGCGATCCCACTGAAATCTGCTTTGTACGGGCCATCCACGTCATCCAATATGAGCTGCCCTGGTCGCCATCGTGCGCTCCCAGGGCAAGTTGCCAGCCTTGATGCAACGCCTGCGTCAGCGGCTAACCAAGTCGCTGAATGAAGAACGGCCCGATCGCCAATTCGACCGGGCCGTTAAAGCCGTGCCTCAGCGTTACACCGTCCGGCTCATGAAACGAGACCTTAACTGAACGGCATTACACCCGTGAGGGCGCGTTGTCGTGTATGGACAGCGGGCCTCCAGAGCTTCAGGACGGCAAGCGATGCCGGCAGGGGGGCAACAGTGCCCGTAGTTCGCCGATGGACAGGCCCGATGCTTCGTGCATGCGTATCAGCATGTCGGTATCGAGCGCGGCGTTGCCTCTTCTTAGCTTGCTGATCGCAAAGGGCGGCACGCCCAGTTCGCGCGCCAGGCAGGCGTCATTGCGCAGTCCCATGTAGGCGAGCAGGCGTTCGACCAGCGCCGCGGCATCGTGCGTGTGGACGCTTGTGCCGGCAGCCATGGCATCGGTGGTCAAGATCAGCGGTAATTGCTTCATGTCGCTCATGTCACATCGCCTTCAGTGTCATTGCCATTGCCACGGGCCTGGTCAGTTGACGCTGGATAAACTTTTCGCGCTCCATCGGGCGCGCCAGCGCATAGCCCTGGCCGATATGGCAGCCGATGTCCAGCAAGGCCGCCAGCAGCGATTCGTTCTCGATGCCTTCGGCCACCAGCTTGAGGTTGAGTCTTTGTGCCAGTGAAATGAGGGTGGCGACGATGGCGTGCGAATGGGCGTTGGTTTCCATGTCGCGAATGAAGGCGCCGTCGATCTTGACTTCATCGAAAGGCATCTTGAACAGGACGTTGAAGGTGGCGGAACCGGCGCCGAAATCGTCGAGCGACAGGGGAAAGCCCTTCGCCCGCAAGGTGTTGAGGCAAGCCGACAGGCACAATTCGTCGAGGACCGGCAAGTCTTCGGTGACTTCGACTTTCAGCAGCCGCGTCGGCAGGCAGGCATCCCACATTCTTGTGGCAAGCAGATCGGCCATGCCGGGCGTGCACACGGTATCGATCGAGGCGTTGACGGCAACGGGCACGTCGCCACCTTGACGGCGCAGGTGCTGCAACATGGCGATGACTTCCTTGACGACCAGGTCGAACAGCGGCAGATGCAGGCCGAGCCGGTTCACCATGGGAATGAGTACCGACGGCGGCACGCTGCCATGCTGTGGATGGTCCCAGCGTAGCAGCGCTTCCGCGCTGACAACGCGCCGGCTGTGCAAGTCATACTGGGGCTGGTAGACGACACGCAGCCCGTCACCCGAATGGATGGCATGGATGACGTCCGCGTCGCTGGGCACGGTGAAGGGGCGCGCCGGCAGGCGCTGCCTCATCGTGGTGGATGAAAGGGCATACACGGCTGCGCTCATGGCGATTTTCCCGACAGGTTAAGATGGACGAAGTATAGGAACTTCGGCATCCACGGAAAATCGGACTGTTCTGAAAAGCGGCGTGGCTTCAGAGATCGAATGCGCAGCGCATGAAGTCGCGCCGGATGTCGTTGATCCTGTCGAACTCGCGCGTGTAATACAGCTTGTTCGTCAGCAGCATCGCATAGCGGCCGCGCCTCGGGCTGATCCACATGGCCGTGCCCGTAAAGCCCAGGTGGCACCAGACATCGTCTTGCGGCCCGGTGCCTGCCGCCGGATGCCAGAACAGGCCGCGCGACGGCTGCAGCTTGCCCGTCCGCACCGTCAGCGAATCGCGCACCCAGCCGGCGTCGAACACCTTGCCGTCCGGCGCCAGCATCGCCCGCAGGAAGCGCTGCAGGTCCGGTACGTTGGAAAACAGCCCGGAAATGCCGCACACGCCGCCCAGCAGCCGGGCCGAAAAATCATGCACCACGCCGCACAGGTGGGTGCCCGCCTGTTCGCAATACTCGGTCGGCGCGACCAGCTGGCCGTGCCGGGGCGCCACAGGACCGTAGCCCGTGGCGGCCATGCCCAGCGGCTGCAGTACATGCTCGGCCAGCGCCACGTCCAGCGGCATGCCCAGCAGCCGCTCGATGACCAGGCCGAGGATCAGGGCCGCGCGGTCCGTGTATTCGACAGCCCGGCCTGGTATGCCTTCCAGCGGCTCGCGCAGCACGCCGCGCACGATATCGTCGTACACCTCGCCATAGCTGGCGCGCAGGCGGGCGCGCAGCGGCAAGCCGGCCGTGTGCGTCAGCAGCTGGAAAATCGTGATGGGCGCCAGCGCGTATCCCACTGTGCCGGGCAGCAGGTCCGCCAGCCGGCTATCGAGGCGTAGGCGTTCCTGCTTTACCAGCTGGCCGGTCAGCGACCAGACGCTGATGATCTTGGTCAGCGACGCGATGTCGAACAAGGTGTCGACTTGCATCGCGGCACTGGACGCTTCGGGCGTGAGCCGCCCGGCCGCGCCTGCCACGCCGTGGTCGACGCTGCCCACGGCCCAGGCCGCGCCCGGAAAAATCTGTTCGCGTACGCCGGCTTCCACCAGCGCCGTCAGTTGGTCGGTATGGTTGCTTATTTGCATGATGATAGTGCCGTGCTTGTCTTGTCATGCTCTGCCGCTGCCACCCCCAGCCAGCGCGCCACCGATTGCGCCACCCATTGCCCTTCGTCGAGCGGCAAGTCGTGACCGGCGTCGCCGTGGATCAAACAATCGGCTTGCCAGGCGCGCGCCAGACGCTGCGAGCAGCGGTGGTCGACCAATCGGTCCAGCGCGCCGGCCATCACCAGTACCGGCATGGCCGGGCGGATTGCCGGGGCGCGGTAGCGGGCGGCAGACAGCAACTGGCGCAGCGCGTTGCGCCGGCTAATCGGATATTGCTGCTGGTAACTGAGCCAGTCGGCCAGCAGCGCGGGATTGCCGCCAGCATGCCGCTGGCTCGTCAGACGCAGGATCAGCGCTTCCTGGCTACTTTTGTCGCCCAGCAGCAGCTGGCGCACCAGCGCGCCATAGTTTTGCCAGCGCAGGCGCCGGTAAAACGGACTATATGGCCGCATGCTGGTATTGAGCAGCACGCAGCGGGCGATTTCCTGCGGATAGCGGTGAGCCCATTCCACGGCCACCATGCCGCCCAGGGACAGGGCCAGCAAGTGGTACGGCGCCGGGATGCCGCGCGCCTGCAGCTCCTGGCGGCAGGCTTCCACCATGTCGGCCACGCGGGTGGCGCTGTCCTGCGCGTGGCGCCCGCCATTGCCGGGGAAGTCGGGCGTGACGATGTGGGCGCCGGGCAGGGCGCGCGCCAGGGTGGCGGGAAAGCTGCCCCAGTGGCGTTGTTCGCGCATCAGGCCGCGCAGCAGGATCCAGGTGGGCGCGTCGCTCATGACTCGTACCATTGCGCCAGCGCGCGCCGTCGTTGCGCCTTGCGCAGCAAGCCTTCCGGCATCCAGCGGCCGTGGCTGCTGGCGGCGCGCATGAGGAAATCGAACCACACGAGGTGCCGGCGCAGCACGCGCTGCAGGCGGTGCGCGGCCGTGGGGTTGAAGATGCTGACCCTGTTGAACAACTGGCGCGGGTTTTTCTTGACCCAGCGCCATGAACCCATTTCCAGGGTCAGCGGCAGGAACACGCGCCCGCTGTAGCTGGTGCCGTTCAGGTATAGATAGTCCCACAGGTCGCCATGCGTGCGGTATTGGCGGCTTTGCGGCTCGAATACATAGTTGTGGTTGGGATAGCTCTGGCTGAACAGCTCTTCCAGCGCGCCGATCTCGGCCAGGTGCTCGATTGGCACCTGGGTATGCGCGTGGGGAAACCAGATGCGGTCGCGCAAGCCGAAACCGGAATGGCAATCGAGGGCGATGCTGAACTGGCGCGACAGCAGTTCGCGCTCGACGAGGTCGCACACGGCCTGGCTTTCCACCTCCATCGGTCCCCCGGCCGCGCCGCGGTACCAGGGCAGGCGGGCGCTGTAGCGTTGTCCACCGAGCATGAACGGCACTTTTTCGCGTGCGCTCAATGGCGCATTGCGCATCAGGTCCACCCCCTGCGGATTGCAGCGCGTGGCTTGCCACATGCCGCCCGGATTGACCAGCGGCATGAACACGAGGCGCATGCTTTCCAGTTGCTGGTGCAGGGTGGCATCCCAGCGCAGGCGCGCGACCAGGCTTTCCAGGAAAGACAGGATGACTTGCGTGCCGATGCGTTCGAGGCCGTGGATGCCGCCGAAAAAGCCCAGCACGGGCACGTCGGGGCTCGGATTGCCCAGCGCAATCGTGTACACGGGAAACTCGCGCCCATCCATGGCGATGCTGCAGGGCGCGGCCACTTCCAGGTGGCTGCCGCCCTCGTCGATGAGGCGCTTCAGCATGACCAGCTCGGGCAGATTCTTTTCGATCATCAGGCGTCTGAAAGGGAGAGTAGCAGCCAGTGTAGCCGAAATCGCCGCCGCACCCGACGTCCCGCATGGCGAAATTTGCGCACGCCGCTGATGTCACGAAGCCGTCATTTTTTGTGTGTAGGCTATTGCAGTTGATGCAAGAATTGTTACTTGGCAATGCCTTGTTTCCACGCATTTCTCCCTCACACGATAGCGACTCGATAGCGATATGACAGGCAGCCCGGCATCCGTCCATGTGCTCGCGCTGGCGGGATACCTGGTTTTGCTGGGTTTCCTGGCCGCGGTGGGACCGGTGCGGGCGCAGCCGGCCGATGGCGCCGTGCTGCAGTTCGATATCGCTGCGCAAAACCTCGGCGACGCGCTCGACCTGTACAGCCGCCGCACGGGCATCGCCGTGCTGATGGACCAGCGCTACGCGCAGCGCCAGTCGGCCGCCGTGCGCGGCCCCCATGCGGCCGGCGCGGCCCTGCAAGCCTTGCTGGAAGGCACGGGCCTGCAATCGCGCCTGTCCGATGCGCAAGCCGTCATCGTGTATGCGCCGGCCGCAGCTGACTTGCCGCAAGTCAGCGTCGTGGCCGCCGCCGACATCCCCGGCGCCACGCAGGGCGGCGGCGACCATGCGGCCTATGTCAGCCGCTTGCAGCACGTGCTGCTGGGACTGCTGTGCCGCGCGGCGCAGACGCGTCCCGGCGGCTACCGGCTGGCGCTGCAACTGTATCTGAACCGCGCCGGCGTGGTGGACCGCGTGCACCTGCTCGACAGCACAGGCTTGCGCGCGCGCGACACGGCCATTGCGCGCGTGGTGCTGGGCATGCGAGTGGGCGCCGCGCCGCTGCCGTCGATGCCGCAGCCCGTTTCCATCCTGCTGCTGCCGCAGGGGCCGGGCAGCGAAGTCGATTGCGGCCCCGGCACGACGGCAAGGCTTGCGCCATGAGCATGCCCGACCTGCGCACCAAGCTCAAACGCCACCTCAGTTCGCGCTACGCCGTGCTGCGCTGGCGCCTGGAGCGCGTGGTCGGCTGCAAGCACCATGCGGCCGATGCGCTGCAGGAAACCTGGCTGCGCCTCGAAGCGATGGTGGCGCCTGGCCCGGCCGCCGCGCCCGTCCACAATCCCGACGCCTATCTGCTGCGCATGGCGGCCAATATCGCCACCGACGCGTACCGGCGCGACCGCATCATCGTCACGGAGCGCGAACGCGAAGAACTGATGCACATGGCCGACGAGGCCGGCGACGACATCAGCGACCCGGCGCGCATCGTCTCGGCGCGGCTCGACGTGCAGGCGCTCGACGCTGCGCTGGCAGGCCTGTCGCCGCGCCGCCGCGCCATCCTGACGGCGGCGCGCATCGACGGCATGCTCAATGCGGACATCGCCGAGCGCTTCGGCATTTCCGTGGCGATGGTCAAGAAAGAATTGCAGGCCGCCATGCAACACTGTAAAACGTGCATGGCCGGCGCCGAGGCCGTCCAGCGCAGCGATGTGTCGGGCCGCCGTAAATATTGATGAATCCCATGACTGCTCCTGACCGCGATCCACGCGACGTTTTTGAACATACCGACACGGCCATCGGCCGGGAAGCCGCCGCCTGGTGGGCGCGGCTGCGTGCCGACGATTTTACGCAGGCCGACGCCGACGCCTTGCGCGCCTGGTGCGCGCGCAGCCCCGGCCATGCGCGCGCCTGGCGCGAGCTCAAGCAAGTGTGGCAGGCGCTCGACCCCGCCTTGACCCGCGCCGCCGTCGCGCCGCAGGGGGAAAACGTGCTGGCGTTCCCGGCGCGCCCCGGCCGGCGGGCGTTTCTCGGTGGCGCGCTGGCGGCCGGCGTGGCCGTGCTGGCTTTGCGTCCACCCTTGGGCGCCTGGCCGTCGCTGCAGGAATTCTCCGCCGACTACCGCACGGGCACGGGCGAGCAGCGGCAAGTGGCCTTGTCGCAGCAGATGACGGTGCAGATGAATACGCAGACGCGCATCGATGTGCGCGCGCCCGAGTCCATCGAATTGCTGGGCGGCGAGGCGGAAATCCTCGCCAGCGGCGCGCGCCAGCCCGTCACGGTGCTGGCGGGCGCGGGGCGCCTGCTGGCGCAGTCGGCCCGCTTCAATGTGCGCCATACGGACGACGCCGTGTGCGTCACCTGCCTGGCGGGCGCCGTGGAGGTGGTGGGGGGGGCGCGCCGCCCCC